>CAJTTU010000143.1:0-4439 GCA_910579325.1 uncultured Lachnospiraceae bacterium | reverse complement strand
GGATTATGCCCTTTCTCTCGTATTTCAGGAGAAGGATGATCAGATCCTGGAGATCGATAAAGATGTGATCACCCGTACCACTGACGGAAAGCCGGTGAAGCCCAAAACCCTGGGGCAGAAGCAGTATGTGGATGCGATCCGGGAGAAGATGATCGTGTTTGGAACCGGGCCTGCGGGAACGGGAAAAACCTATCTGGCCGTGGCCATGGCGGTACGGGCTTTTAAAGAGGGGAAGGTAAACCGGATTATCCTGACTAGGCCGGCGATTGAGGCGGGAGAGAAGCTGGGATTTCTGCCGGGCGATCTGCAGAGCAAGATCGATCCTTATTTAAGGCCGCTGTATGACGCATTATACCAAATGCTGGGACCGGAGAGCTATCTCCACCATGCGGAAAAGGGATTGATCGAGGTTGCCCCGTTAGCATATATGCGGGGCCGGACGCTGGACAATGCCTTTATTATTTTGGACGAGGCCCAGAACACCACCCAGGCGCAGATGAAGATGTTTTTGACCAGAATCGGCTTTGGCTCCAAAGTGGTGGTGACTGGCGATATGACTCAGCGGGATCTGCCGGCGGGAACCGGCTCAGGTCTGAACCATGCGCTCAGGGTATTGCAGAAAATCGACGATATCGGCGTGATCGCCCTGACCAGTCAGGATATCGTGCGCCATCCGTTGGTGCAGAAGATTGTGAATGCCTATGAGGATTATGAGAAAAAAGAATTTTCCGGTCAGAAACAAAAGAAGCGTTGATAATTGGCTTGTTTTTTAGTATAATTATAAAGATGGAGTTTTATGAAGGATGACAATAGAGATTGAATACGAGGCACAAAAGGAAACAGCGCTTCCCTATCGGGAGATTATTCAAAGAGTTGTAGAAGCGGCTCTTGACGATATCGAATGTCCTTTTGAGGCGGAGGTAAGCGTTCTGCTCACGGAGGATGAGGAGATCCGCCGGATGAACCGGGAGTTCAGACAGATCGACAGAGCGACGGACGTGCTTTCCTTTCCGTTGCTGGAATTTGAGCGTCCCGGCGATTTTACCCATGTGGAAGACGAATATGAGGACTGCTTTAACCCGGAGAGCGGCGAACTGATGCTGGGAGATATCGTGATTTCCATGGACAAGGTCAGAGAGCAGGCGGAAAGCTACGGACATTCCGAGGAGCGGGAACTGGCATTTCTTGTGGCTCACAGCATGTATCATCTGTTTGGATTTGATCATATGAATGAGGCGGAGGCCGCCGTTATGGAACGGAAACAGAGCGATCTATTATGTAGTTTACATATTAATAGATAATTTAAACACAAAGGAGAATACGATGAAAAAAATATCACTTATATTGGTACTGGCGATGTCGGTGATGATGCTGGCGGGATGTTCCAATAAAAAGAACGATGAGACAACCCAGGCTCCGACCCAGGCGCCTGAGACAGAAGCAGTTACTACCGCTGCGGCGGAGGAGACAGAGCCTGAGACGGAAGCGGAAGAAACCCGCCCCGGCTACGTGAGAAGCCATCTGACCGGTCAGTGGATCGAGGAAGAAATCGCTGAAAAGAGACCGATCGCCGTGATGATCAACAACATTCAGGCGGCATTGCCCCAGAGCGGTATCAGCCAGGCAGACGTGATTTATGAGTGTATGGTTGAAGGCGGCCTGACCAGACTGATGGCCATTTTCCAGGATGTGAACGGAATGGAGAAGATCGGGCCTGTCCGCAGCGCCAGAACCTACTATGTATATCTGGCAGGCGAGTGGAATGCGTTCTATTTCCATTATGGACAGTGCGAATATGCGAAGCCTTACCTGAGCGCATATATTACGCAGAATGTAAACGGTGTGATGGGTTCTGACGGTAACGCTTATTACAGAACAGATGACAGACCGGCGCCTCACAACGCATATACCAGCGGCGAGAGAATCGAAACCATGCTGGAGAACAAGGCGGAAAGCGACGGATATATCCGCAATCTGGATGAATTTTACGCCACTCTCAAAGAGGTGTATACGACGGAGATTGAACCGGAGTACACGGAACATTTTAATTTGCGAAGGATGATGAGATTATTACGCTGGACGACGGCATGACTGCTGAAACGATTGAGGTCGGCTTTACCACCAATAATTCCACCTTTACTTACGACAGCTCCACCAACAAATACCTGCACAGCCAGTATGGCGGAAGCCATATTGACAAGGAAAACGGCGAACAGCTGGCTTTTGATAATGTAATTATTATTTACAGTGAAAAAGACGATTACTACGGAACACAGTATCTGCAGTTTAACCTGTGGTCCGGCGGCGACGGCTATTACATGACCCAGGGCAAGGCGATTCCGATTCACTGGGATAAGAATACGGAGTGGGGCCCCATGATTTTCCAGGATGAGGATGGCAATGATATTACCCTCAATCAGGGAAAGACATGGATCAGTATCGTTCCTACTGAGGACAAGGAAAGAACCGTTATTGAATAACAAAAAGACAAAGGCGTGACTTCATGGCAGATCAGAGAAAAGATAATACCAGTTTTTTAATTCAGGGCAGTATTCTGGCGGTTTCCTCCGTGATCGTGCGGCTGATCGGCATCGTATACCGGGTGCCGTTGACCAATATTCTGGGGGATGCGATCGGGGTATACAGTTCTGCGTACTCCATCTATTCCGTTATCTGGCTGATTTCTTCTTTCGGCATTCCTACCGCTGTTTCAAAAATGGTAGCGGCCAGAAGAGGAATGAAGCGCTACCGGGATGCCAATAAGGCTTATAAGACAGGTATGCTGTTTGCCCTGATCGCGGGCGGGATCGCTTCTCTGGTGATGGCTTTTGGCGCTCCCTTTTTCGCGAAGACAGTGCTGAATATGGAGGAAGCGGAGCTTGCGATCCGTTTCCTGGCGCCCACCATGTTTTTCTCGGCTTTTCTGGGCGTGTACAGAGGATATTTTCAGGGCCTGGGGACGATGATCCCCACGGCCCTCTCCCAGATTTTCGAGCAGATTATCAATGCGGTAGCCAGCGTATTCGCAGCCTATCTGATGTATGATTACGGAAAAACAGTGGACAGAACGCTGGGAACCAATCTGTGGGCCAACGCCTATGGCGCTGCGGGTGGAACCGTGGGGACTTGGCTGGGTGCTCTGATTGCGCTGATCTTCTGTATTTTCGTGTATGGGATATACCGCAGGGTGCTGGTAAGACAGTTCCACAGGGACAGGATGAGCGTGAATGAAACGTATCCCCAGCTTTTCGTGATTCTCGGGGCGACGATTCTTCCTGTCGTTTTTAACTCGGCGATTTATAATATCAGCTCCGTGCTGGATAACAGCATTTTCGGACATTATACATCTTTTGCAGGGATACGGGATCAGTATATCAGCGTATGGGCCAGCTATGAGGGAAAATATCATCTTCTGACCCATGTGCCGCTGGCTTTCGCCACATCCATAGCGGCCTCTCTGATTCCGGCCATTACAAGTGCCCATTCGGCAGGTCTGCGCACTCAGGTTGTGGACCGGGTAAAAACGTCGATTCGTTTTACCATGCTGGTGGCCGTACCCTCTTGTGTGGGCCTGGGCGTTCTGGCGGAACCGATTGTCAATCTGCTGTTTTCTCCTTCCGCGGGCAATGAACTGGCGGTAAAGCTGCTTCAGGCAGGCTGTATTACCGTAATCTTTTATTCCTTTTCCCAGGTGACCAATGCGGCGCTGCAGGGCATTAACCGTATGCGGGACCCGGTAGTGAATGCCGCCATTTCTCTGGCGGTACATATCCTGGTGATGGTGATCTGTCTGTGGGTGTTTAAGCTGGGGATCTACGGCGTGCTGATTTCCGATATTGTGTTCGGTATATTTATGAATGTTCTGAACCTGTATTCCCTTTCAAAGCATCTGCGGCTTCGGATCGACGTGACCAAAACTTTATTTCTTCCGGTTGGCGCGTCCCTGATTATGGGCGTTGCGGCCTGGGGGGTGTACCACCTGCTGTTCGGCGTACTGAAGAAAAACGCGGCAGCGGCGCTTGCGGCGATTTTTGTGGCGGTTCTGGTTTATGGCGTGGCTTTGCTGCTGACGAAGTGTGTGGATGAAGTAGATTTGTATCAGATGCCAAAAGGAAAGACGCTGGTAGAACTGGCAAAAAAAATGCATCTGTTAAAGTAGTATTTGTTTAAAACTGGAAAAAATGCAGATAATATAAGTAAATTAAAGGAGTGAAATCCATGAAATTACGTTATATTATCTGCTTTTTTGTATGTACGGTCGTATTTACGACGACGTTTTATATCGGTTATGGGCTGCTGCGTCCTTCTGCCTGGCCGGATCCTGCTGCGGAACAGAGGCTGCAGGCCGGCAATGTACAGGAAACGATTGCCTTGCGCGGAATGGAAAAAGCAACGAGCCGGGAAGAAACGGAAAATCCGTCCGCGGTATCTGTTCAGGA
>CAJTTU010000142.1 GCA_910579325.1 uncultured Lachnospiraceae bacterium | reverse complement strand
CATTTTTATTTTATCATCATAAAACATCGAATGCAACATGGAAAAAAACTCTTTACCCAATTAAAATATAATGATAATATGTTGTAAAGGTAAAGCTATATAATCATCTGTACTTCACGTTTCAGGAACTATCGCCTGATTATTCAAACCGATCAAAATGACACGGCAGATACCCACAGTGGAAAGCCTAGGTCAGAAAAGAGGAAAACATGTTACTTGCAGTAGACATCGGAAATACAAATATCCTGTGCGGAGGCATTGTGGACGGACAGATTCTCCATTCTTTCCGTATGGCGACCCACAAAGACAAATCGGCCGCGGAATACGCGCTGCAGCTGAATGATCTGATCAGATTATATTTTAAAGATCCGAAAGTGATTACTGGAGCGATTATATCCTCTGTTGTTCCGGAAGTGACCCATTCTATTGAAAAGGCCATTATCGAGACACTGTATCTGCTTCCTGTTATCGTGAAACGGGAGATTCCCGCTCCTTTCCCGATTAAGCTGGACTATCCGGCCACGCTGGGAAGCGACCGGATCGCAGATGCCACGGCGGTTCTTCACGAATATCCCCTTCCCGCCATTATTTTTGACCTGGGTACCGCCACCACCTGTTCCGTGCTGAATAAACAGGGAGAATTTATCGGCGGACTGATCAGCCCGGGCATTAAAACCGGGTCCGACGCACTGCTCTCCAAGGCGTCTCTGCTAGGCTCTTATGAGCTGAGCAATCCGGAACAGCTGATCGGCGCCAATACGGAGGATGCCATTAACAGCGGGATCGTATACGGACATGCTTCCATGGTAGACGGGCTGACGCGCAGGATTGAAAAACAGTTCGGAGAAAAGCACTGCATCGTTTTGACGGGCGGCTTGTCCGGACTGATTGCACAGTACTGTGAGTGCGATATTATTGTGGATCGGGTTCTGATCTTAAAGGGGTTAAATTATTTGTATCATTCACAGATAAGTTAATGTAACCAGAATTTTTATTATCGATCTATATAAACAGAGCGTGTCCGTAAACCGCTGCTTATTTCCGGCACGCTCCGTTTTATTTTTAGAAACCCTCTTTAAATTTTGGAAACCCTGATTTCAACAGATTTTTTATGAGCCATCAGCCCTTCCACATCTGCCAAACGGATACAGTGACCGGAAAGATTTTTACATCCCTGTTCCGACACATGCTGAACGAATGCGGTTTTGACAAAGGTTCCTGCCCATACGCCGTTGGAATATCTGGCGGTCCGCATGGTGGGAAGGGTATGGTTTGTGCCGGAGCAGTAATCGCCGAAAGTTACCGGCGTATAATTTCCCACAAACAGAGAACCAAAATGAAGCAGCCGGTCGGCGATTCTGTCCTCCTCTTTTGTCTGAACTTCCAGATGCTCCGGCGCCATCTCATTGGCGATCGCAATCGCCTCATCCATGGAATCTACAACCATCACAATGCCGTTATCCTCCCAGGATTGTCCTGAAATCGCGCCTGTGGGCAGTTCCTTCGCAAACTGAATCACTTTTTCCAGCGTTTTCTCCGCCAGTTCCCGGCTGGTGGTCACCAGCGTAGCTCTGGCATTCGGGTCATGCTCACACTGGGCCAGCAGATCGATGGCCGTAAAATCCGGATCTGCCGTTTCATCGGCGATAATCAATACCTCGCTGGGACCGGCCAGACTGTCAATCCCCACTTCCCCCAGTACCTGACGCTTTGCCTCTGTCACAAACCGGTTTCCCGGTCCTACGATCATGTCCACCTTTTGGATAGACTCCGTACCATAGGTAAACGCCGCCACAGCCTGGACACCGCCTGCCTGATAGATTTCATCCACGCCGGCAATATCCATAGCCACCAGCACCGCAGGATGAATGCCGCCGTTTACTTTTGAAGGCGGGCTGCATGCCGCGATCCGCTTTACGCCTGCCACCTTCGCCGGGATCGCCAGCATCAGTGCCGTACTGGGCAGCGGATATCTGCCGCCCGGCACATAAGCGCCCACCGAATCCACCGGTACCAGCTTATGGGAAAGAGTAACGCCTTCTACCTGACTTACGTCTTCTAAAGGTTTCAGACATTCCATCTGTCTTTCCGCGTAAAAACGAATCTGTTCGGCGGCAAATTTCATGGCTTCCACCGTTTTTGCATCCACCTGATCATATGCCGCTTTTACCGTCTCTTCTGAGACGCGAAGCTCGTCAATTTTGATTCCGTCAAATTTTAAACTTAATTCTTTCAGCTCCCGATCACCCTTTTGAATGACCTGATCGATAATATCGCTGACCAGTTTGATCGTTTCCGAATCTCTGGTAAATGTCTTTTTTTCGGCTTCTTTTATATAGTGTATCACAACTTATTCCTCCTAATTTAGTACCGCTACAGTCCTTCCAAGCCCCCTGGTTCTGGAAGAATTTCCGGCCGCTAAGCGTCCGTAAATCCTTCCGGGGCTTGTACGGACTTCCGCTGTTTTAGAGTACCGCTACAGTCCTCCTGAACTCCCTGGTTCCGGAAGGATTTCAAATATATATCCTGCTGACTCTGGCTCCTAATTGGGTTAAAATTTCATTTGGAATCGTATCGCACCACTCGGAAAACAGCTCGCAGCTGATCTGCTCTGCTCCGTCTGTTCCGATCAGAGTGACTTTATCTCCGCTCTCCACATCAGGGATATGGCTGATATCGATCATCAGCTGATCCATGCAGACCCTGCCCAACACAGGCGCTTTACAGCCATGAACCAGAACCCATCCGCCCGAACCGGAAAGGTTTCTCGGTACCCCGTCCGCATAACCGATGGTAACGGCTGCGATTTTCATTGGAGCCGCGGCCTTAAATGTGCGGCCGTAGCTGACGCTGTCTCCCGCCTGAATTTCTTTTATGGCGCCGATTCTGGCATGGAGAGAAAGGGCCGGCCAAACGTCAGGCCGCTTCTCATAACCTGTCCCCTCCCCGTTCAGAACGCCGTACAGCACCAGTCCCGGTCTGGCATAATCACAGGGCAAATCCGGATAATTCACAATGCCGAAGCTGGCCTGAATATGAATTTTTCCGGTATCCACGCCTTCCGACTGTAGATGATTCACCAGACGGAAAAACCGGGTAATCTGTTCATCGGTATAGGCGACATCCTCTTCCGCCAGACTGTCAGATACGCACAGATGAGAAAACATACCCTGTATTTTCAGATAGCGATGCCGGTACAAATCTTTGATCCGTTCCACATCCTCGGCCAGAATGCCCACACGGTGCATGCCGGTGTCAATCCCCACATATACCTTGACATTAACCCCTACGGCATTCAGCTTCAGGCCGTATTCATTATCCACAATCGTCTGACACAGATCATACCGTTTCAGCTGATCTGCCAGCTCCGGGTCCGTGTATCCAAGAATCAGAATTTCCCCCCGGATGCCGGCTTTTCGCAAACCGATGCCTTCCTCAATGGCAGCCACCGCAAAAGCATTGACGCCGCACTGATTCAATTCCCGGGCGACTTCTATATCCCCATGGCCATACCCGTCCGCTTTTACAATCGCCATGATCCCGCAGGAATCCGGAAGCAGCTTTTTCAAAACTTCACAATTATGACTGATTGCCCCAAGATCGACTCTCGCCCAGGCTCTTTTTCCGGTTTCCGCTTCATCCTGGTAAATATCCGGACCCTTGGCAGCCTTATCCAAAATTTCCGGTTCTTTTGTTCTTTCTCCCTCTTGATCCCTTTCTCTCTGTTCCCTGTCATTATCCTGAAAAATAACAGAAATTTGTCCAGTCTCAGCAGCATCTTTATCATCCCTTGCGCCGGAAAAGTCAGCCTTCTTCATCGTTATCTGAGAAAAATCAACCTGTCTCACCGTAACGGAGGATTTCTTTCTGCCTCTGCTGATACAGCATACGATGGCAGCCATAACCAGAGAACCGGCCAATACGGCCAGATAATGCACCAGGCTTTGCTGAATCAGCAGTTCTTCCATATGAACGGCTTTTGCCGCCCCTCTCACCGCCACAATCATCCACGGATGAATCAGGTATACAATCAGAGAAGCCGCCCGAATCAGCCGGTCCTGCCCCCGGTTAAACCGAAGCAGCAGTCCAAACAGAAAATACATCACAAAAGGCAGCGCAATATACATACTGTCATGTCTGGCCCATTCATTCCGGTGAACCCACAATCCTTCCGTAATCAGCAAAGCCATACAGATAACCAGTCCGGCCATAAGAGCAACCCATGAGAGCCGCTTTGCCGCTTTTCCCTGACTGCCATAATTCCTTTTCGTTTTGGAACCATCCGTCTTTTGATTTCTTTTATCAAATCTGCGGCGCCTGATCCACATTCCCTCCATCAGAAAAACCGGCGCCATAAACAGACCGTTTCTCGTATAATCAAAAACCAAAAATAATTTGTCGTAAATCAGTTTTAAAAAAGGAACCTGCTGTGCGGCGCCGTAATAGCTGTCTCCCATAAGGCCGACCGCATACAAAATCAGCGTAATAAACAACCCTATATGAACTCCCACAGCTTTCACCAGGACAGAAACAAGAAGCATCCCTATAATCGCCGCCGGCAGATACCACATATGATAAAATGTACCGTTAAAAAACAGATCCTTCACCAGCTTTACGGCAGAAAAATCCTCTTTAAAATAACCGGTATATAAATTCAGCGGCAGATACAAAAGGATAGAAAATCCATAGATCATTCCGATTTTTTTGCTGAATTTAACGGCACAGCGCCACCCTCTTTTTTCTGCTTCCGGTCCCATGAAGAAACCGGTAATTAAAAAGAAAAAAGGTACCGCGATTCTGGCTATGATTCTGGTCAGAATAAAATCCGCAGACTCATTCAAGGAGGATAAGGGTGAGGTATGAATCGCCACCACCAAAATCGCAGCCGCCATTCGAAACCAGTCCAATAAAGGATATTTTTTTACTTTCGAAATCATCGATTCCTCCTGCGGCTTACAGACTATGTAGATGAAGTCCAAGCTGAATCACATTGTCCAGAAGGCTGGAAAAATCCATTCCGATCCCCTTCATCATATTCGGATACCGGCTGTGAGAGGTAAAACCAGGAATCGTATTCACCTCATTGAACACAATTTCCTTCTCAGGAGTCAGGAACATATCTACTCTGGCAAAGCCCTGGCAGCCCAAAGCATGATAAATTACTTTGGATGTCTCTTTTATTCGCTCAGCCGTCTCACTGTCAATTCTGGCCGGCATATGAATGCTGGAAGTTTTCAATGTGTACTTTTCCGTATAATCAAAAAATCCGTCCGCCAATTCGATTTCATCCACCTCGCCGACTGTCAGGGCATCATTGCCCATCACTGCGCAGCCCACTTCGAAACCGTCGATCTGTTCCTCCACAATCACTTCATCGTCAAACTGAAATGCCTGATCCACCGCTTCTTTCAGCTGGGCGCCGTTAAAAATCTTTGTGATACCAAAAGAAGACCCCGCTTTAATCGGTTTTACAAATAAAGGATATTGCAGTTCGGACACCATGCCCACCAGACGGAATTTTGGTAAATCAGCCTCCTGACGGCGGAGCACAATTGATTTTGGCACCTTAACGCCTGCCAGAGAGACCAGCTTATGGGCCCGGTCTTTATCCATGCACAAAGCAGAGGAAAGAACGCCGCAGCCTGCGATCGGAATGCCTGCCATTGTAAGCAAACCCTGAATCGTACCATCCTCACCGTTTTTCCCATGGAGCACCGGAAAGGCAATGTCAAATTCTGTCTCATCCATCATTCCCATATAGAATTCAATAATCTTATGGGCGCCTCTTTCCGGTGAAATAAAAGCGGTTCGCAGATGATCCAGATCATCCTGCCAGGTTCCCTGAAGGATACGGTCCACATTTCCATGATACCGATACCATTTGCCCTCTTTGGTGATTCCCATCAGCAGCACTTGATATTTCTTTTTATCCAGATTTTCAATTACCGAATAGGCCGACTGCAAAGATACATCATATTCCGAGGAGTATCCTCCAAATATTACCAATACTCTGATTTTATCCATAATCAATATTGTTTCCTTTCCTGATGTTATTTTTTACTTTTATATTGTTTTTCTGCTTTTCTATATGTATACGGCGCTTTAAACAGTTACTTAAAATTTTATGCCATATCAATAACAATACAAACGATTATATTATAACGCAAGAATTGTGGAAAAACCAGCCCTGATTGTGGATTAGTCGGCTTAAAAATTTCTAAATATTATATCTCAAAAAAATTAAAACAAATCTCTCATATATTTTATAATAAATTTTTCAATAAAAAACATTATGGGATATTTTTG
>CAJTTU010000141.1 GCA_910579325.1 uncultured Lachnospiraceae bacterium | reverse complement strand
TATCGGCAATTTTCCCTGATCTCATAACATGCCATAAAAAACTTTCCCTGAAAAGATGTTTTATCGCCGTCAAAAACCTTGTCAAAATTATCAAGACAGCAACAGACCGGACAAGCCCCGGGAGGGAATCCGCTGAACTGTAATCAGGAGGTAAAAATATGCCAAAAACAGGTGAAAACATTTACAAACGGAAGGATGGACGCTGGGAGGGCCGTTACATAAAAAGCCGGGAGAACGGACAGGTGAAATACGGCTCGGTTTACGCGCGGACCTACACGGAGGTAAAACGAAAGCTGGAATACGCAAAGAGCAAAAAACATGCGCCCAAATGCGGAAAGGTGGCGGATATCGGCCGTCAGTGGCTTCTCGACTCTTCGGTATCGCTGAAAAAAGCTTCTATAAATAAATATGAAGATATTCTCCGCCAATACATTCTGCCGGAATTCGGCGACACCGAGCTGTCCGATGTCACAAACCAGCGGCTGATACGCTTTGCCAATGGCCTGCTGGCAAGCGGCGGAACGAAAAAGCAGGGCCTGTCTCCGGCGACAGTGGCGGAAATTATGTCAGCGATGAACGGAATCCGCGTCTATGCGATGAAAAGAGATTATACGGTGCCATTTTCCGTGGAATGCGTCAGTCTGAAAAGAGAAGCGGCAGATATCCGGGTATTCAGTATGGAAGAGCAGGAACAGCTTGTGTACTATCTGCGGGAAAACATGGATCTGTCGGCGCTGGGAATCCTCCTCTGCCTTTTTACCGGAATCCGGTTGGGGGAATTGTGCGCATTGAAATGGGAGGACATCAATCTTGTGGAAAGAAAGATATCGGTCAGCAAAACAATGCAGCGAATCCGAATCAATACCGACAAAGGCCGCAAGACCGAGGTGAGAATTCTGGAGCCCAAAAGCTCCAATTCCGCCAGAGTGATTCCATTGCCGGATCCGATCGCGGGACTGCTGGAGCAATACCATGTGCCGGAGGCGTACCTGCTGACCGGGAATAAATACCACTTTGTAGAGCCCAGGACCATGCAGAACCGTTTTAAAAGGAAGGTTGCGGCCTGCGGCATTCAGGACGCGAATTTTCATGCCACCCGCCATACCTTTGCCACCAGATGCGTAGAGCTGGGCTTTGACGTAAAAAGCCTCAGCGAGATTCTGGGACACGGCAGCGTGACAATTACCATGAACCGGTATGTGCATCCATCCATGGAGTTGAAACGGGAAAACATGAATCTCTTTTCCAATCTATTCGCCGTCAAATAAATGGTCACTTAAAACAAAAAGATCAGGGAAAATCAAGCGCTGCCGGCTTTTTTCGCGGAATATAATTTTCTACGAAAATCGACGCAGATTTCTCCGGGCCTGGAAACCCGGATCGATGCCGCAGAGCGGGGCCGGAATGAAAGAACAGAAAAGCGCGATATTCAAAACCGTTTATCAATACAACAAGGTTCCGATTTCCGCCGCCGACATGGAAAAACTGCGGGAAATTGCCAGAGACTGCCGGGAAGTCAGGAATTACGTCTATGACAAGTACGGCGGAATCCGGGGACTGCCGAAGATCAGTCCGGGCTACACGGCGCAGAATGAGATGACAAAATGCGGATTAAGGGAACGGCTGAACCTGCCGTCCGTCTATTTCTACCTGTCGATCTTCGATGCCCTGGGGGATATCAAAAGCCAGTGGGCCCATGTGAAAAGCGAGATCGAGAAAAATATCCGCGCCAATCCGAACCTGACGCCGGAGGACAGACATTACCTGCGGTTCGTCATGAAGCAGAGTCAGTGTTTTGAGGCGGTCCTTGTCGGGAGCGGAACAGCCCCGGATGGGGCGGCGCCGACAGGAACAGCTCCGGGAGGGATGACTCTGACGGGAAAATGGGTGGAGAGTTATATCGCTCTCTGTGAGAGTGTAGACACCCACAGGCTGAACCAGTACCTGCGCAGACAGGTCCGTCGTCATCTGGTGAAACCCCATAGCGAAGCGGCTGACGGGTTTCCGGCCTCTCCAAAAGGTTACCGCTACGCCGATCATGGGATTTATCTTACCATGAAAGAGAAGGGCAAAAGGCTTTTTATTCCATTGACGGATAACAACCAGTATACGAGGCAGGTTTATATTCGTCTTTATCCGGAAGAGGGAAAGGTCACGATCAATGTGCCTGTTGAAGTAAGGCAGAAGCATCCTGCGGGATATAACGGGGAGCTGGGACTTGCGATAGGATTGAAATGCATGCTCGTGACAGACCAGGGCAGGGCCTACGGAGAGAAATATCTGGAATACCAATCCGCTCTTGCCGATTACGTACGGGAACGGCTGCCCCGCCACCGGAGAAACGCGAAATACAATCCCGGCACGAAGAAGTACAACGCTGGGAAAGCAAGACTTGAGAAGGCGCTGCATGACTATGTGAACGCCGAGATCAACCGGATGCTGGAAACGGAAAAGCCGGGCAGGATTTATCTTCCGAAGCTGCCAGCCACGCCCAGAGCCGGATACAACCGGAGGGTGAACGCCACGATGAATATGTGGCAGAGAGGGTATGTCAAAAGCAGGCTGGTCCGAAAATGCGCGGAGCGGTCTGTGGAAGTGAAGGAAGTGTTCGGCAAGGGGATCAGCACCCAGTGCAGCGAGTGCGGAGCGGAAGGGGTAAAGAAACAGGAAATTTTCTGCTGCGGGGCCTGCGGGCTGGAAATGCCGGAGAGGCAGAATACGGCGAGGAATGTGCTGGACAGAGGTAAGTCTGACTGTTCATTATGAAGGATATCGTGGATAAACGTGCCGCAAGGCGCGTTTGACCGAAACCGGAGACGGGAATAGGACTGCGGGGGAATTCTTTTGATAAAAAAACAAGAACGGCATTGGAAGCCGGTTTTTACGGAAGCCGGGTATTGGGTATGCCAGGACCTATGGGAACTCCGATGCGGGAAACCGTGAGGGAGAGGTACCGGGAGCGAAGCGGGCAGGATGTGAAAATGTCCGCCGCATCACCTTTTTGGTAAGGGTGACAAAATATGTTTTATAAAAAGAAAATACGGGGAAACTTTTAAAATCCACTGTGTGGGATTTAATATAATGGAAAGGGGACGACAGGCCTTGAGAGAGAGAAAGCTCCGGACAAATTGGATATATGTTTTTATGGCCGTTGCGCTTCTGGTCAGGGCTTTGGGTGTCTTAAAAGGAAACGCTGCGCAGGCTTTCCAGTCAGGAGTGGAAACGCTCAGCGCCGGCAATATGGAAAGGGAAGCCGGGCCCGGGACATCGGGACTGACACAGCTACAGATTCCCCAGCGTATGGAAATTGTTATAGATCCTTGGGAAATGGATGGGAGGGAACAGGTCTACTCTGAGGAATATACCGTGCAAAACACGGGGAAAACGACAGGAATTTTAATGCTGGATTTTTCGTGTGAAATTCGTGAAGAAACAGGATTGTCTTTTCGGGACAATCTGGAGGGACTTCATTATTCCGGAGAAAAACTGATTTATATGAAAGCATTGTTTGGAAACGGGGATGAAACGGTTTTTACTCAGGAAGGTATAAAATACCAGGTGGAGCTTCATCCAGGCGAAATATTGTCCCTCAGATTTACAGGTGAAGTCAATGAGAATGCTGAAGAATCGTGGAAAGACGGGGATATAAGGATTGAAGGGATGTATTCTTGGGAGGGAGAGGCAGATCAGTCCAATGAGGGGGTGGAGGGAATTCCTGAAACTGAGAAGGATGAAACTAGTGAAAATATTTTGCCCTCTAAACCAGAACAGGATAACGATGTGAAGTCGGTTCTGTCAAATGATCCGGCGCATGGCAACGACGGTGAAGAACAGGTTTCTTCCAGCGAGGTGGAAGAGGAAACCATCAGAGATAGCAGTCTGTCGGGAAATAATTTAGAGGAGTAAAAGGAAGGATGAAAAATAAAAAGACAATTATCATCGGCGGTGTAGTAGTTCTGCTGCTTGCGATTATCGGATGTCTGGTATTCTTGTTACTGCGCAAGGAAGGGAAAGCACCGGAGGAGACAGGTGGATATGTCATGGACAAGGAAAATTATCAGCAAATCAAAGAGGATATGGAGGTCGCTGTCCAAGAGGGGTATTTTGAGACTTACATGAATACTGAGTGGACATTTAAGGACGGTGCGTCGAAGACGGAGGACGCCGTGCTGGGGAATTCCCCAAACAACACCAAGCCGATCCGTTGTGAGGTGATACTGAACGATACAGGAGAGGTCATTTACAAGACGGGGGTGCTTCCCGTGGGGGCAGTCCTGGAACCCTTTAAGCTGGATAAAGATCTGGAAGCGGGAAGATATGAGGCAACCTGCCAAGTGTACCTGCTGAACGAGGCGGAAGATGGAACTTATACGGATTACAGCAACGCTGGGTTTAACATTACGATTACAGTGGAGAATTAAGGAAGGTAATTATTGCGTTCAGGAAAACGCAGTGGTTATAGAAGCAAAGTAATCTTTTTCAAGGAGGAAAAAAGTATGAAAGGAAAGAAACTATTATCAATGCTTACGGCAGGTGCGCTGGCTGTGTCGATGGTGATGCCAGCGATGGCGGCAGACGGAGGCACGGTTGATGTGGATGTGACCACCAAGACGGGAATCCTGAGGGTGGAAGTTCCAACGACGCTGGCGATCGCTGTAGACCAGTTTGAGACCACTGATGCCGGAACTCAGATTTATTCTGAGGAGTTCAAGATCGCTAATAAGAGTGAGGTCAATGTGAAAGTTAATGTTACCTCAACCGCAACTGTTAAAAATGGGGTAGCTCTTGCGGCGACAAGAGGTGACGTTGCTACGGCTACGGCGGCAGGAGGCACAGCTTGGCTGGCGGTAGCGGCTAGTTTGGATGGAACGAAATATGAAGCGGCTAACAAGCTGGAAAATCTGAATGAGGCATCCGCAAATGTTACAACTTTCGCAAATGGCAGCACTGGGGTAACTGCGGCGCAGACCTTCTATCTGGAAAAAGCTACGGGTGAAGGATATAAATTGCTGAAACCTGCGGCGGATAAAAAGAACGTTGTGTCTTATGCGCAGTTTTATGAATTAACAGCGATTGCTACACAGCCTACAGATGATGCAACGCTTCAAACAGCAGTGGATGCCAGTGATGTTTATGTTGGATCAGAAACCGCTGGTAGCGAAACAGATGGAGCTGGGTTGACTAAGATTGAGAAAGGTACTACAGTTGCGGGTGGTTCCAATGCTTGGGCAACTGGAAAAGTTTATTATACGGCAGCTGCAGCGACAACACCGGCGGCTAGCGTGGACGCAAGCAAGTTATATGTATATGGAGAAATGACGACAGCAGGTTCCAATCAGCCCAAGGCAGCTTTCCGTTACATTGGCGAACTGTCCCGCAATAAAGAATTATGGGATGCAACTGATATTTCTAAGGTTAGCATCGCTTACACTATTCAGGGACTTCCTCAGAGTGTGTATGCTGCTGCTGCTGCGGATACTTCTGATCCGATTGTATATGGCTTGTATAAAGAGAAATTAACAGCAACATATAGTGAGGTAAGTGGAGTATATTGGCTTTCTGTTGACGGAAATGCTGGTTTTGCAGCGGCGCCTACATCTTTGACAATTGGAGGTGCTGCAAAAACTGCTGGCACGGATTATACCTTTGAGAAGAGTGGATGGATTAAACTGAAGGATGCTCCTACCGCAGGTGATGAAATTGTATTGATTGTAAATGGAACGACTTATAAAGTGACTGTGCCTACAGCATAATGGGAATAGTGGTAATACAGTAAAAAAATTCAGGGAGGGCAGAGTACATGCCCTCCCGGTTTGTAGCATAGGGAAAAGTTTGTAATGATTTGATGGAGCTTTGAGATGAGAATTCTTATAGCCTGTTTAGATGGGGAATTGTTGTGGGCAATTGACGATATGATAAGTGGCTTATATTCAATTGATCTGAGAACTTTTAAGACAAAATGTGTGATCGATTGCCAGAAATTGTACCCCAGTGGGAGATTTGTCATACAGTCTTTGGTGAAATGGAAGGAAGACTATATCGTAATGATTCCGCTTGAAGTTGATAAAAACTGGATTCTCTATAATAAAGTTACCCAAAAAATCGAGTATCGAAAAGTCACAAAGAGAAAATGCCAGGAAATTCTGACCACAGTCGATACGATCAGAAAGCAAATATATTTCTTTCCACGGTATATAATGGATCCAATACTGATTGTTGATCTCGACACATTGACATGTTCGAAGGTGATAGAAAACTGGGTCGGTAATGGGCCGGAGAATTGCGGTGAAACTGCATGGAAAGGGGCATATGATGGGAGATATGTGTTTTTTCCGATAAAGAATACAAAAATTCTTGTACGAATGGACTGTGAAACTCAAAAGGTGAGACTGCTGGAGCTTGATATATTGGAAACTGTAGTAGATGTAGATTTTGCCTCCGGAGAACTGTGGATATTGCCGATAAGCGGGAATCAACTTTACCAGGCAGATGAGAATGGCAGGATCATTCGTACGGTGGAGTTAACTGTAAAAAATATGAACGATTTAATTCCTAATTTTTCCAGGATTGTGGTTCAGAAAAGATATCTCTTTCTTTTGCCCTGCTATCGT
>CAJTTU010000140.1 GCA_910579325.1 uncultured Lachnospiraceae bacterium | reverse complement strand
GAAGTAATTCCTGAGTTCCTGATGCTGTTAAAGGGCGTGATCGACTGCCCGGATCTGCCGCTGAACGTATCCAGAAGCGCTCTGCAGAACGACGGCTTTGTGAAGAAGATTTCCGATTATATCACAAAGAAGGTGGCGGACAAGTTAAGCGGGATGTGCAAAACCGACAAGGAAAATTATGAGAAGTACTGGGACGATATCAGTCCGTTCATCAAATTTGGCTGTTTAAGAGACGAGAAGTTTGATGAGAAGATGAAGGACTATATCCTGTATAAGAACATCGACGGAAAATATCTGACCCTTCCGGAGCTTTTAGAGGAAAATAAAGAGGCCCATGAGAATACGGTATTCTATGTGACCGACGAGAAGGAGCAGGCCCAGTATATCGCCATGTTCCGCCAGGAGGGCATCGACGCGGTGCTGCTGACCCATAATATCGACACGCCCTTTATCAGCCATACGGAGCAGAAGAATGAGAACCTGAAATTTGTCAGAATAGACGCCGATTTAAGCGATTCCTTCAAGGAAACGGTGGACGAGGCCGAGACAGAGCAGATTAAGGCTATGGGCGAAGAGCTGTCGACGGTGTTTAAAGAAGCGCTGAAGATGGAGAAGCTGGAAGTAAAGGTGGAGAAGCTGAAAAATGCCTCCCTGGCTTCCATGATCACTGTCTCCGAGGAAGGCCGGAGAATGCAGGATATGATGAAGATGTACGGTATGGATTCTTCCTTTGGCGCCGACGAGGGACAGACTCTGGTGCTGAACGCCGGCCATCCGCTGGTACGGTATCTGAAAGACCACAAGGATTCCGAGCATGCCGCCATGTTCTGCAACCAGCTCTATGACCTGGCCCAGTTAAGCCACGGAACGCTGACGCCGGAGCGGATGACGGAGTTTGTTACCAGAAGCAATGAAGTGATGCTGCTGATGGCGAAGTAATAAACAGATAATCATTGAAATAAAAAATTTTCAGAACAGTTTGAATCAGGCGGGCAGTGGAAAAGACTGCCAGCCTGATTTTTTATGAATTATCTTCGTAGGTATTCGTCATTTTAAATTGACATATACACGTATACCAGGTATAATAAGAACATGATAAAAACGTTTGCTGACAGAGAAACAGAAAAGGTATATCATCAGATATTCTCAAGAAAATTACCACAATCAATACAAAAGACCGCATTAAGAAAGTTAATGATGATTGACAATGCGCAAAACATAGAAGATTTGAGAGTTCCTCCGGCGAATCATCTGGAAGAATTAGAGGGCAGCAGGAAAGGACAGTATAGTATTAGAATTAACAGTCGATATAGGATATGTTTCAGGCCGGATGGGAATCGTTTTTATGATGTTGAAATAGTGGATTATCATTAGCGTTGTATGAGGAGGGTTGTTATGGCGGATTTTATTGAAACGCCCAGGATGAGTGAGATATTACTGGAAGAGTTTATGCTGCCTCTGGGATTGTCAGCATATCGTCTGGCCCGGGAAATTCATGTGCCGGTTTCCAGAATCCAGGATATTTTACATGACAGGCGAAAAATAACGGCAGATACATCGATCAGGCTTGCGAAATTTTTTGGAGTTTCCGATAAATATTTTCTTGAGCTTCAGAATGATATTGATATTAGAAATACAAAAATACTGATAGAGGATGATATTAAAAATATCTCCGTATATCAGTATGGATAGGCGGCATATGAACAAGGTATTGATCGTTGAAGACGACGAGATATTAAACGGCGGTTTATGCTATAACCTGCAAAAGAGAGAAATTATCCCCGTCCCTGCCTATACCCTGACGGAAGCGGAAAAGCTGCTGGCGGAGGATTCTTTTGATCTGATCGTGCTGGATGTGAATCTGCCGGACGGCGACGGCTTTCAGTTCGCGAAGGACAGGATCGCACCCTGTGGGATGCCCTTTATGTTCCTGACCGCCCGTGACCTGGATGATGAAATTATCGGGGGATACCGGCTGGGGGCGGACGATTATATTACGAAGCCCTTCCGCGTTCAGATCGTTATGGAGAAGATACAGGCCGTGCTGCGCAGATGCGCCGGGAGAAGGGAAAGCTCCCGGTATTTTTTTGGAAAGCTGGCGGTTGATTTTGAAAAGAGGACTGTGCGGAAGAATGGAACCCTTTTGGCTTTGACTCCTACGGAATTTGCCCTTCTTCAGTGTTTAATCCAAAACCGGGGGCATATTTTGACGAAGGAGGTTCTGCTGGAGCATATATGGGACAGCAAAGGGAACTTTGTGAATGAGCATACGTTGTCTTTGAATATCAGCCGCTTAAGAAGCAAAATCAGTGATGGGGAATCGGATTGTATTAAAACCATTTATGGAATGGGATATCGGTGGGTTGATGGGGAACGGCGATGAAAAGAAGAATCCGGATGAATGCGTTTAAAAGCATATTGCTGGCTGGCCATGTTTTTCTAACAGTGGCAGGCTGCGTGTTTTTTGGGACGCAGCTGCCAGCAGGCAGGATAAAATGGATTGCTTTTGCACTTTTATTCCTTCTCTGCGTTCTGGGTATCGGATATTATCTGTATTTTCGCAAAAGATTTGTGGATTTTTCGGAGGAAATATGCCGAAAGGCTGATCAAATGATATGGGATGGAAATGACAGAGACGGGTACGTCTGTTATCAAAATGATAATGATGATTATGCTCGTTATGAAGATTACGGTCGTTATCACAACCAGGAGACCCTGTCCTCTAAGCTGATCATGGAACTGGAAAAACTGGAGGACATTACCCGTAGCCGCCTGTCTGAGAGCGAGCAGGAAAAAGAAAAGCTGCAAAAGACCATCTCCGAGATTGCCCATCAGGTGAAAACCCCCTTGTCCAATATCCGCATGTACCAGGACATGCTTAAGGAACCGAGGCTTTCCGAAGAGGAGGCGGAAAAATTTATGGAGATCACAGAGCGGCAGCTGGAAAAGCTGGAATTTCTGATCGATTCGCTGATCAAGGCATCCCGTCTGGAAAGCGATCTGATACGGCTGCATATTGAGGATGGCAGTATTTTTCATACGCTGACGATTTCCGTTGACGGCATTGTCCGGCAGGCAGACCGAAAACAGCTTGGCCTGTCTGTCTGCTGTGATCCGGCCATAAAGGCATTCCATGATGTCAAATGGACGGCGGAGGCCATCGGAAATATCCTGGACAATGCGGTGAAATATACGTCAGAAGGGGGACAGATTCGTATCGACGTCCATCAGGGAGAACTGTATGCGGAAATCAGAATCCGGGACACGGGAAAAGGCATTTCTCCTGCTCATTACAATGATATATTCAAACGGTTTTACCGTGAGGATTCCACCCGGAATACTGGCGGACTGGGACTGGGCCTGTATATTGCCAGAAATATCGTAATGCGTGAGGGCGGGTATGTGATGGTGCGTTCCGTACCGGGAGAAGGCTCCGCTTTTTCCATATTCCTTCCGATGAATCAGGTCTTGTAAGCCATATTTCGTAATTGTTTCATTTTTGATAACATTCCCCTTTAAAACAGAAACCGGATTGATAACATCTCCTTTTATAATGAAAGTATCATGTCCTGCGCCAGGGCGGGCAGATGTTAAATTTAAATCATTGATGAACTTTGATTAAAGGAGAAACCAGACATGAATATTTTACAGACAGACAATCTAACCAAGTATTACGGAACGGAGCCGCTGGTTGTCAAAGCCCTTGACGGCATTACCCTTGCGATTGAGCAGGGGAGCTTTACGGCGGTTGTGGGAACCTCCGGTTCGGGGAAAAGCACGCTGCTCCATATGCTGGGCGGGCTGGATACGCCTACGGGCGGAAGCGTGACGGTGGACGGGCAGGAGCTGTCCGGGATGGGGAGGAATGAGCTGACTGTATTCCGTAGGAGAAAGATCGGGTTTGTGTTTCAGAATTACAATCTGATCCCTCATCTGACCGTTTATGATAATATCGTCCTTCCGGTAGAGCTGGACGGACGGAGCGTGGATCAGCGGTATCTTCAGGATATTGTCAGGGCGCTGGGGCTTGCGGACAAGCTTTACAGAAAGCCGGGCAAGCTTTCCGGCGGCCAGCAGCAGCGGACGGCAATCGCAAGGGCGCTGATTACCAAGCCGGCCATCATCCTGGCCGACGAGCCAACCGGGAATCTGGACAGCCGTACCAGCCAGGAGGTAATCGGGCTGTTGCAGGCCACCGGAAAAAGGTTCCACCAGACCATTGTGATGATTACCCACAATGATGAGATTGCTCAGGTTGCGGACCGGGCGATCCGCATCGAGGACGGGCGGATCTCGGAAGGCAGGTGATCGGAATGAGGCTGGACGCAAATAATAACAGCAGGATTATTTATCGGATCGCAAGGAGCAATCTGGCGGGGAAAAAGCTGTACACATTTTTTTCGGTTCTGACCATCACCCTTTCCCTGACCTTTGTTCTGACCATTATGCTGTTTTTACAGGAAACGCAGACGGCGGAGCGGCGGATGCTTGGACAGATGCAGCATGTAATGTATATGAATATGACCAAGCAGCAGATGGAACAGGCCGCCAAAGATGAAAGGATAGAGCTGTTGCTTCCATATAAAGAGGGAGGGGAAGCCTTTGAAACCGACGGCGTGAAATATAGCTTTACTTATCAGAAAAGCCAGGCGGAGCAGATACGGACATATGTGCCGGCGGAGGGGAAGGAACCAGAGCGGTATGACGAGATTGTCGTGGACCGGGCGTTTATGGAGCAGCTGGGAAAGGAATGTAAAATCGGAGAGAAGCTGACATTAACGGCGGGGGATAGGCAGGAGGAATTTGTCCTCTGCGGCTATACCGACAGAGGGCGGAAGCTGTCCGTATATCCGGTCTATGTGTCCGGAGAATATGCGGACAAAGGGCTGCCTGTAAGGGAGATTCCCTGGACTGCCCTTGTGCGGATCAGAGACGCAGGCCAGATGGAGGCCTCGGTCTTTGAGACAGTCGCCTATCAGATCGCCGCCGATTATGGCGTGAGACGTTCCGATGTGAATATAAATGGCAGGTTTCAGGAATCTTTGCAGGAGGGCAATCCTGTTTTCCAGGCAATGCTTCTGATCTCGCTGGTGATTCTGGCGGCAGGCGGCATTGTGATTTACACGATTTTTTATCTGTCCGTCACCTCGCGCGCGCAGCAGATCGGCCAGCTGCAGACCATAGGCATGACCGAAAAACAGATCAGGAAAATGGTGCGGCTGGAAGGCTTCTGGCTGTGCGCGGGCTCGGTTCCGGCGGCGTTGGTCCTGGGCGGCCTGATCGCCTGCTTTCTGGAACCGGAGGGGTGGAGCTTAAGCGGCTATCTGCTGACGGCGGCGGTAACAGGCATATTCGGATTCCTGATGGTGCAGATTTCAGCCGGCAAACCGGCGGCTATCGCGGCAAAGATTTCACCGATTGAAGCGTCAAGGGTTGTGGAGGAAGAAGATGGAAATGTAAGGAAAAATAAAAAACTGACGCCTTTTACCATGGCGCAGATTGGTCAGGGAAGAAATATGAAGAAACAAAGGCTGATGACCCTGTCCATTGCCTTCGGCGGAATCCTTTTTATGATTGCGGCTTCTTATCTGTATGCATGGGATGAAAAGGCTTTTTCGAGGACCGGTGATTTTGCCGATGCGGAATATGTGATCACCTATCTGTACAATGCCCATTCGCCGCTCCCCTATGGGCTCACCGGAATGCAGCTGACCGGGCATTTAGGCAAAGAACTGGAGGAAAAGCTGCTGGCAATTCCCCATGTAAAGTCTGTGAAAACAGAGCATGGGGCCTTTGGAACCATCGAGTTTCAGGGCGCTTCCTGGGTACAGGGGTTTTACCGGCTGACAGAAAATTCGGAGGATTTTTACCGGATGGAGGCGGAGGGTAATCCGGATTATGGGGAACTGTGTGAAAAGGATGCCCTTTTTATTACCAACAATACATTTATCTCCCAGATCAACGGCATATCCTTTCAGGTGGGCGACCGTATCACGCTGCACTGGTTTGATGGGGAGGAACATGAGACGGAGCTGGAAATCGCGGCGCTTGCTCCCGGTATGGTGTCCTCGGACAGAGGGTATAACGTTGCCATGACGGATCAGACGATGAAAAAGCTATGGGGCGATATGAATACCGCCGTTGCCTTTCGGATTTCGACGGAGGATTACGAGGAATACGGAGAGCAGACGGAGGATGCCATCCGTGCCCTGACAGAGTCCTTTCCGGATCTCGCTCTTCTGACGCTGCGGGAGAGGATGGCGGATGATTCGGCGGATATACGAAAGGGTAAAACGCAGATTTACGGGCTTTCGGCCTTTGTGGTTTTATTCAGCGTGCTGAATCTGGTGAATCTGACAATCGGAAATATTGCCACCCGCAGAAAAGAATTTGCCGTGCTGGAAGCGATTGGCATGGAGGAAAGACAGATCAGAGCCATGCTGTTTTGGGAAAATGTCCTGCTGGTACTCCCGGCGATCCTGATCACGCTGGCGATCGGAGGCGGAACGGGATATGTCGTCGTCAGTCTGCTTCGGCGGATTGCCGGATATATGGTATACCGGATTCCGGTGATTCCGGCTTTGCTGTTTGCCGCGGGGGTGATTTTGATTCCTCTGCTGATTTCTTATGTCAGTCTGAAGGGGATTCATCAGAGTCAGTATAATCAGGGGGCGTGATACTGGATAATTTTTCCGGTTTAAAGAGGGGATACTCCTGATTTTTACCATAAATTTGTGTCAGAGCCAATGCCAAAAGAAAAAAATCAAATGTAATAAGA
>CAJTTU010000139.1:6687-6945 GCA_910579325.1 uncultured Lachnospiraceae bacterium | reverse complement strand
TGAGTGGGAAGTAAGTGATATCGTTTAATTATAATATACAAAAAAATGAAACACAATAATAAAATATTGAAATAAATAACCAAAAATTCAGAGGAAAATTTGGTAAATTTGTAAAAATAAAAAGATTGAAATAAAAGGAAAATGATGATATTATGTAACTAGAAATAAAAAAATGAAACGATAATATAAAAAATGAAACAAAAGGAGCAAAAAATGGAAGAAATGAGAAACGTAAAGATGTCTATGTTTACGGATTCC
>CAJTTU010000139.1:372-6633 GCA_910579325.1 uncultured Lachnospiraceae bacterium | reverse complement strand
AAAACGGTATCCACATTGACAATGAGAGGGCACTGAAAATCTTTAAGGAGCATGGCTTTAAAGTGGAGGGCAGTCAGATTTTCATTACGGAAAAGCAGGTTCAGGCGGCTCTCGATCTGGTTCCCAGCCATTTTGTGATTCATGGGCGGAACAGTGAAAGAAACCTGGATCTGGGCGGCGGCGATTACGGCGTGTGTACGCCCATAGGCCCGGTGAATGTGAGGACGCTGGATGAGGGGAAGCGGGCCGGCACTTTAAAGGACGTTGAGAATCTGGCAAAAATCTACCAGGCCAGCGATGTCATTAATATCAATACCAATAACGGCGTGGAAGCCGGCGACATTACAGACAATCCCAACGCCCATATGCTGGTTACCAAAGCCCTTTTAAAGAATACGGATAAACCTGTTTACACCCGGCTTTATACCTATGAAGAATTAAATGAGATCATGGACATGATGGAAATTGTCTCAGGGGAAAAGCTGGAAAAGGGAGGAAACATCTGGATTGCGCCGGGTTCCTGTCCTTCTTTAAGCCCTATGGGATACAGCCGGGAGGTGGCCGACGCCATCGTGGCTCTGGCGGAAAGAGGCCAGGCGGTTACCCTTGGTTCCGCCACCAGCACAGGCGTTACGGGGCCGATTCAGATTTTCGCTGCGGTTGTGATGCAGAACGCCGAACAGCTGGCGGGCATCGTCCTGACACAGCTAATCAATCCCGGAAACGCGGTGGGATACGGCGTGGCGGCCTGCCCCGGAAATATGAAGGGCGCAAGATACTGCTGTGGTTCTCCCGGACGTGTGATGCTGCAGATCGGCTCCATTGAAATGGGCAAACGGTTCTACAACCTGCCTACCCGTACGGAGCCTTATACCACAGAAAGCTCCGTCAATGACTTCCAGAGCGGCATGGAGTCCTATGAGGGCACGATGTGCAACATTCTCTCCGGCGCCGACTATCAGCTGGGCGAAATCGGTACGCTGGACGCCCTGATGACCACCTCTTATGAGAAAACCATACTGGACGAGGAAATCACCAGTCGCCTTCTGTATGTGAAAAAGGGAATCGACGTGTCCGAAGAGGCGGCGGCGCTGGAGACGATTCTCGGCGTAGGCTCCGGCGGAACCTTCCTTCTGGAGGATGATACTATTGATCTGATGTATGACGCATGGTATCCCAAATATACGGACTGGAACAGAGACAATATTCCGGATGAGGAACGGAACTATGTTCTGAAAAGGGCGAACGCTGAGTGGAAGCGCCGCCTGGAGGAAGCGCCGGAAAGCATGCTGGAGCAGGGCGTGGAAGAGGCGCTGGATGACTATATCAAAGTACATTCAAAATAAGAAACTGTGAAGTGATTTTACATGATGGGGAAGTTCACAGAGAGCTTTCCTGTGATGCTTAAGGGGTCTAAAAGAAAGGTGGAAACAATGGCAAAAAAAGCGATTGCGGATGTCAGCCTCTGCAAGGCCTGCCGCCTGTGTGTCGGCGCATGTCCCAAGGGCGCGATTGAGCCGCTGAGTGAATTAAATAAAAAAGGATATGAGATTATCCGGATTGACGAAGAGAAATGTGTCGGCTGCGGCATGTGCTATACCATGTGCCCCGACTATGTATTCACAATTGTAAAGGAGGGTGAAGGAGCATGAGCGACGGTTTTGCGTTGATGAAGGGAAATGAAGCGATTGCGGAAGCCGCTCTGCGGGCGGGCTGCAGATTTTACGCAGGCTAGCGGAAGCCGCTCTGCGGGCGGGCTGCAGATTTTACGCAGGCTATCCGATTACGCCCCAGAGTGAAATTTTAGAATATATGTCCTCCCATATGGCGGAACGGGGAGGCACCTTTATTCAGGGGGAAAGCGAGATTGCCTCAATGAGCATGCTCTGGGGAGCCGCCGCCTGCGGAGAGCGGATCATGACCTCCTCCTCCGGCCCGGGATATGATTTGAAACAGGAGGGAATGTCCTATTTGTCCTCTTACCGGCTGCCGGCCGTGGTTGTAGACGTTCAGCGTTACGGGCTTGGCGACGGGGAAATCACGGAAGGGCAGGACGGCTATTTTATCGCGACCCGGGGCGGCGGCCACGGCGATTCCCGCCAGATTGTATTAACTCCTGCTTCGGTACAGGAATGCGCCGACCTGACTTATCTGGCCTTTGACCTTGCGGAAAAATACCGTACAATCTGCATTATTTTAAGCGATGGCGGTATTTCCCAGATGATTGAGAAGGTGGTTCTTCCAGAAAGCAGGGAGCATGACAATAAAAAGTTTGACTGGGCCATTATCGGGCATAAGGAAAAGGACGCGCCGAAGGTCAAGGTGACGAATCTGGATCGTTCCATGCCTTATGACGAATATGACAGGCTGGTGAAAAAGACGTATAAGGAAATGTTCGACCACGAGCAGCGCTGGGAGGAATTCCAGCTGGAGGATGCGGAGCTGGTTCTCGTTGCCATCGGCATCTCGTCAAGAGTGTGCAAATCGGCGGTTCGTCTGGCGAGGGAGGAAGGGGTTAAGCTGGGGCTGATCCGTCCGGTTACCGTGTGGCCTTTCCCCGTAAAAGCCTTTGAAAAGCTGCCGGAAAGCTGCAGGGCGCTGGCGACGGTGGAAATGAGCCTCTCGGCCCAGATGGCCCAGGATGTGCTTCTCGCCTCAAAAAATAAGTATCCCATGTATTCCCTGCTCACAAGCAAATATGTCGCCACGCCCCGGCAGGTTGTGGATTACTGCAAACGTGTCCTGGCAGGCGAGGAAGAAGAACTGGAGGTTTACTGATGATGGAAATAATAAGAACAAAACCGGAAATGATTCATCAGCAAGTGGGCTGGTGCGGCGGTTGCGGGCATGGGATCATCCAGCGGATCATTGCCGAGGCCTGTGAGGAAATGAACCTGGTGGAGGATACCGTGCAGGTTGTGGATATTGCCTGCGCCTACTGGTCCATCGACACACTGAATTGCGACGGAATCGCAGGCCCCCATGGACGGGTGGCGGCGGTGGCCACCGGAATCAAAAAGGTTCGTCCGGATTCCAACGTATATGTCCATGCGGGAGACGGCTGCTGCTATGTCATCGGCTTTTCCGAAACCTGTTACGCTGCCCAGAGGAATGTGCCGATCACGATGATTGCGGTAAATAACGGAATTTTCGGCATGACCGGAGGGCAGATGAACCTGGCGACGACGCTGGTGGGAGATAAGACGGTTTCCAGTAAAAACGGGCGTGACGCGAATATAGCGGGAGAGCCTTTTGACTTCCTGAATGTCATAAAGAATTATCCGATTGCCTATGCGGCCCGGGGAGCGCTCTATGACCCGAAGCATATCAATGACGCGAAAAAGATGATTAAGAAAGGCTTTACATATCAGAAAGAGAAAAAAGGCTTTTCGATTATAGAGATTTTGTCCCCCTGTCCCACGAACTGGAAATTGTCTCCTGTGGAAGCGATGGAAAAGATTAAAAATGAAAATGAAAAGATATTCCCCGTCCGGGAATATGTGGACATTGAGCAGGGAGGTGTTCTGTAATGGCGGATATTATGTTTGCGGGAATCGGCGGGCAGGGAGTTTTAACCGCCGGGAAGATTCTGATTAAGATTGCGGCGGCCAACGGGAAGAATGTCTGCTGGACCAGCGAGTATTCGGCGGAGATGCGGGGCGGCAGCGCCCTGTGCCGGGTGGTGGTATCCGACGAGGATATCGGAACCCCTTATCCCCAGGAGCTGGATGTGCTCTGCTGCATGACCGAGGAGACCTATGACCAGTATATTGGCTCGGTAAAAGAAAATGGCACGGTCATTGTAAACAAGTCCCTTTTCGGTGAGAGGCAGTACCCGGACAATGTGTCGGTGTACGGCGTGGACGCCATGGGAATCGCGGCGAAAGCGAATCCTAAGGGCGCGAATATCGCGGTGCTGGGAGCGATGATTAAGGCGACGGGCCTTGTGAAAGCGGAGGATTTTGAGCGAACGCTGGAAGCCTATTATGAGAAGAAGGGGCCGGGCAACGTAGCTTGCTTTAAGCTGGGATATGAGTCGGCGGAAAAAATGTAAGAGGAAGAGAGTTTTATGAATTTAGATAAATTATTAAAGCCCCGTTCGGTGGCGATTATCGGCGCCAATGACAAGCCTGGGTTCGGCGGGGATACGACAAAAAATTATCTGAAATTTTCCCGGAATCAGGAGCATCTGTATCTGATTCATCCGAAGAAAGAAGAAGTTTTCGGAAAAAAGGTATACCGCTCGATTCTGGATGTCCCGGAGGATGTTGACCTGGCGATTATCTGTACTTCCCAGAAAACCGTCCTTCCGCTGTTGGAGGACTGCGCGAAAAAGAAGGCAGGCGGTGTGGTTGTCTTTGCCAGCGGTTACAGCGAGGTGGGAGCGGAAGGAAAAATTTTGCAGGAGGAGCTTGTAAAACGGGCCGACGAACTGGGAATCGCCGTGATGGGTCCGAACTGCGCCGGCTTCGCCAATTTCAACGCAGGGGTTTTCGCCTTTGCCTTTCTGGTGGAGGAGCGGGACCGCAAAGGAAATATCGGCATGGTTTCCCAGAGCGGGCAGATTGTGCTGGGCGGCCTGGATACGAGGGCCATGGGCTTTTCCACGGTGATCTCCTCCGGCAATTCCTGCAATGTCAAGGTGGAGGATTATCTGGACTACCTGGTGGAGGACGAGGACACGAAGGTTGTGTGCGCCTATATGGAAGGGGTTACGAAGCCGTCACAGCTGGTTGAGACCTTCCGGAAGGCCGCAAAGAAGAAAAAGCCGATTGTGATGCTGAAAACGGGAAAGTCCGCAAAATCACAGCAGCTGGCGGCGTCCCATACAGGCTCCTTATCCGGCGCTGACCGTGTAGTTCGTTCCGTCTTTAAACGGTACGGCGTGATCGAAGCGGAGGATCTGGAAGAAATGATGGGCATCGCCACGGCATTGTCCTGGCTGCGCAGGCTGCCTGAGGGACAGCGGCTGGCTTACCTGTGCGTATCCGGCGGAGAGGCCGGGGTGATGGCGGACCTTACGGAGCAGTATCAGCTGCCGCTGGCGGAGTACAGCCCGGAAGTGAAAGCGTACTTACAGACGCTGGTGCCGGATTACGGGACGGTAAACAATCCTTTCGACATGACGGCGGGAATCGGGTACAATACGCCGGTGATGGTGGACGCCATGCGGGCTATCTCCCGGGATGAAAATGTGGACGCCCTTGCCATCTGCTATACCATTACCCCCCAGGTATGGGACGATACGATTACCCATATGGTGGAAGCAGCGTCTATTGTCAGCAAAGACGAGGATATGAAACCGATTTTCTGGATTCCTTATATCGAGCATACCAGGGATGTGGAAAGCGCCGACGCCCTGAAAGCGGCAGGGGTTCCCCTTTTGCCTACGGGCTGTTACGGATGCAACGCATTGAGGAAGATTCTTGATTTCGCCGTGTTTGAGTTTGAGGATACGGAAGGGGCGATTCCGGAAAGACTACATAAAGGCAGCGTCGGATGCAGCGAATATGAAAGCCTGTGTTACCTGGATGCCCACGGAGTTGCCATTCCGCCCCAGGCCGTCGCGGCAACGGAAGAGGAGGCTGTGGAAGCGGTGAAAAGATTGGGATACCCCCTGTCCGTAAAGATTCATTCCGCGGATATTCAGCATAAGTCGGATGTGGGCGGCGTGCGGCTGAATCTCCGTGACGAGGCGGGGCTTAGGGATGCTTTCCGTACCGTTATGGACAATTGCGGGAAGAATGCTCCCCAGGCCAGGCTTGAGGGCGTATTGCTGAAGCCGATGCTGAAAACAGGCGTCGAAATGATTATCGGCGTTAATAATGATAAAGATTTCGGCCCGATGATTATGGTGGGTATGGGAGGCGTGTTCGTTGAACTGTTTAAAGACGTTCAGCTGGCCTGTGCCCCCCTTACCAGGAAACAGGCAATAAGGATGATCGATTCCCTGAAATCGGCTCCTTTGCTTGACGGATACCGGGGAAGCGAGCCCTGTAATAAGGAAGCGCTGGCAGAGCTTCTGGTGAAGATTTCCGAGATGGCGGCATCGGGCAGGGAGGAAATCAGGGAACTGGATATCAATCCGGTTTTTGTCACACCGGAAGGCGTAGCGATCGCTGATGCGCTGTTAGTGAAGTATGAGGATTGAGTATGGCTGACCGAACGGAACTGATCAAAACAGAAGGGATCGCAATTCTGAAAATTGTAATCGGGTGTTTGATTTATGCCTTATCGGTGGTTCTCTTTATTGACCCGATC
>CAJTTU010000139.1:0-362 GCA_910579325.1 uncultured Lachnospiraceae bacterium | reverse complement strand
GGGTCGATTACCGGAATCGGCGTCGTCGTGAAGGCGGTTACTGGGTTTCCCATCGGCGGGCTGAATTTTATCATTAATATCCCGCTGGTCATTATCGGAACCATTGTACTGGGAAAGAGGCTTCTGGTCTACACTGGCCTGACCGTGTTCCTTACCTCCGTGATGATGGACGGCATGGCGTTTTTACAGCCTTTTACCCAGGATGTGATGCTGGCCTCCATATTTGGTGGCGTGGTGATGGGAATCGGGCTTGGCCTGATCATAGACGGCGGCGGTACAACCGGGGGGACGACGCTGGTTGGCCGTTTGGTGTCCCTGAAGCTGCCCCATCTGCCGATGGGAACTATTTTGCTGGTTGGCGA
>CAJTTU010000138.1 GCA_910579325.1 uncultured Lachnospiraceae bacterium | reverse complement strand
GGATGATTCCAACGTGGCGCGGTTCGCAAAATATCTGGATAAATTAAAGAAATTCACACAATTTATTGTAATTACCCACAGACGTGGTACAATGTTAATTGCCGACCAGCTGTATGGCATTACCATGCAGGAAAAAGGGGTATCCAGCCTGGTATCCGTCGATCTGACGGAGCAGGCATCGTAAAAGAGGACCGGACTGTAACGGAACTATAAAAACAGCGGAAATCCTTCCGGGGCTCGGGAGGACTGCAGCGGAGCTATAAAGTAAGAGGGTGTGAAGGATGAGCGGTGAGAAAAAGGGGTTGTTTGGCCGGCTGTTTGCCGGACTGGAGAAAACGAGAAACAGCATACTGTCAGGGATGGATTCCATTTTTAACGGGTTTTCCGCCATCGACGATGATTTTTATGAAGAGATAGAAGAAATCCTGATTATGGGCGATCTGGGCGTGAACACGACGATGAAAATCGTGGAGGATCTGCGCCAGAAAGTAAAAGAGCAGCGGATTAAGGAGCCGTCCGCCTGCAAGGAGCTTCTGGTAAACAGCATCAAGGAGCAGATGAACCTGGGGGAGAACGCCTATCAGTTTGAAAACTGTAAATCAGTGGTGCTGGTGATCGGCGTCAACGGCGTGGGCAAGACCACCTCCATAGGAAAACTTGCGGGACAGCTGAAGGATCAGGGCAAAAAGGTGATTATGGCGGCAGCGGATACGTTCCGGGCGGCGGCGGCGGAGCAGCTGACGGAATGGGCCAACCGGGCTGGCGTGGAGATTATCAGTCAGGGAGAGGGTTCTGACCCGGCGGCAGTAGTCTTTGACGCCGTAACCGCAGCGAAAGCCAGGAATGCGGATATTCTACTCTGTGATACTGCGGGGCGTCTGCACAATAAGAAAAATCTGATGGAGGAACTGAAAAAAATCAACCGGATTATCGACAAAGAATATCCGGACGTTTACCGGGAAACGCTGGTAGTGCTGGACGGCACCACAGGGCAGAACGCCCTGGTACAGGCCAGACAGTTCCAGGAAGCCATCGATGTGACCGGCATTATTCTGACCAAGCTGGACGGCACGGCCAAGGGCGGCATCGCGGTGGCGATTCAGTCGGAGCTGGGCATACCGGTGAAGTATATCGGCGTGGGCGAACATATCGACGATCTGCAGAAGTTTGACGCGGACGCTTTTGTGAACGCGCTGTTTAATGTGAAAGCAGAGGATTGAGTCGAAAGCGGAGATAAAGCCTGATACGGAACGAGATGAAAAAAGCACAGAACAGATGGAGTGAATATGGGAGCAGAAGCATTGACATTAGAGAAATTTGAGGAAGCGTCGGAGATCGTGACCAGGGTCACGTCGGAGACAAAGCTGGTGTACAGCGAGTATTTCAGCGCCCAGACGGGGAACCGGGTTTATTTAAAGCCGGAGAATATGCAGTACACCGGCGCCTACAAGGTACGGGGCGCTTACTACAAGATCAGCACAATGACGGAGGAGGAACGTTCCAAGGGCCTGATCACGGCATCGGCGGGCAACCATGCCCAGGGCGTGGCCTATGCGGCGAAAATGTACGGCTGCAAGGCGGTGATCGTCATGCCGGTATCCACGCCGCTGATGAAAGTGAACCGGACAAAGAGCTACGGGGCGCAGGTAGTCCTCTACGGAAATGTGTATGACGAGGCCTGCGATTACGCCCTGAAGCTGGCGGAAGAAAAGGGATATACGTTTATTCATCCGTTTGACGATCTGGATGTGGCCACAGGGCAGGGGACGATTGCCATGGAAATCGTGAAGGAGCTGCCTACGGTGGATTACATTCTGGTGCCCATCGGCGGCGGCGGCCTTTGCACCGGCGTGTCCACTCTGGCTAAGCTTCTGAATCCCAATATCAAGGTGATCGGCGTGGAACCGGCTAACGCGGCCTGTATGAAGGCTTCGCTGAATGCCGGAAAAGTGGTGACGCTTCCGGAGGTCAGCACGATCGCGGACGGCACGGCGGTGAAGACGCCCGGAGAGAAAATCTTTCCCTATGTACAGAAAAATATTGACGGAATAATCACGGTGGAAGATGAGGAGCTGATTGTGGCGTTTCTGGATCTGATGGAAAACCACAAGATGGTGGCGGAAAATTCAGGACTTCTGACCATTGCGGCGCTGAAACACCTGGATGTAAAAAAGAAAAAAGTGGTTTCTATTTTAAGCGGCGGAAATATGGATGTGATTACCATGTCCTCCGTGGTACAGCACGGCCTGATTCAGAGAGACCGGATTTTTACCGTTTCCGTGTTGATGCCGGACCGCCCCGGCCAGCTGGTGAAGGTGGCTTCCCTGATCGCGGAGCAGCAAGGGAACGTGATCAAGCTGGATCACAACCAGTTCGTGAATATCAACCGGAACGCAGGCGTGGAACTGCGGATAACCATAGAGGCTTTCGGCGCGGAGCATAAGGCCCAGATCGTAAAGGCGCTGGGGGAGAATGGATTCCATCCGACGCTGGTGCCGACGCACAGTACGTACAATTTATAGAGAAAAACAGCAGGGAGCGATCTGTCGCTGACAGCAGCCGCCAACCGCCCGGCAGAACAGATAAATGTTCCGTTTTGCCGGGCGGCGTTTCTTAGTCAGGTTCCGTCTGTTTATATGGCTGGTTTTGGCTCATAGCCTTAATCATTTACTTCAAATTTATACCCCATCCCCCAAATAGTTCGTATATATTCCCCTTTTTCTCCTAATTTGCTGCGCAGCTTTTTCACATGGGTATCGATGGTGCGGGCATCGCCGAAATAGTCATAGTTCCAGACATTTGTTAAAATTTTTTCCCGGGACAGGGCGATTCCCTGGTTTTGCAGGAAGTAACTGAGCAGCTCAAATTCTTTAAAGCTCAGTTCTATGGGCTTTCCGTCCACTGATACCTGATGCGCGGCAATATCCATCACGATTCCGCTGCATTCGATCCGGGTTTCATCTGACAGAGTTCCGGTTCTCCTGAGAATCGCTTCTACCCGGGCTACCAGGATCTTCGGGCTGAAGGGCTTGGAGATATACTCATCCACGCCCAGCTCAAAACCCAGCAGTTCATCCCGTTCATCCGACCGGGCCGTCAGCATGATGACCGGAACGGAAGACTGTTTTCTGATCTGTTTACACACTTCCCAGCCGTCAAGCTTTGGCATCATCACATCAAGGATCACAAGCGCGATTTTTGGATCGCCCCAGAAAATCTCCAGCGCTTCTTCTCCGTCCCCGGCCTCTTCCACTTCATATCCTTTTTTCACCAGAAAATCTTTTACCAGCTTTCGCATCCGGCTTTCGTCGTCCACCACAAGTATTTTCAATGCCTCCATTTCACCATCTCCTTCGAAGTATATCATTCAATGTCCGTGAATAATTTATACGGGCACGCTGCATTTACGTCCGGTCAGCTTATATATATGGTATATTCTAACAAACCGTCCTGAAAATATCCATACGCTTCACTGTAAATTCACAAATTTTAATGCAATTCTTCTGATAACATGGTATACTCATATTATAAAAAAGGCAGAGTTTTTATCAGCGAAAGTCCATACAGGCCCCGGAAGGATTTACTGACGCATAGTGGCCGGAAATTCTTCCGGATCCAGAGGCTTGTAGCGGAACGATTAATAGGAGGATTTTAGTATGGATAAGCATTTTGTCATAACGATCTCCAGAAATTGCGGAAGCGGGGGAAGTATTATCGGCGATCAGGTGGCGAAGGAGCTGGGGATTTCTTATATTGACCGGCAGCTTTTGACCATGGCCTCGGAGCAGAGCGGTATCAGCGAGACGCTGTTTGCCCAGGCTGATGAAAAGCTGAAGAAATCTTTTCTGGCCAAGGTAACCCAGAATGTATATAAAGGAGAACTGCTCCCTCCGGAAGACGATGATTTCACTTCCAATCGAAACCTGTTCAACTATCAGGCCAAGGTGTTAAAAGAGCTGGCGACGGAACAGTCTTATGTGGTGATCGGCCGGTGCGCGGATTTTATTTTGAAGGATATGAAGAACCTGCTGCGCGTCTACATCCATGCGCCCCATGAGGAATGCGTGCGCAAATGTATGAGCGAATACATGCGTTCCGAGCGGGAAATGGAAAAACATATCCAGAAAACCGATAAAGTCAGGGCGGAGTATTATCTTCATTATACGGGAAAAAGGTGGAATGAAGCCGCCAACTACGACCTGTGTTTAAACAGCCTGACTCTGGGATACGATGGCTGTGTGGAACAAATCTGTCAGGCTGTGAGACGGATGGTGAAACAGGTGTAAGAACCTTTTCAGGCAGCATGCCTGCAGTAAGACCGTACCGTTAAAACCGCGAACAGCGGAATCTCAACGATACAGGCTCCGATCATGGCATAAGGCGTCCAGACGGACAGTCCGGCTACATTTAAAAACTGAAAATCCGTGACCGCATAAAGAATACTCGCCTGGATACTCGTGCCGCTGGCGGGAAGGAGGCTGCACAGCCATGTGGACAGCGCGCCCGGTACGGTCATGGAAATCACTGTCGGGGCGATGCAAAAGGCCAGCGCGGCCGCGAGGGATGTTACGGTGCTTTTGCACCGGGAGGAGAGAAACAGTGTAAAGCTGACAGAGGCCAGCACAGAGAGAAGCCCGGCGGTAGCGAAAAGAAGCTGAAGGCTTCCGACATTTATGTCCGCCAGCGTCACAATCGAGTATATCATCTGGACAGAGGTTTTTGCGCATTTCCAGCCAAACAGACTGTCTGTAATCAGGATATAGACAGCGGCGCAAATCGTAAAGGCGGCTGCGCTGACGAAAAGGGCCGCAAACAGTTTTGCCATGCCAAGTCTGACCCTGCCATGCCGGGTGCAGCGCAGAATATCGTCCGAGCCGGACTGATAATCGGCGGAAAAGGTGGGAGCTGCGATGATCACACAGAACAGCAGCACCAGAAAGCCCATGATATTCTGATAATCCATGCTGGCAGAATTCATGCCGGGGTAGACTGTAAAAGGTTTTTCAACCTGCCGGTACATGTTCACGGCCTGGCGCTGTGCCGCCGGGCTGTCCGGCTGCTCCATCTTCATCAGAGCGTCGATCCGGTCTTCGCAGACGGAATAATAGTCGTCGATCCGCGCCGGGTCGATTTCCATAATAGCCGGCGCCATTCCGGTATTCGGATCTGTAAATACCCGATAAAGTCGGTTTTTACAGCTAAATTGTTTTTAACTGGATTTTTTATTGAATTGTTTCCCCATTCCCGCTGTCGGTCAGATTTCCGATGAAACGGTAATGGATTTCGATAGACTGAACTTTCTCACCATTTACCCGGCGTTTGTCGCCCACTAAAATCTTTGTGATAAGTTCATTGATGATACAAGAATTTAATTCCTTCAGGTCACTGTACTGCCGGATCAGGCTTATCCACTTTCCCGCATTCTGCTCTGTGCTGTCATGCTCTGCCGACTGTTCCTGCAATGCGAAAAGCTGTTTTTTGAGTTCTTCCTGCTCCCTCTGGTACTTTGGCATGAGATTGTCTATGCTTGTGCCTGCAAGCCTGCCGAGTGCGTAATCCTCATACAGCTTACTTATGACCTTTTCGATTTCCTCAAGCCTTTTCCCTATGGTTCGCTTCTTCCCCTCAATCAGACCATAATCAACGGTACTGTTTAACTGCTGCTGTTCCATAACCCTGTCAAGGACTGCCCACTCGTCCGCAAGCGCCATTGCCGCCCATTCCTTGATGTCTTTGAGGACAATATCATATAAGTCCTGCTCCTTGATGCGGTGCGGCGTACACGCATCCGGCCCGTTCGCCTTGTAGCTCTGGCATGAGCCGAAATAGGTCTTTCTTTCGCTGTTCTTACTGGATTTCTCCGGGAAGAATGAAATGCGCCTGCCACAGTCCGGGCAGTAGGCAATGCCGGAGAAAATGCTCGGTTCTCTCTTTGCCTTGCACATACGTCTGCGCTTACCGTTGACTTCCTGCACACGCTCCCACAGTTCCAAATCCACAATTGGCTCAAATATGTCCTTTACCACAACCCACTCGTCTTTGGGCTTTACATAGTTTTTGCCGACCTTGAACAGCTTTGACTGTTTCTGTGCCACAAGGCTCCCGATGTAGACCTCATGCGAAAGTATCCACTTTATCGTTGTTTCATTCCAGATATAATTGGATATGTCGCCCTCGCCTTTAAAGCGTGTCCACGTCCGCTCGCCCCTTACATGGTGCCAGTATGCGGGTATCGGTATGCGTTCATTTTTCAGCACGCTGCCGATTGCCTTGTAGCCTTTGCCCTGCACGGCAAGCTCATACATACGCCGTACAATCGGCGCTGTTTCCGCATCCGGTATCAGCTTGTGGCTGTCCTCCGGCGATTTCCGGTAGCCGAACGGCGGCACGGTGCTGTGGTAGATGCCCGCCCTCGCCTTCGTGGTCATGGTGCTGCGGATTTTCTTTGAAATATCCCGTGCGTAAAAATCGTTGAACACAGGTTATTGGGGAAAGGGAAAGCAAACAGGCAAAAATCCAGTATTCATGCGGGTTTGCGGCGAGATGGCTCTCAAAAGCTAACCTCACAAAAGACAGATTATTGCACAATCACATATCGTTTCTAAGGGAGAATGTTGATTCCGGTCACATTCTCCCTTTTTTCATACCAAGAAACGAGGTGATTATCTTGAACACGCAAATCATCGCCATCGCCAACCAAAAGGGAGGTGTGGGCAAGACCACAACCTGTGCCAACTTAGGGATTGGACTGGCACAGGCCGGAAAGAAAGTGCTTCTCATTGACGGGGACCCGCAAGGGAGCCTGACCATCAGCCTGGGCAATCCCCAGCCGGATAAGCTGCCCTTTACCCTCTCTGACGCAATGGGCCGTATCCTGACCGATCAGCCGGTCCGCCCCGGCGAGGGGATTCTGCGCCACCCGGAGGGCGTGGACCTGATGCCGGC
>CAJTTU010000137.1:240-7041 GCA_910579325.1 uncultured Lachnospiraceae bacterium | reverse complement strand
AGGCGTCGTCGATCTCGTCAAAGCTGCTGCCCGAAGCCTGTGGTGTATCCGAAGCGTCTTCCTCCGGTTCATCCTCCCCGTATCCCAGTTCCTCCGGTGGTATGCTCGTGAAGGTTTCATCGAGTTTTTCCTCCGGGACTTGTGCCGGACGGGAGGCGGTTTCCGCGTTTCCGTCGTCAAAAGTAGCCTCTTCCTCCGACAGCTCAATGCCTTTTTCCGAAGTGGCGGCTTGTTGCGTCGGTATGGCAGCGGTTGTCCGGGTGGATGCCATCCTGAAACGGCTCTTGCCGATGATGTCCGCCTCTTCTGCCGGGACTTCCTCTTGCACTGTTTTTTGTTTTATCTCCGTGCCACCCAGTGACCGCCACAATCCGGCGATGCCCCTGAAGAATCGGACAAGCCGTGTGTCCATGATGCGCTCGTAAAGGAGCAGGAACAGGAACCAAAGGTTGCAGCCGACCGATACGGCCAACAGAATGTCTGTTATGCTTATTGTTTCATTCATACGCTTAAACAAAATAAACCAGGAGCGTTATTATGGCGGTAGATAATATGCCGCAGCAGATGCGGAAAGCAATCATGGTTCCCAGCGTCTGCCCCTGTTTGTCCGGCTGCTCCAGCAATTCTTTTACCGCGATATTGCTTAATCCCAGGGCGGCAATAACGGCCAGAAAAGCCACATAGGATTTTGTATATTCTATAATGCCATAATTGGAAGGGCCCAGATACCGGACCGTGATCATTCCCACAATCAGCTGTAACGACATTTGTAATACTCTTCCAAACAAGATCCAGACCGTGTTTGAAAAAAATTTATTGCCAGTCAGCCGCAATTTTATCATGTGTAAGCTGTGTTTCATTTTCGAAAAAAAATTTAAAAAATAGTCCTGCAATATTCACTCCATACGTATCATATTATCATGATTTTTTAAAACGCCTTTGGTAAGTCCGCAAATCAGCGCCCAGAGAGCCCAGTACATAATGTTGGCATCCAGTGCCGGTTCGATCATATAATACAAAAAAAGAGAGAGATAAGAAGAAACCAGCAGATAAATGATATCATGGTCTGTCGTCTGGGTCCGTATCAGTTTGATCAGATTATACAATGTGACGAATGTATAAGCCACAAGCAGAACGAAAGGAATAAGTCCCGAGCGGTTTGCCACATCCAGCCAGACATTGTGGGCGAAGCCTAAGCCGGCCAGATCCATCCGGCTGCCGCCAAAGGGATATTCAGGAATTTGCCTTAATGCGGAAATCTGGGCCTGAAATCTTATATTGTGCAGAATTCCGCCCTCTCTGGTCCACGTATGGGAATGCAGATAGTCATAAATTCCGCCCGCATTCAATAGATAGAGAGCGCCTGCGAATATGACCGCTGCCAGCAGGCACAGAGCGAAAAGGCGCAGCGATCTGCGGGCGGTTTCGTTATGTCTGTTGAGATAAAAATACAGAATAATATTTGTTATAATAACGATTGCAAATATCATGACCAGCGATCTGGAGCCGGTGACCAGAGAAAACCATAAGCACCATATTCCGCCCAGAACCAGAATGCTGTTTAGCAGCCGATGGGAGTTCCAGCGATAGAGGCCATAGAAAAATAATGCGACGACAAGCAGGTTATAGAAGACATGCTGGGTTGCCAGAAGAGGTCTTCCGGACCAGAATTCAGGCCAGTACCGCCCCAGCTCCGGCGCCCACCGCAAAGCGTTTAAAATGCTTTCAATCAGCAGACCGAGACTTAATGCGATGACAGCCGTCTTTGCCCGATTGTTGCAGTCGGCCCTGTTCTGGGAAATCGGAACAGATGCGCCGAACATATAAAACAAAGCCGGCAGCAAAGTATATTTGACCATCCAGACTGCTTCAAGCCTGCCGAAAATACCATAGAACAGCATTCCTGCGAAAAGGAGGATTAATTCGGCATTTATAAACAGTTTCCTGTTGATTACAGACTGTATCAGACAGTTTATAAACAGTAACAGTAAAACGATTTTATCTCCGAAACCCATAAATCCGACTGCAATTAAAAAAATGGAAATCAGAGCGATATTCCTGTATATTTTATCAAAATCCCGGGTCATATAACGTCCTTTCTGTTTTGTATCGTAAAAAAATTCTACGAACCTGTCTTCAGTATATTAATCCTTCTGTACATTCTCAAAAATATATGAATTGTCCCGTAGCGTCTGGCCAGAATCAGCTTTCGCAGGATCTGACGCCTTTTCCCCGCGCCGCCGTAAGGCGGTTTTTCCTCTGAGATGGCGTCGTAGTGATGTGAAACAGAGAAAAACTGAGACAATTCTTTTATAACAGAGGTCCGCGGAGCAGGATTTTTAATGCTGCACAGATTTTCTACGTATTCATATATTTTAACGGCCTCCTCTTTTTGTAATTTTTCCAAAGGAGGCGTCTCGCCGGAAAAGATATCGTAAATCGCACTTTGATACCAGTCTTTCAACCGCGTGCTTTTTTCCCAGAAATCTTCAATGTATTTGACTCTGTGACTTTCGGATTTTAAATTGCGTGTCCAGTAATAGCCTGCATCCGGAAACACAGTCAGTTTTTTACAGTGCCGCATGACCTGATTCATAAAAACACAGTCGTCTTCATAATCAACAAAAGAGAAAAAGGATATCCCGTTTTTTTCTAAAAAGTCTTTTAAAAACATTCCTGCCCAGACATGCCCGGGAATTTTAAAAATTCGCTCGCTGTCGTCTTTTCGAAGATATTGCTCCAGCAGGGCCTGTCTGATTTCAGTTTCCTCATAGGTTTTTTCAGCAGGGAAAGAAAAATCTTTTTCCTGGCGGCCGTCTTCAAAAACAAGACGGGTGGCCCACAGACAGCATTCTATCTGATGCTCTTCTGCGCTGTGCAACGCTTTCAGATAGACGCCGGGTTCGATTTTATCATCCTGATCGATAAAACAGACATACCTGCCCCGGGCATGTTTTAGGCCCAGGTTGCGGGAAGCTGCAATCCCTTCTCTGCGTTCTTTCTCCAATACCCGGACGTTTGGATTGATCTTCGCCAGTTCCCGGCAGTATGTTCCGCTTTCGTCCTCGGAACAGTCGTCGACCAGTAAAATTTCCGGTTCACAGCTTTCCAGTTTCTGCATGGAGTCAAACAGTTTCTTCAGATATTGTTTTCCATTATAAACCGGTATAATGATACTGAGCCGTACCTCAGTTCTGTTTTCCATATGGAACCTCCTGGACAAAAGACAACTACTCCCATATTATAACAGATTTTCAGGTTGTTTCAAGCCGTTTCCGGCTGTTTTATGCGGGTCAGTATAAAAACGCCGCCGTTGCAACCTATATTTGTTTATGTTATGATAATAGCCGGTATTGTGTAAAAAATATGCGTCGTGCGGACGAACGGGCTGAAAGGAATCGAGAAGTCTGCGGCGGCAAATGAGTCGAAGAGAGGACGATATGGGACGAAAAGAGCGGGTTTTGCTTGTCCATAATTATTACAGGATCCCGGGCGGAGAAGATACGGCCCTGGAAAATGAGAAACAGCTTTTGGAGGAACAGGGACATTTTGTCTGTCTGTATACGAGAAGCAACAGGGAAATGGACAGTTTCTCGGTGCGGCAGAAATTATTACTGCCATTGACTTCTCTGTTTTCCCTTCGTACTTACCGTGAAGTGAAAAAGCTGATCCGGGCAAATCGAATCGATATTGTTCATGTGCATAATACGCTGCCCCTTGTCAGTCCGTCGGTATATTATGCGGCTTTTGCCTGCGGAAAGCCTGTGGTGCAGACCCTTCATAACTTTCGACTGCTGTGTCCGGCAGCTGTTTTTATGCGGGACGGGAAAGTATGCGAGGACTGTGTGAACAAAGGACTGAAATGTGCCGTGCGCTATAGATGTTATCGAAATTCGAGGGTTCAGTCCTTGATGAGCGTGGCTATTCTGACATTTCATCGCTTTTTAGGTACTTATCGGCGTTTATTTTATATCTGTCTGACGGATTTTAACAGGGAGAAACTGCTGCTGCTGAACCGGGGCGGGAAGAAAAAGAGGATTGTTCCGGAAAAAGTTTTTGTGAAGCCGAATTTTGTGAAACAATCTTCGCTGTTCTCGGCAAAGAACGCAGGGAAAAGAGATCAGTATCTGTATGTGGGACGGCTGGAAAAACTGAAAGGAATTCATGTCCTGCTGGAGGCCTGGAGAGCGTTTCCGGAGAAAAAACTTTTTCTGTGCGGGAATGGTCCGGAGGAGGAATGGGTCCGTTCTTATATAGATGTGAATTATCTGACGGGTGTGGAAATGCTGGGAATGCGTCCCCATGAGGAAGTGCTGCGTCTGATGGCAGAGTCCAGGGCATTGATTCTGCCCACATTGTGCTATGAGGGGCAGCCGATGGTTATTCTGGAGAGCTATGCGGCAGGGACGCCGGTGGTGGCCAGCGATATCGGGAATGCAGGAGATATGGTGGAGCCGGGCGTAACGGGCGTACGGTTTACCTGTAAAGATGCGGCGTCATTGCGGGAGGCAGTGGCACAGATGGAAGAAAGAACGGACTGGGATACCAAAACAGCGTATCGGGAACGGTATGGGCCGGAACGGAATTATGAATTGCTGAAACGGATTTATGAGAGTGTGCAGTAGGGCTGGAGCTGAAAGGAAAGGTAACGTCAAACGATGTGTGAAAACAACGACGGACCGGACAAGTCCTGGAAGGGAAGCTGCGGAACGATAATGGGAAAGACAGAGAATTTCAGAATGAAAAAAATTGTGATTATTACAAATATACCTTCTCCTTACCGGGTGGATTTTTTTGATTATTTGCAGCGCCATACGAATGCGTATGAGATTCATATCCTTTATGCGAGCCGGAATGAAGAAAATCGAAGTTGGGAAATTGAGAAAGACAAAATGCGAAACAGCCGTTTTCTGGATTCTTATACGATTCGGATTCCCCGTCGATTTGATACAAAGTATATTCATGTCTCCAGGGGCGTGGCCGGAGTTTTGGAGGAACTGCAGCCGGCTGTTGTGGTTGCTTCAGAGTATAATCCGACGGCGCTGCAGGCGTTAAGGTATTGTCTGAAAAAAAAAGTTCCTTATATCAGTTGGACAGACGGCACTTTGAATTCAGAAAGTGGGCTTAACTGGTTTCAAAAGAGGCTGCGCCGCTATGTGATTGGTCATGCGACGGCTTTTCTTGCTAGCAGCACAAAATCCAGAGAGGCACAGCTGACATATGGGGCGGATCTCGAAAAATGTTTTATTAGTTTTCTGACGGTGGATCTGGAAAAGTATACGATACAAAGAGCTGCTGTAAATGAGAAGACAAAGCAGATTTTATGTGTGGGAAGTCTAATTGAACGGAAAGGTTTGGATTTGCTTCTGGAAGCTGCACAGGGGATAGAGGAAGATTATATACTGGCGCTGGCTGGTTCCGGGCCGGAAGAAAATAATTTAAAGAAACTTGTTCAGTCTCTGGGTATGGAGAATCGGGTAAAGTTTCTGGGTTATCTGCCCCAGAAAGAGCTGAAAAAGGAATATGGAAAAAGTACGATTTTTGCGTTTCCAACCCGGCAGGATTGTTTTGCACTGGTGATACTGGAAGCGATGTGCGCAGGGCTGCCAGTGATTTGTTCCAGGTATGCGGACGGGGCCTATGATCTGGTTGATGAAGGAAAAAATGGGTATATTGTGGACCCATATAATAAAGAACAGTTCCGCAGGTGTATGCAGGAACTGTTGCGCAATCCGAAACGTGCGGAGCAGATGGGCGGGGAGTCGATACGACGTCTGGGACGTTTTCGGTTTGAAGAGGTATGCAGAGGGTTTTGGGATGCTATAGACTGTGTTTTAAATATTTAATGGCTACGTTCATCCGGTTTAACAATCATAACGTCGTCGATTACCTTTATGGAACCTTCTGCGGGGAAAACAGGCATTTTATTAAATTCTTCACTTGCGGATATGTCTGCTATCTGTTCCGAACTTGCTTCCCGTACGGGAAAATGAAGATATATCTCGAAAAAGGAAACCAGCTCCTCGGAGTTATACCACGGGTAAAGATCTGTTCCCATCATCCTTCTTAAATCGTCATACGCTTTGATTTCCACTTCATAATTAGCGTTAAAAATATGCGACGGATTGGCAAAGTAAACAGGTATGTCATGACTCCATTCCGGAGTTTCTTCCATGCGCGCGGCTATCCTGTTCAGAAATGCGTATATATTCTCATATCGCGTGTTCATTCTGCCATATGCCTGATTGCATATTAAAAATCCTGAATAGATTGCCGCGATCAAAGGAAGCAGTCCTATCCATTGCGTCGCTGCTTTTTTCCCAATTCCCTGATATTCTTCGGGAAGAGATAAATTCGTATCAATAAGCTTGATATACAGAAAATAAAGAAAGACCAGAGAGAATAACATAATGCGATGAACGCCTGTTTCGACTCTGTCACCCATTAATAACGGAAGTGAATTAAGGCCGACAGGGGTAAGAAAAATCAATATACCGCTAAACGCAATGTTAAAGTATGGGGCAGGCTGCTTATTGAGCATCTTTTTATACAATGGTATCAGTAATATAACCGCCATGATGAGAGCCAGCACATTTAAGATTACTCGATAAACAGAATATAAATAATATGTCGTAAAATAATAGGCGGCAAAATAAGCGTAAGAATAAAACAGTCCTTTTAATAGGTCTGTGAGACTGAATTGGGTTATGGAGTCCATTGAACGGTATGCGGATGCGCTGATACCCATTACAAACATTACGCTTTTTGAAAAAATAAAATATATCGCTAATCCTAAAAACA
>CAJTTU010000137.1:0-230 GCA_910579325.1 uncultured Lachnospiraceae bacterium | reverse complement strand
GAATTAAGAATTCTTTGAAAATAATCTCATTATTTAGCGCCTCGCTTAATAACAGTATAAAAATAAGTGCAATTGAAAACGTAATCGAAGACTGATAAATTCCTATCGAAAATCCAAGTATCGTAGCAGCTGCCAGGAAATTGATTTTTTTCTGATTCTTTTCAATCAAATAAACGCTGAAGATTGCCATTAAAAATGAAAGGGAATATGCGTCCACGCTGAAAGAATAA
>CAJTTU010000136.1 GCA_910579325.1 uncultured Lachnospiraceae bacterium | reverse complement strand
AACTCGGCCTCGGGATGGGCGGTGAGGATGGCATCCAGCTCGTCGGCGGTGGCGTGGGCGGAGAAGCCCAGATGCTTGATGAGCCCCTTCTCCTTCATCTCCAGGCCCCAGGCCCACAGATCCCACTTTTCAAAGACCTCAGTACGAGTCTGGCCCAGGTTGTGGAGCAGGTAGAAGTCAAAATAGCCCGCCCCCGTCTGCTTCAGAGAGGTCTCCAGCTGCTCCACGGCATCCTCCCGGGTCTCGCACTTGATCCAGGCGGCGTTCTTGGTGGCCAGATAGTAGCTCTCCCGGGGATAGCGCTCCACCAGCGCCTGACGGATGGCGTCCTCGCTGCCGGCGTAGGCCCAGGCGGTGTCAAAGTAATTGAAGCCGGCGGCCAGGAACTTGTCCACCATCACCTTGGTCTGCTCGATGTCAATGTCCTCCCCCACCTTGGGAAGGCGCATGAGGCCGAAGCCCAGCTTCTTGATGTCATTGGGGATACCCACGAAAACTCCTCCTTTTTCGACTATTTATAGCCCATTATAACCCCTGGCGGCCCATTTTGCAAAGGGTAGTATAATTTTTCCCGTATTTTTTCCGTTCCTCTTGCTTTTCCCGGCCGGGACTGGTATGATTTTCTCAGTCACAAACTAAAAAGGAGGAGCTTTACATGGAATTCATGGACGCCGTCAACAGCCGCATCTCCATTCGTAAGTACAAGGACACTCCCGTGGAGCAGGAGAAGATCGACACTCTGCTGGAGCTGATGCGCCATGCCCCCTCTGCCATGAACCGGCAGGAGTGGAAGTTCGTGGCCATCACCGACCCCGAGCAGCTCAAAAAGATGCGGGTGGCCTGCGAGAGCCGGGGCCCCGCCATGACCGCCCCCCTCATTTTCTGCATCTGCGCCACCGAGTATACCGAGCTCAACGACTCGGGCTACAACCGGGGCACCATCGACGCCTCCATCGCCACCACCCTGCTCCACTACGCCTCCTTCGGTCTGGGACTGGGCTCCTGCTGGATCGGCAGCTTTGACCCGGACATGGCCGGGGACATCATCGGCTGCCCCGAGGGCACAAGGGTGGTCACCGTGGTCACCGTGGGCTACGCCGACGAAGCCCCCGACCCCCGGCCCCGGAAGGAATTCAAGGACGTGGTGGTGTACGACCACTTCTAAAGCCAATACCCCCCGCCCGCCGGCAGTCGAAACCCTGTAATTCTCACTGGACACCACCCCCATGGTCGTGATACTATGGGGGTGGTATTATTTTTGTGTTTTTTCGGGAGGTTTTTACCATGGCCCAGCCCACTGTTTTGTGCTATGACCCCGCCGGGGCCCCCTATCTCGCCAAGCTGCCCGCCCTCTGCGCCGTACAGGGCCTGCGGCTGCGCCGGCTCACCGCCGGCCACCTAGGTCTGACCCTGGCCCAGCTGGCCCAGGGGGCCGGGGAAACCGAAGCGCCCGGGGAGGCCCCCGGCGAGCCCATCCTCATCCTGTGCCATCTGGTGCCCGGGCAGCTGGACCGGCTGCTTGCCGGCCTTCGGAAGGCGGGGGTGCCCCGGACCTGCCTGAAGGCCATCCTCACCCCCACCAACGCCGGGTGGACGCTGGGCGACCTGTACGGCGAACTGTGCCAGGAGCGGGAGCGGCTGGGGTAATTTTTCCTCAAAAAACGCTTTTTGTTACGGCTTTGTCACTTGCTACAAGAGCGGAAATAAGGTAAACTAAAGGGTGACAGACTCTGCCTGTCCGCTCTGGCGGGCAGAGAGACAGAACAGGCAGAAAGGAAGCGGATCGGCATGGACTATGACGGACTGTTGACCCTGGCCACCGACCTGGGCTACGGCCTTTTGGTCAGCGGGGCCGAGATCTACCGGGTGGAGGACTCCATGAAGCGGCTTATGTTCGCCTACGGCATCGACCGGGTGGAATCCTTCGTCATCCCCAACTGCATCAACATCAGCATCCTCACCCCCGAGGGCAAGACCCTGACCCAGATCCGCCGAATGCCCAGCCACGGCAACGACGTGGATCTGCTGGCCCGGTACAACGACCTGTGCCGGAAGCTGTGCCGGGAGGTCCCCCCTCTGGAGGAGGCCCGGCAGCGGCTGGACCACATCACCGCCACCCCCAGGCACTACTCCCTGCTCGTTATGCTGCTGGCCCACTATGTGGCCTCGGCGGCCTTTGCCGTCTTTTTCGGCGGGGATCTGTGGGACGCCTTCTGCAGCGGCTTCTGCGGCATCGCCATCTGCCTGAGCAGCGAGCTTTTGAGCCATACCGAGACAAACCCCTACTTTGACACCATGATCGGGGCCATCGTCTCCGCCTTTCTGGCTCAGATCCTGGTCCATGTGGGGCTTGGCCACCACTCCCAGTACATCATCATCGGCGCCTTCATGGCCCTGGTGCCCGGCATCCTGTTTACCAACGCCCTGCGGGACGTGATGGTGCGGGACATGGTCTCAGGCATCAGCAAGGTGGGCGACGCACTGTTCATCGGCGTAATGGCCGCCCTGGGCACCGCTTTGGCCCTGGGCCTGGCCGCACTTTTGGGGGTGTAACTATGACAAACGCATTTTGGGAAAACGCCGCCTCGGTGCTGGCGGCCTTCATCGGCTCGGGCTGCTTTGCCGTCATTTACAACACCCGGGGGGGCAACGTGCTCTGCTCGGCCCTGGGCGGAGCCATCGGGTGGCTTGTCTACCTGCTCACCGGCCCTATCCTGAACAGCGACATCGCCCAGACCTTTGCTGGCACCATCGCCCTGGCCATCTTTTGCGAGATCATCGCCCGGGTACGTAAGGCCCCGGTCACCGGCTTCCTCATCGTCTCCATCTTCCCCCTGGTGCCCGGCGCCAGCATCTACTACACCATGCTCCACGCCATCAACGGGGAAAATGACCTGTTTCTCACCTCTCTTATCCACACCATCGGCATCGCCGGGGCCATCGCCGTGGGCAGCCTGCTGGTGTCCACCATCGTGCGCATGACCCCCTGGTACCATGCCCCCCAGCCCCGGCGGGAGGTCAGCAAGGTATGAAACTCTACTCCCATTACGTCCACCTGCTCTTCGACGCCGACGACACCCTCTTTGACTTCACCGCCGCCGAGGACCACGCCATCACCAAGACCCTGCTCCACTTCGAGGTGGAGCCCTCCCCGGAGCATAAGGCCCTCTACCACACGGTGAACGCCCAGCTTTGGGAGCTGTTCAACAAGGGGGGCATCGACCAGGAGGACCTGGCCCATCAGCGCTTCCGGCTGCTGCTGAGCCGGCTGGAGCTGGAGGGGGACGCCCAGGCCTGGAACCTCTATTACCGCCAGGCCCTTGGCTCCTGCGCCATCCTGCTCCCCGGGGCGGAGAACCTCTGCCGCAAGCTCAGCGCCCGGTACACCCTCTCCCTCATCACCAACGGCCTGGGGGACGTCCAGCGCAAGCGGCTGGCCGCCTCCCCCCTGGAGCGGTACTTTGAGGACCGGGTGTTCATTTCCGGGGAAATGGGCTGCCGCAAGCCGGAAAAACGCTATTTTGAGATCGTGCTGGATGCCCTGGGCTGCCGGAGAAAGACCGGCCAGGTGCTGGTCATCGGCGACAGCCTTTCCAGTGACATCCGGGGGGCCTTCAACGCCCAGCTGGACAGCGTCTGGCTCAACCGAAAGGGGGAGCGGGCCTACCCCGTCAAGCCCACCTACGAGATAACCGGCTACCCCGACCTGGAGCGGCTGCTTTTGCCCTCCCCCTTTGACAATTTCGCCCATTTACGCAGTTAAAGGAGTGACCCGCTCATGCCCGATATTTCCCCGGAAAATCTGCCCCAGGACCGCTACCGGCCCCGGCGGGACCATCCCGCCTCCAAGCCCCCTGTCTGGCTCATGGCGGCGCTGGGGGCCTGTCTGGTCCTGGTGGCTCTGTGGAGCCTGCCCCAGGGCCAGCCGGCCCAGGCCTCCAAAAGGACCCCGCCCAGCCCCGCACCTGCGGTAGAGGCCACCCCCTCGCCCACACCGACGCCCACGCCCACACCCACACCCCCGCCGGACTACTCCATCCCCGTCCCCCAGGGGGCGCCGGTGGAGGGCGAGGACTGGTTTGCCGACGCCGTCTTTATTGGCGACTCCCGCACCGACGGCTTCAAGCTGTTCAGCGGCGTCACCAAGGAGGCCGCCTTTCTGGACTACACCGGCCTTACCGTCTTTGACGTGATGGAGGACAAGGCGGTCATCCGGGAGGGGGAGGAGAAGATCTCCGTCCTCCAGGCGCTGGAAAAGGCCCAGTACGGCAAGGTCTACATAGCCCTGGGGGTCAACGAGCTGGGCTACTGGGACCCCAACCTGTTCGCCAACACCTACGCCGCCTTTGTGGACGCCATTCGGGATCGTCAGAAGGAGGCCATCCTGTATATCCAGGCCATCATCCCGGTAAACAGCGAGCTGTGCAAGACCCACAAGCAGCCCTACTACGTCACCAACGAGCGCATCGCTGCCTTCAACGAGGCCCTGGCCGCCATGGCCGCCGAGAAGAAGGTCTGCTTCCTTCGGGTGGACGAGCCCTTCCTGGACCGGGACGGGGAAACCAATGCCGACCTGTCCGCCGACGGTGTCCACTTCACCAAGGAGGGCTATCGGCTCTGGATGGACTATCTGCTCACCCACACCCAGCCCGCCCGGGTGGGAGACCCCCTGCCCACCCCCTCTCCCACGCCGCCCCCCACGGCCACGCCAAAGGCGGTGGAGACCCCGCCGGTCACCGGCCTCCCCCCGGAGACGCCCCTTTCCACACCCGCTCCCACGCCCGTTCTCCCCACCCCCACGCCGGAGCCGCCCCCGGTGACGGCTACCCCCGAGCCCACCGAGGAGGCGGTGCTGCCCCCCATCCCCGGGGTGGACTTTGCCCCCGAAAACCCGGCAGAGAGCGCTGCCCCGGCGGAGGAGCCCAGCGAGTCTCCCTAAAATACGAACACAAGAAGGAATTATAGATGAAAAAATTTCCCTCTGTTATCATTTCTGCCCTGCTGGTCCTCTCTCTCGCCGCCTGCGGCGGAGGGCAGGGGGAGGTCAAGCCCTTTGACCCCGATGCAGATGCCAAGACCCTGCTGGAGGCCCAGGGGGTATTCTCCGCCTCCATGACGGCCATCGACACCGAGGTGGCCTGCGCCCTCTATGGCATCGACGAGACCACCGTCACCGGATGCGCCGCCTACGGCGCCACCGCCACCAGCGCCGAGGAGCTGGCCATCTTCACCTTTGACAGCGAGGAGTCCGCCCAGGCGGCCCTGAAGCAGCTGGGCTACCGCATCGAGGACCGCACCGAGGAGCTGCGGGACTACCTGCCCGACGAGCTGCCCAAGCTGGAGGGGGCGGTGACCCAACAGCGGGGGGCCTCCGTCCTGCTGCTCATCGCCCAGGACAGCCAGGGCTGGGAAAAGCTGCTGGAGGATTGAGCTCCGGCCCACCCCGTCCTTTGTAGGGGCGCACAGTGTAGCCCGCCCCTATTCAAAAAAACACCTCCTGCCCCGGGTACAACTCCCCCAAAAGTTGTACGTTTCCATACACGTAAGGAATAAAACAGGTCCCGGCGTTTTGAAAACGCCGGGACCGCTTTTTTCTGATTTCCGGGCAGCAGGTTTACCGCCGCTGGTAGACCAGGTCTGTGATGCCGTTGTAGCTTTTTGTCCCCACCAGCCGCAGCTTTTTCTCCCCCTCCAGGCCGTCAAACAGGCGGATGCCCCTGCCCAGAATGGTGGGGATAATATTGAGATAATACTCGTCGATCAGATCGGCCCGGATCAGCTGCTGAGCGATGTTGGCCCCGCCGCAGATCCAAATGCCCTTTCCCTCCCCGGCCTTGAGGGTCTCCACCAGCCGGCAGGGATCCTCGCCGGTGAAGCGGATCTCGTCGGTGGACGGCCCGGGGGCGTGGGTGATGACATAGCTGGTAAGGCCGGCGTACACCCACTCGTCGGGAGAGAGCTCGGTGACCAGCTGGCGGTAGGTCTTTGCCCCCATGACGACGGTGTCCACATTTTGGATAAACGCATTGTCCCCGTCGGGGCTCTCCCCGCCCAGCCAGTCGATGCCGCCGTCAGGGTCTGCAATATAGCCGTCTACGCTCATGGCGATAAACAATGTCACTTTCCTCATGGCTGTTCCTCCTTAGAGCGGGCCAAGGACGGGCTTGCCGTCGGCGTTCAGCAGCGGGGTCAAGCCCCCCGTTTCTCCAAAGATATGAAAGAGATAGCAGACTCTGGTCTCCCGGTCCATCCAGATTTCACTGGAGACAGAGCCCCGGAATTCGTTTTGCTCATAGAGCTTGACAAACCGCTTTTCGTCCATAGAGTCTCCCTCCTTACCGCTGGTACTCAAACTCCAGGTTGTAGAGACAGATGGGGTCCCCGTCCTCGATGCCCAGCTCCTCAAGCCGGTCATAAAGGCCGGACTGGCGCAGCTGACGCTCGAACCAGTTGCGGGACTCGTAGTCGCCGAAGTTCACGTTGGCCATCAGCTGGCGCAGCCAGGGGCCGTCCACCATCCAGGTGCCGTCCTCCAGCCGCTCGATGGTGGGAGGCTCGGTCATATCCACCTGGAGCGGGCGCTCCACAAAGGTGGGCTCGTAGACGGTGATGGGGGGCAGCTCCTGGAGCTTCTGGGCGGCGGCCCACATCAGCTCCCGGGTGCCCTGGTGGGCAGCGGCTGACATCTCGAAAAAGGTCAGCCCCAGGCCCTCCACGTGCTCCTTCAGAGCCTCCAGCCCCTCCCGGTCGGGGGCGATGTCCACCTTGTTGCCCGCCACCAGCATGGGCCGCTTGGCAAGCTCGGGGGAGTACTGCTCCAACTCGGCGTTGATCTGCTCGAAGTCGGCCACCGGGTCCCGGCCCTCGGAGCCGGACACGTCCACCACGTGGATGAGGAGCCGGCAGCGGTCGATGTGCCGCAGGAAGTCGTGGCCCAGACCGGCCCCCTCGCTGGCCCCCTCGATGATGCCGGGGATGTCGGCCAGCACGAAGGAGGTATTCTCATCCAGGGCCACCACCCCCAGGTTGGGAGAGAGGGTGGTGAAGTGGTAGTTGGCGATCTTGGGCTGGGCCCGGGTGACCACGCTGAGCAGGGTGGACTTGCCCACGTTGGGGAAGCCCACCAGCCCCACGTCCGCCAGCAGCTT
>CAJTTU010000135.1 GCA_910579325.1 uncultured Lachnospiraceae bacterium | reverse complement strand
AAATCATATGGGGCAAAATACATTGTGACAAGAAATATTGAAGATTTTAAATATTCAGAAGTGAAGGCAATTTTACCGATGGATTATTTGAAATTAAAGGAAGTTCCATTTTGTGTGGAGACGCCGGATTTTAACCAAAGTACTTTAGACGCAGTGGAAGACGCCAGATATATTTCTCATGAACCTGACACCAAGGGTGATACCAGCATGGATGAACTGAAAAAGGATCTTGAAGAATAAATGTGCAAAGTCAGGTTCCCATATGCGGTATTTTTAATAGGTAGCGGCAAGGCAGAGCTCTGAGTGGGCTCTGTCTATTTTATTTAAGAAGCATCCGACAAATGTGTCAGTACCAAGGTGTATTTTGCGATGCTCCCTTTCGCCCCAATGGGATTACTTTGTTTTTATGTGGGTATTTGGCGCCTGCCGCAGTGCAGTGAAAAATTTCTAAAAAAGTATTGCATATTATACAATGTTAATGTATAATTATGCATAATATATGAATATTCGCTGTAACGCAAAGGAAATCCGGTTTTTCACTTGACGAAAACGGAGTCTGTATTATAATAAAGAACGGCGAAGGACGGTGGTGAAACAGCGGTGAATCGCCAGGGGTTGAAAAATAGTAAGCGGTTAAAGAACAGGCTCATCATAAACGCTTGGCGGCGGCGGCTTACGATCAATACTACATAAACTATGGCAATGAGAAGTTTGCCGCAGGATAATTTATTGACGGGAAGAGGAGTGTTTTCATATGATAAAAGCAGGAATTATTGGCTCAACCGGTTATGCGGGAGCCGAGCTGGTGCGGCTTTTGGCGCAGCATCCGGAGGTTCAGGTGGTATGGTACGGATCGAGAAGCTATATCGACCGGAAATATGCGGACGTATACAGAAATATGTTTCAGATCGTAGATGCGGTCTGCATGGACGACGACATGGACGCTTTAGCCGAAGCGGTGGACGTGATCTTCACGGCGACGCCCCAGGGGCTGTGCGCGTCGCTGGTGTCGGAGGACATCTTATCAAAAGTAAAGATTGTGGATTTAAGCGCCGACTTCCGGCTAAAGGATGTGGCGGTCTATGAAAAGTGGTACGGCATTTCCCATAAAAGTCCTCAGTTCATTGAGGAAGCGGTGTACGGGCTCTGCGAGATTAACAGAGAGCAGGTGAAACAGGCCAGGCTGGTGGCGAATCCGGGCTGTTATACCACCTGTTCGATCCTGACGGCCTATCCGCTGGTGAAGGAGGGGCTGATCGATCCGTCCACGCTGATTATCGACGCGAAATCAGGAACCTCCGGGGCGGGGCGGGGCGCAAAGGTGAACAACCTGTTCTGCGAGGTCAATGAGAATATAAAAGCTTACGGCGTGGCTTCCCACCGCCATACGCCGGAGATCGAGGAACAGTTAGGCTATGCGGCGGGAGAGCAGTTGACCATCAGCTTTACGCCTCATCTGGTGCCGATGAACAGAGGGATTCTGGCGACGGAATACGCTTCGCTGAAAGCAGGTGTGACGAAAGAAATGGTAGCGGCGGCTTACGATCAATACTATGCAAACGAGCCTTTTGTGAGAGTCAGCCACGACGGCCAGCCGGTGGAAACCCGCTGGGTGGAGGGCAGCAATTATGTGGATATCAGCTATGTCATCGACCCCAGGACGAACCGGATTATTATGATGGGCGCCATCGACAACCTGGTAAAAGGGGCGGCGGGACAGGCCGTGCAGAACATGAACCTGCTCTTTGGCCTGCCGGAGACAGAAGGGCTGACGCAGCCGCCGATGTTCCCGTAAAAATAGAAAATAGGAGAGTTTACTTATGAATATAGAGCAAATCAAAGGCGGCGTAACCGCCCCGAAGGGTTTTCAGGCGGCTGCGGCCGCCGCAGGGATTAAATATCAGGGAAGGGACGATATGGCGCTGGTGTACAGCCAGAAGCCCTGCCGGGCAGCGGGTGTCTTTACCAGTAACGTGGTGAAGGCGGCGCCGGTGTTGTGGGACAGGGAGATCGTGGAGAATTCTCCTGCCGTGCATGCCGTGATCGTGAATTCCGGCATTGCCAATGCCTGTACCGGGCAGGAGGGTTATGACTGTTGCGTAAAGACAGCGAAAGCTGCCGGAGAGCTTCTGCACATTCCGGAGGACAGCGTTCTGGTGGCATCCACCGGCGTGATCGGCGCGCAGATTCCTATGGACAGGATTCAGGAGGGCGTAAAGCTTCTGGCCGCCGGCCTGGGAGCGGACGAAGCCCACGGCACAGCCGCCGCCCAGGCCATTATGACCACCGATACGAGAAAGAAGGAAACGGCGGTGACGGTAGAAATCGGCGGGAAGACTGTTACCGTAGGCGGCATGTGCAAGGGCTCCGGCATGATTCATCCGAATATGTCCACAATGCTCTGCTTTGTCACCACCGATGCGGCCATTTCCCATGAAATGCTGCAAAAAGCGCTGAGCGCCGATGTGGAGGACACCTTCAATATGATTTCCGTGGACGGGGATACCTCCACCAACGACAGCGTACTGCTGCTGGCAAACGGCATGGCGGAAAATGCAGTGATCGAAGAGGAAGGGCCGGATTACGACAGCTTCTGCGGGGCGCTGCATCAGGTAATGTTGAAATTGTCCCAGATGATCGCCGGAGACGGGGAGGGCTGTACCTGCCTGTTTGAGGTGACGGCCGTGGGCTGCGCTTCAAAGGAACAGGCCAGAACGCTGGCGAAGTCGGTAGTAACCTCCAGTCTGACCAAGGCGGCTATTTTCGGCCACGACGCCAACTGGGGACGGATTCTGTGCGCCATGGGATACTCGGGGGCGGATTTTGATCCGGAGAAGGTGGACATTTTCTTTGAGAGCCAGGCCGGGAAGCTGAAAATCGTGGAAAACGGAACCTCAACCGGCTACAGCGAAGAAACGGCCACGAAGATTTTGTCCCAGGAGAAAGTGACCTGCACCATGGATGTGAAGATGGGAGAGGCCAGTGCTACGGCGTGGGGGTGCGATTTAACCTTTGATTATGTGAAAATTAATGCGGACTATCGGTCATAAAAAATGGCCGTTTGGCAAAAGGTACACGATCAGCAGGACGGAAGATTTTGTCCTGTTTTGGAAGGCGTATTTTTTGCATGGAATGCCCTGAACAGGCGGGGGACGGAAAAACGTTGGCATTTTTACTGATAGACTGTAAAAATAAGATTACGGATATGGATGTGGTATACCTGTATAACTCCCATGGGGAGTAAGAAAGGCATGTGCACAGGAGGTCGGCTGGGAGATCAATGTTGGAAGAAGTAATAAGCCTTTATGAGGCATATCTGGAAGAATTTTATCAACTGGAGCGAAAGCGAAAACCTATGGAGGGGGCTTTTGGCTTCGGCGGAGGGCCTAAAAATTATCCTTGTCATGACCGGTTTGCCGGGGATTTGGAGCAATTGCTGCAAAAATTTGCAGACCAGTCTCCATCCTCTGCAGAAGTAGGGGAGGCGCTGCATTATATTTATTTTACGGCGCCTGAACGCTGGAAGGCGGAGCCCTCAGTTTATTGGATGCTGATGGCTGTACACAGCCTGACGATGGATTTGATCCGGTTGACGGAGCCATCGGAGGCAGCGCCGCTGTATGATGCGTATCGGAGTGCCTACCCGCGCCGCAGCCGTCTGCCGGCGCAGGATAAGCTGCTGGCCTTATTGAAGAAAAGGGCGAAAGCCTGAACGGATCGAGATTTTATGCATTACATGTATGGAACATTTCGTGGAACAGTGGCGCCTGAGCAGTAACCTGATGAAGCCGCAAAAAAGGCGAAAGGAACGCGAAAAACGGCGTCTTTTGTCTCTTGTGTGAAAACCGGGAATGGTATACAATAGACCTGAACCTGTTTTGGCAGGAGAAATCTGTATATCCAAACGCGGCGGTTCGGCATCAATCGGTACATATGCCTGTGGGTATTATAGCAAACCGCCGCGGCGGGGAAATTCACGAAAAAGAAAAGGAGAATGAACAATGAGCAGAGCAGACAAAGCATTGGAACTGAGAGAGAAAGGGTTTAACTGCTGCCAGTGTACGGTATGCGCGTTCGCCGAGGAGATGGATGCGGATTATAAGACCGTATTCAAATGCGCGGAAGCCCTGGGAGCCGGCATGGGCGGCATGGAAGGGCTGTGCGGCGCGGTGTCAGGGGCGGCTATGGTAATCGGCCTGAAAAACAGCACGGCGAATCTGGAGAATCCGGATTCCAAGGCATCCTCCTGTCAGATGTCCAAGGAGCTTCTGGCGGAGTTCGTAAAGAAAAACGGTTCGGCCGTATGTAAGGATCTGAAGGGTACGGAAACCGGCAAGGCTTTGCGTTCCTGTCCGGACTGCATCCGGGATGCGGTGGAGCTGACGGAGAAAATTTTAAATATCTAAATAATTGCGAAACTATAATAAAAAAGCAACGTACCGTACAAGCCCCTGGAAAATAGTAAGCGGCTAAAGAACAGACCCTAAGTGCTTATAGCGATGGGGAGGGAAGTTGCAAAACTGGAATAAGAGGTAACTATGGATCAGGAAATCATGAAAAAGGCGGAGGTTCTTATCGAAGCTCTGCCTTATATACAGCGGTTTAACAGAAAGGTCATTATTATCAAATACGGCGGCAGCGCCATGGTGGATGAGGAGCTGAAGCTGAATGTCATCAAGGACGCAGTGCTTTTAAAGCTGGTAGGCTTTAAACCCATTATCGTTCACGGCGGCGGCAAGGAAATCAGCAAGTGGGTGGGAAAGATCGGCATGGAGCCGAAGTTTGTCAACGGCCTGCGGGTAACGGACGCCCCCACTATGGAAATCGCCGAGATGGTGCTGAACCGGGTGAATAAAAACCTGGTGCAGCTGATTCAGCAGCTGGGCATCAAGGCCGTGGGCATCAGCGGCAAGGACGGCGGACTGCTCCATGTCCATAAAAGGGATTCCAATGGCCAGGATATCGGCTATGTGGGAGAGGTGGACGCAGTGGAGCCAAAGATTCTGTTTGACCTGCTGGAAAAAGATTTCCTGCCCGTAGTCTGCCCGATTGGCTATGACGATCAGTTTGACACCTACAATATCAATGCGGATGACGCCGCCTGTGCCATCGCCAAGGCCATGAAGGCGGAGAAGCTGGCGTTCCTTACGGATATCGAGGGCGTCTACCGGGATTTCAATGACAAATCCACGCTGATCTCGGAGATGACGATAGAGGAAGCGGAAGAATTTGTGAGAAGCGGCGCGGCCATGGGCGGGATGATTCCCAAGCTGTCAGGCTGCGTGGACGCCCTGAAAAACGGCGTGTCCAGAGTCCATATCCTGGACGGGCGGATTCCCCACTGCGTATTACTGGAGATCTTTACCCATAAGGGAATCGGAACGGCGATTTTAAATAAATCGGAAACGAGGTATTATCATGAGTGAGGATAAAAAGGGACTGATCGACCGGGCGGAGCAGGTGCTGCTCCACACCTATAACCGGTATCAGATTGTGCTGGATCACGGCGAGGGCGTATACCTATACGACAGCGAGGGGAAAAAGTATCTGGACTTTTACGCGGGAATCGCCGTCTATGCCCTGGGCTACAACTATCCGGGACTGAACGAGACGGTGAAGGCGCAGGTGGATAAGCTGGTACATACGTCCAATTATTATTATAACCGGCCTGCCATTGAAGCGGCGGAAAAGCTGACGAAGGCTGCCGGAATGGATCGGGTGTTTTTCACCAACAGCGGTACGGAGGCCATCGAGGGCGCCATCAAGACGGCCCGGAAATACGCTTATAATAAGGATGGAAAAACGGATCATGAGATCATTGCCATGGATCATTCCTTCCATGGCAGAAGCATGGGCGCATTGTCCGTAACGGGGAATCCCCATTATCAGGAGGCCTTTAAGCCGCTGATCGGCGGCGTGAAGTTTGCCCGGTTCAATGATATTGAGAGCGTAAAGGCATTGATTACCGATAAAACCTGCGGAATTATCCTGGAGCCGGTGCAGGGCGAGGGCGGCATTTATCCGGCGGAGGAAGGCTTCCTGAAAGAACTGCGTGCCATCTGCGACGAGCGGGATATCCTGCTGATTTTTGACGAGGTGCAGTGCGGTATGGGACGAACCGGAACCATGTTTGCCTGCCAGCGCTACGGCGTGGAGCCGGATGTGATGGCAGTGGCGAAGGCTTTAGGCTGCGGCCTGCCGGTGGGCGCGTTCCTGTGCAAGGAAAAGGCTGCCGCCCTTGTGGCCGGAGACCATGGCAGCACCTACGGCGGAAATCCGCTGGTCTGCGCCGCCGCCGGAAAGATTCTGGATATCTTTGAACAGGATCATATCTGCGACCATGTCAATGAGGTGGGGGCTTACCTGTATGAGAAGCTGGAGGAACTGAAAGCCCGTCATGATTCCGTCACAGACCACCGGGGTGTGGGACTGATGCAGGGACTGGAATTTGCGGAGCCTGTGGGCGGGATTATTCAGAAAGCCATGGACGAGGGCGTGATTCTGATTTCCGCCGGAACAAACACGATCCGCTTCCTGCCGCCGTTGATTATTGAGAAACGGCATGTGGATGAGATGATTGGGATTTTGGAAAAGTGCATAGGAAAATAAATTCGCTTTGCGAAATTTGCCTGTCTGCGGTGGCGCGGATGGGCTTTTTTCTTGTGTTTTTGCGCTGTTTTTGTCGGCGGCCGGCAGGACAGTATAGAGATGCGGCTGCTTGAGCAGATCCGGGAAATTTGTTTGTCTGAGCGCGGATTTTATCAAAGGATCACGGACATTTACGCGATGTCACTGGACTATGACCGTACCGCGATAACGACAAAGCAGCTTTTTGCCAGGTCTGGAATTTGTCAGCGTGATTGTCAGGGGTAAAGTGCCGGTGGCACATTTTGTCGAATTAGGCTGTAAAGCACAAACAGGCGTATGCGTAATTGTGTCAGAAAACCAAAAATAAAATAGCCGGTGGTTTATTGACCTGCGAGTGCTTGAATTAAGATATTGATTCACATATAATAAGGGCAAGTCATTCATTTATGCATAATAGATAGACGAGGAGATAAAAAATGCGTATCAGTATGCAAATGATACAAAACAAATTGTCATTGTATGAAATTGTTTTTCAGATTTCTGTGCAGGATGCATGCAAATATCGAAATGTCCGCCTGGCCAGGACGCCTGAATGTGTTTATCTTCAGCAGACAGGAGAGGATGTGACTCTGTGGGGAGAAGACGACGATTATATTGTAAT
>CAJTTU010000134.1 GCA_910579325.1 uncultured Lachnospiraceae bacterium | reverse complement strand
GTAGGCTGATTTCTTACTATAGAATGGGGGTGATGCCTGTGAGTAATCAGTTTGACTTTGGGGATTTAATGGCCTTTGGTCTATTCCTCATGGCATTGCTTACATTCATTTTTACGTTTTGTAGGTAGCCATACATAGAAAAACTACCCTAGGACTTTGGCTGCGTACAAGAGTAGAGTTTCTGTCTTCATCCGGTCAACCCACCTTATACTCAAAGGGTATGATATGAGGGGTGTTTTTATGCTTATAATATACCATGTTTAGAAGAGGGTTACAGGCACTCTTTTTGTTATAATTGGAGTATTAGAAATGTGAATTCTAATTTCCTTGAATCAACATGAATTTAATGGTATAGTAGTGTCATTCATTGTGTAAGAGTTTGGAAAAATAAACAAATTAATGCAGGTAGCAAAAGAACAGGAGTAAACCCACATGTCATCACCAACCAAAGAGACCCTTCTGGTCTACAATATGCAAAATACAAGCAAAGGAAAACTATTAAAATTAATCTGTATGCAGCTGGGCATCCGGATGCGGGTAGTGGAGAAGGAGGAATTTCTTCAGCCTATCGGTTATCTGGCCGGGCTTAAAGGGGTGGAGCCGTCAGAGGAGCGTTTCGATGGCGAAGGATTCGACGATGAGATGCTGATTCTCAGCGGCTTTACCAGCAATCGGATGGATCTGCTGTTTGGCATGTTCAGGCGGCAGAAAATGGAGCGGATCGCCCTGAAAGCGGTGGTCACGGAGCACAACTGGTCCTGGGATTCCATTCGTCTGCATGACGAACTGCGGCAGGAGCATGCTTATATGCAGCAGTGCAGGAGGAATTGAGTCACTGTTCAGGCGGGCCGGGTGTTTTTTGTAGGCCGATCCTGCGTTACATGCGTGAAATCTCAGGTTATCCCTGTGCTTTTGGGAGAAAAGCACAGAAAAACAGGATTTATGTCCTGTTTTTTTGGAAACCCTATCTGTGTAAATCCATTGACAATATTTTTTATCCTTGTTAGAATATAGCGTGCAATGTATTTGATTGCGCAGGCGGGCCGGACAGACACAGGTGCGGCCTGTTTTCATGATTCGTGAATCCGAACCGGCAGGCGTATTCAGTTCGAATGGGAGGGTTTTGCGGATTTTTACATAAACAGAAACCTTCGGACAGGATTTTACTTTATTTTAAAAGTCTCCGACTTCCAAAGTATGGATGGCCATGCGGCCGCTGGCCGTAAGGATGGCTGTGTAATGACAGTTTACTTTAGAAAGGAATTGATAATCAATGGAAACTACGGAAGTGCGGCAGGAAAATAAGATGGGCGTGATGCCGGTGGGCAAGCTGCTGATGTCCATGTCATTGCCCATGATGATCTCCATGCTGATCCAGGCGCTTTATAATATTGTTGACAGCATCTTTGTGGCACAGATTGGCGAGAATGCCCTGACGGCGGTTTCGCTGGCCTTTCCGATTCAGATGCTGACGATCTCCGTCAGCACGGGTACCGGCGTAGGTATCAATGCGCTGCTGTCCAAAAGCCTGGGGGAGAAAAAATTTAAGGATGCCAATGAGGCGGCCACCAACGGTATTTTCTTGGCTGTCGTAAGCTATGCGGTGTTTGCCATAATCGGACTGTTTTTTGTAAAACCCTTTTTCGCGACCCAGACCATGGATCCCGAGATCTATGCCTTTGGCGTGTCTTATCTGTCGATCTGCCTGATTTTTTCTTTTGGAATCTTCACCCAGGTCACTTTTGAAAGGTTGCTTCAGTCCACCGGGAAAACCGTGTATTCTATGATTACTCAAATGACGGGTGCAGTGATTAACCTGATTATGGACCCGATTTTGATTTTCGGTTTGTTCGGAGCGCCTAAGATGGGCATAGCCGGCGCGGCGGTGGCGACGGTGATGGGCCAGATCATTGCCGGCATTTTCTGTGTTGTGATAAATCAGACGAAGAATAAAGAGATCAACTGCTCTTTTAAAGGGTTCCGCCCCAGCAAAGTGACAATCGGCAGAATTTACAAAGTAGGCGTGCCCTCCATTATCATGCAGTCCATCGGTTCCGTGATGACGCTGGGCTTCAATGCCATCCTGATGCAATTTACCTCCACGGCGGTTTCCGTATTCGGCGTATACTTTAAGCTGCAAAGCTTTATCTTTATGCCGATTTTCGGCCTCAATAACGGTATGATTCCGATTATCGCCTATAATTACGGCGCCCGGAATAAAAAACGGATTATGGACACGATGAAATTCAGCATTGGGACGGCTGTGAGCCTGATGATGGTGGGGCTGGCCATTCTTCAGTTCCTCCCTGCCCAGCTGTTGGCTATGTTTAACGCGTCGGAGGAAATGCTTGCGATCGGTGTTCCGGCTCTGCGTACAATCAGCCTGAGCTTTATCTTTGCCGGCTATTGTATTATCGTTGGTTCAGTATTTCAGGCGCTTGGCAACGGCATGTACAGCCTGATTATTTCGGTGGTCCGCCAGCTTCTGGTGCTGCTGCCTGTAGCTTATGTATTCGCGAAGCTGTTCGGGCTGACGGCTGTCTGGTTTTCTTTCCCGATTGCGGAGCTGTCCTCTGTCGTGCTCAGCTCTTATTATTTGAAAAAAATGTACGACAGCGTGATTAAGCCGCTGAGCTAGGAAGATATGGAAAGTGAAAGGCTCTGATCGGTACTGTAATGAAAAGACAGGCGGTATAAAAACCGCCGGAAAAGAAAGAGAGAATCCCCGCGGCGCGAATGAGACGAAAAAGTCCTTGCAGGATTCTCTTTTTTCTTTATAATAGTATGTAGCAAAAATCAAGGAGGTCATTTCATGCCACAGAGAACTGATATTCATAAAGTACTGATTATAGGTTCCGGCCCCATTGTGATCGGCCAGGCCTGTGAGTTTGATTATTCCGGAACCCAGGCCTGCAAGGCGCTGCACAAACTGGGCTATGAGATCGTTCTGGTCAATTCCAATCCGGCTACAATCATGACGGATCCTGAGACGGCTGACGTTACTTATATCGAACCGCTGAATGTGGAGCGGATGGAGCAGATCATTGCCAAGGAGCGTCCGGATGCGCTGCTGCCGAACCTGGGCGGCCAGTCCGGACTGAATCTGTGCGCGGAACTGTATAAGGCGGGTATTTTAGATAAATATCATGTGCAGGTGATCGGTGTGCAGGTGGATGCCATCGAGCGGGGCGAGGACCGGATCGAGTTCAAGAAGGCCATGGATCGGCTGGGCATCGAGATGGCCCGCAGCGAGGTGGCTTACAGTGTGGAAGAAGCGCTGAATATCGCCGATTCTCTGGGTTATCCCGTGGTGCTGCGTCCGGCTTATACCATGGGCGGCGCCGGCGGCGGACTTGTATATAATAAGGAAGAGTTAAAGACCGTATGTGCCAGAGGCTTACAGGCCAGTCTTGTAGGTCAGGTTCTGGTAGAAGAATCGATTCTGGGTTGGGAAGAACTGGAACTTGAGGTGGTGCGGGATGCGGACAATAATATGATTACGGTCTGCTTCATCGAGAATATCGACCCGCTGGGCGTTCACACCGGGGATTCCTTCTGTTCCGCCCCTATGCTGACCATTTCCGAAGAATGCCAGAAGCGTTTGCAGGAACAGGCATACAAAATCGTGGAATCCGTGCAGGTGATCGGCGGGACCAACGTGCAGTTTGCCCATGATCCCGTATCAGACCGGATCGTGGTTATCGAGATCAATCCCAGAACCTCCCGTTCCTCCGCGTTGGCTTCCAAGGCCACCGGCTTCCCGATCGCCTTGGTATCCGCTATGCTTGCTACCGGGCTGACGTTAAAGGATATCCCCTGCGGAAAGTATGGAACGCTGGACAGGTATGTGCCGGACGGCGATTATGTGGTGATTAAGTTTGCCCGCTGGGCATTTGAGAAGTTTAAAGGCGTGGAAGACAGGCTGGGAACCCAGATGCGGGCCGTGGGCGAAGTGATGAGTATCGGCAAGAACTTCAAGGAAGCGTTCCAGAAAGCGATCCGGAGCCTGGAGACCGGACGGTATGGTCTGGGTCATGCCAGGGATTTCGACAAAAAGACGAAAGAGCAGCTTCTGAAGATGCTGATCTCCCCTTCCAGCGAGCGGTATTTTGTGATGTATGAGGCGCTGCGCAAGGGAGCTTCGATAGAAGAAATTTTTCAGCTCACCAAAGTAAAGCATTATTTTATTCAGCAGATGAAGGAACTGGTGGAGGAAGAAGAAGCCCTTTTGGCAAAGAAAGGTTCCCTGCCTTCGGATGAGTTGCTGACGGCGGCCAAAAAAGACGGTTTTTCCGATAAATATTTAAGCCAGCTTCTGGAGATCCCCGAAGAGGATATCCGGAACCGGAGAATCAGCCTGGGTGTGGAGGAAGCCTGGCAAGGGGTTCACGTAAGCGGCACGAAGGACAATGCCTATTATTATTCTACTTACAATGCGCCGGATAAAAATCCGGTGTCGGAGGGCAGGCCGAAGATTATGATCCTGGGCGGCGGCCCCAACCGGATCGGGCAGGGAATCGAGTTTGATTACTGCTGTGTACATGCGGCGCTGGCGCTGAAAAAGCTTGGATTTGAGACGATTATCGTAAACTGTAATCCGGAGACGGTGTCTACCGATTATGATACCTCCGATAAATTGTATTTTGAGCCGCTGACTTTAGAGGATGTGTTAAGCATCTATAAAAAGGAGAAGCCTCTGGGCGTGATCGCCCAGTTCGGCGGGCAGACGCCGTTAAATCTGGCCGCCGATCTGGAGAAGAACGGCGTGAAGATTCTGGGCACATCCCCGGCGGTCATCGACCTGGCGGAGGACAGAGACCTGTTCAGGGAGATGATGGAGAAGCTGAACATTCCGATGCCGGAGTCGGGCATGGCGACCACCGTGGAGGATGCCTTGCGTATCGCAAACGGCATCGGGTATCCGGTCATGGTTCGCCCTTCCTATGTGTTGGGCGGCCGGGGCATGGAAGTGGTGTATGACGATGAGAGTATGGCTGATTATATGGCGGCGGCCGTGGGCGTGACGCCGGACCGTCCGATCCTGATCGACCGGTTTTTGAATCATGCCATGGAGTGCGAGGCGGACGCCATCAGCGACGGAACCCACGCTTTTGTGCCGGCGGTAATGGAGCATATCGAGCTGGCAGGCATTCATTCCGGCGACTCCGCATGTATTATTCCATCGGTTCATATTTCGCCGGAGAACGTGGAAACGATTAAAGAATATACGAGAAAAATCGCGGAAGAGATGCATGTAAAGGGTCTGATGAACATGCAGTATGCCATTGAAAACGACAAGGTATACGTGCTTGAGGCCAACCCGAGAGCGTCCCGGACCGTGCCGCTGGTATCCAAGGTGTGCAATATCCGTATGGTGCCGCTGGCTACGGAGATCATCACCTCCGAACTGACAGGCCGTCCGTCGCCGGTGCCTTCTCTGAAGGAGCAGGAGATTCCCTGCTACGGCGTGAAAGAAGCGGTCTTCCCCTTTAATATGTTCCAGGAGGTTGATCCTGTTCTGGGGCCGGAGATGCGTTCTACCGGGGAGGTGCTGGGCCTGTCCTATGATTACGGCGAGGCGTTTTATAAAGCCCAGGAGGCTACCCAGTCCAAACTTCCGTTAGAAGGAACGGTGCTGATCTCCGTGAACCGGAAGGATAAGCCGGAGGTGGTGGAGATCGCGAAGAGCTTCGCCGAGGACGGATTCCATATCCTGGCCACCGGAACCACCTACGAGCTGATTCACGAGGCCGGAATCCCGGCAGAGAAAGTGAAGAAGCTGTATGAAGGCCGGCCGAATATTATGGATATGATCACCAACGGCAAGATTCAGCTGATCATTAACTCTCCGTCCGGGAAGGAAAGCGTTCATGACGACAGCTATCTGCGGAAGGCGGCGATTAAGGCGAGGATTCCTTATTTTACCACGATTGCTGCCGCCAGAGTGACGGCCAGAGGCATCAAATATATCAAAGCCCATGGAATGGGGGATGTGCGGTCTTTACAGTCCGTACACAGCGAAATACATGATAAATAAGGAGAATCGTTTTGTTTTCATTTGAATGTGATTATGCGGAAGGGGCTCATGAGCTGATTTTAAAGCGGCTTCTGGAGACCAACAGGGAGCAGCTGCCGGGCTACGGAGAGGATCATTACTGCCGGTCGGCAAAGGAAAAGATCCGGGAAGCCTGCGGCTGTCCCCAGGCCGACGTCTGGTTTGTGACGGGCGGAACCCAGACCAACGCGCTGATTGTCGACGCCATGCTGGACCGGTTTGAGGGTGTGGTGTCGGCTAAGACGGGACATGTGAATGTCCACGAGTCGGGAGCCATCGAATATACGGGCCATAAGGTGCTGGAGCTGCCGGCCCATGACGGAAAAATCGACGCGGCGGAGCTGGAGGAATACCTGGAGGAATTCTGGCAGAACGATACCCGCGAGCATATGGTATTTCCGGGGATGGTATATATTTCCTATCCTACGGAATACGGAACGTTATACGATAAAAAAGAACTGGAAGCCATCGCCGGCGTCTGCCGCCGGTTTGGGATTCCGCTGTATATGGACGGCGCCCGCCTGGGATACGGCCTGATGAGTCCGGCGGCGGACCTGACCCTTCCTGAAATTGCGGACCTGTGCGACGTATTTTATATCGGCGGCACAAAGGTGGGGGCGCTGTGCGGCGAGGCTGTGGTCTTTACAAAAAACAATACGCCGTCCCATTTTCTGGCCAGGATCAAACAGCATGGCGCTTTGATGGCGAAAGGGCGTGTGCTGGGCATTCAGTTTGATACGCTGTTCACCAACCGGCTCTATTTTGAGATCAGCCGCCATGCCATCGAGACGGCGGGTTTGTTAAAGGAAGGCTTTACGGCCAGGGGATATGAATTTTTCCTGGATTCTCCGACGAATCAGCAGTTTATCGTGCTGGATAACAGGGAGCTGGAATGGCTGAAAGAAAAGGTGGTTTTCAGCGTCTGGGAGAAGAAGGACGACGCCCATACGGTTGTCCGGTTCGCCACAAGCTGGGCGACGCAGGAAGAGGAGATCAGGAGGCTGATGGAGCTGCTGGATGAATATGACGCGAATGCGGGTCTGTAAAGCTTTATCGGCATTCGAAAGAAAAACGACATGGAGCAATAAGAGGAAGCTGTTTATTCTGAAAAGAGTAGGCAGCTTTTTTGCGGTCTTGCGTGTAAGGAGGTTTGGATTGTTTTTGTATATGGTTGTCAGGAGTATGATTGTAAACGGTAGATAGTGAGTACCTATACAAAACTGGAGCAAACCTGTATGATAGAAACAGATTTGCTCCAGC
>CAJTTU010000133.1:1421-7861 GCA_910579325.1 uncultured Lachnospiraceae bacterium | reverse complement strand
AACATCAGCAAAACATACTTTTCGCAGAATTTCACATTTTACTTTTCCGGTAGAAGATTGGCCGATTTCGGATATCTGGAATGCTATTCTTTCTGATAGCATCTCGCCGTGAGTAAGCAAAAAGACATACTCTATGAGTAGTTGTCTATCTGCAATCTAATTCCATGCCTTTTGCCAAACAGACTGAATTTGAGCATCTATCTCCTTTTTGGTTACACAAGCACGTTGCTCCATTTTCTCCAAACAAAGGATTTTTACACTATTTATAAATAAAGAAAGATTATCCGTTTCAACCTCATATGTTCTGATTAAAGCTTTTTGTAGCCAGCGTAGACTTCTCAATTTTTTCAAATGACAGGCATGAAAGAAATTTATCAAAATCATATACAGACCAATTCCAAGATGGATTATTGTTTTGGATATTTAAAATACAGGGGGCGGTGTGATTCACACGAATCACACCGCCCCCTATTTGGAACTATCTATTTTCCGACAGGACAACCCCTTCATTTTTTCCGCACTATTTCTCAATACTATCCAACCGCAAAAAACTATTGCGCTTCCTCTTTTTTCTTCTTTCTCTGCATCCACAGCCAGATAAACACGCCGAGTAACGCCGCCGCGCCCACAACGCCGGCCGCTATGGCCACCGCGCCCAGGCGTTTTCCCCGGGCGGCGTTAAGAGGCACGTTTTCGTCCGGGAGATCGGCCAGAGGTACGTTTTCATCGTCAAGATTCACCAGTTCTTCCGGACCGTTATTCTGAGGCACTTCTTCATCCGGAATATTTACCGGCGCGTCAGGTCCGTCGTCCACAGCGCCGGGACCATCATCCACAGCACCGGGACCGGGGGCAGCAGGACCAGGGGCAGCGGGCGCCGCAGGTCCCGCTCCTGGCACCGCAGGGCCGGGCGTTACCGTTCCTCCGGGCGCAGGGGTTACGATTTCTTCCACAATCTCTCCTCCGGGCTGCCCTTCGCCTCCCTGCCCGCCGGTCGTCGTTCCTCCCTGAGTTCCGCCGCCTTCGGTGATTCTCCTGTATATAAAAGTAAACACATTGTCCGCCGCATTCTCCGTCAGCGTCTTCGTCAGGTTATAAGCCTGAGGCTCATATCCTTCAATATACCGAAAGGCCACCACCGGCCTGTCGCCTACGTTTCCATAATAAGTATCGCTGGGCGCCAGCGTATTCCCTTCCGTGTCCTGATAATTCACCACATAGGAAACCATGTCGCCTTTCACGCCATAGGCCACCACGTAATCCCGATCGCCGGTCACCTCGCAGGCAGCGATATCATCGGAATCGTCATGCCCGCTCTGACGCACGCCCTTCGCATAATACTTTCCGTTTTCAAGGACATCCGTCAGCGCCTGCGCCTGAAACACCACCCGGTTCTCATAAGCCAGACCGCTGATGACGATCACGCCGTCTGCCTGATCCACTGTCACCACAGCCGCGCCTAATCCGCTGCCTGACATACTCCTGATCCGCTCTTCCGCATCGGCCCTGATGGTTCCGTTTTTCCCCATCCGAAGGGTCAGGGTATACGTATAAGGTTCATCTCCTTTGATCTGCGCCGCCTGACAGTCGGCCGCTCCCAGGCAGAAAGCCAGACAGAAAGCCAGAACGCCCGTCAATATCCTCACACTTCTTCTCATGACTCTTCCCTCCCCTGTTTCTTCCGATGACAAATCACCGCGTAAATCAGCAGTCCCAGGCCGCTGACCAAGGCCACCGAAGACCATATCAGAATTCTGTCATTGTCTCCGGTATACACGCGGTCCTGGGTATACAGCGTGGAGCCGCTCCCTGTGCCGGAACCGGTTCTTCTGACCGTACGGGGGGTATTTCCGCCGCCTCCGGGATTTCCTCCGCCGGGATTATCCTGATCCGGATCCGGCTCCACGGCGAAATTAATCTGCAGGTTCGCAAATGTATTCTGATAGCCGTTGCCCTGGGTCTCGCCGTCCAGACTTACTTTCAGAGACACGGTTCCCTTCTGTCCCGGAGACAGCGTATCCAGAAAAAGGTAGTCCTCCAGGCTGTTCGATACTTTATGCAGACCCTCTCCGTTAGCCGTGCTGTCGCCGCCCACCGTGTCGCTGTCATAAAGAATCGTCTCGTCTCCCCCCGGACCCGTATAGATCAGATGATAGCCGTACGCGCCGCCCTGGGCAGCGTTCTGGCTCTCCTCCAGACTGCTCAGCACCTCGTTGGTCATGTAAAAGGATGCGTTCCGGCTGTCTCCGTTTTCCACGTCCACACGGAATGTGATGTCATCCCCCGGCTGCAGGCCGGACACCGCGTCCGCGATCTGGGAGGACGTAAAGTTGCTTTCTATGTCATCCCCCGTAAATCTGGCCCCCCAGCCGGAGCCGCCGTTTAAGCTTTCCGCATGAGCGGTCAGCACACTGCCGGCCATGGCAAAGGCCAGGGCGGCAAAAAGCCATTTTTTTCGTCTCATCTCTCATTACCTCCAACCAAATCCTGCGGACAACCCGCGCTCCGTTTTCCCGGTCCGATTCCATCCGCGTCTTTGCGCCGGCCGGCCTTTCGCCGTCTCAGTCCTGACACCTTCCCACGAATGCCGCCGCTGCCTGCAAAAACAGCGCGAACAGGATTACCCCGCCCGCCAGAAGCTTTCCGGCCGCGCTGGTGAGCAGCTCGGCCGCCCTTCCCGCAACTGGAATACTGTACGCAACTTTTCCGATAAAATTATCATAGGGGACAGGGTTCATGTCCTCCGACTGATTCGCATCCCCTTTGGTGATAAACTCGCCCATGGTCACCCGGTTCTCCGTCACCCGGTGCGTAATCACTGCGGCGCTGTCGCTGGCTGCGTAAAATGCGATCACATCTTCCGCCAGAATTTCCTCCGGCGCGGCCGACTGCACATAGACCAGGCTCCCCACCCGAATCGCCGGCTCCATACTGCCGCTGATCACGGAATAAATCTGGCACCCGAACATCCGGGGAACCGTGAGGGGGATACAGGCCAGTACCAGGGCCGCCAGCACAAGCATACTCAAAACGCTGCAAAGCCGCGCCAGCCCCCTTCTTCCGCCTTTGCCGCTCCTGCCCCTTTTGCTGTCCTTACCGCTCTGCCGCCCGGTTCCCTGTGCCATCCTTTTTCCACGTTCCTTTCCACATTACCGCAGGCTCAGCGTCCCATTTGCAGCGATACTCACATCCTTGCCCCAGGCACTTTTAATGGCGTCCACAGCATTGTGGGTCTGAACCGCGTCCACCGATACCTCGAGCTGAAAACTGTAGCCGTTGTATTTATAAGAAGTCCTGATCACATTTCCTTCCTGCTCCTGGGTTACCTCGCGCCCGATCACAGGGTCGATGCTGATCTTACTGTTAAACAATGCCGAACTCTCTCCCGGTTTCAGCGGAGTCGTATAATACAGCACCATCCGCTCCTGATAAGCGCCCGAACCGCTTCCGTCCGCCGAAGCCGACACGTCTTTGATCCAGCCGTTATAAGCATTATTCTGATCCATGTCCATACGGATTAAATCCGGCGACAGCTTCGTATCCTTTTTGCCGTCTATCATCCAGCTCTTCATAACCGTAACCCGCACATAAGTGTCGATATCTCCCCGGTTCGTCACGGAAAGCTCCTCCTGGTATTCTTTGCCCAGCTGAAACTTTTCCCCGTTGTTTTCACCCTTTTCAGCGTTCCCTGTATCCTGGTCCGTCCCGCCGCCCGGGATATGGGTTAATAAAGGCTCCTCCGTCACGGCGCCGCTGCCGTCATTCGGCACGTAGCTGACCATGACCCCGTTTTCTTCCAGGCTGACGCCCGTATTGGAAACCGCCACCTGCATCCCATAATTTTCACTGTAATAGGTAAGCGCCGCCCGGGTATTGCCCACGGTGCTCAGCAAAAGCAGCGCCCCCGCCGCGGCAAACAGAAGGACTGATTTACTCCAAAATGATTTTTTCTTATTCATCGTTCACCATCCCTCTCACTATTCTTCGCCGGTATCCGGCTTCTGCTCCACGGAGGCGTTCCAGCCGGTATTCGCGTCCCAGTCCGCGTAAGGGCTGCCGTCCTCATGGTACAGCACCGGCGTACACTCGGCTATTACGATTACGTTGAAATCTTCCAGGCCATCCTCCAGCGCCTTGCTTTCCAGCATTTCCAGCTTTACCAGAAGGGGCGGATCATCATCGGTACTGCCCTGGGGCATCACGATATCACTGTAATAAAAATAGCCGTCTTCAGCATTCTGATTCCATTTTACAGAACTTCCCTCATAGCTCAGTAAGTTCTGATACTTTTCGCCCGCGAAAATCTTTACGCGGACATAGCATTCCACATCGCCAGTGTTCTGTATGGAAATCCTCTTTACTTTGCTCACGATTTCTTCATCCGGCTCAATTTCCGTGAAATTCATGTTGAGAGTGACGCTGCCCTTTGCCTCCGCATTGGCGGTAAAATAGGCCATCGCCCTGCCCACTGCCGGGCCTGACGCAAGCACGACCGCCGCAGCCGCCAGACAAAGGCATTTCCTCATCGATCCTTTATCCATCATCGCCTGAATCCTCCTCATTTCCCTGCGCATCCATAACTATGCCGGATGCCCTCCTGACTGCCGCCATTCTATTGCTGTTTCTCCCATTCTCCGGTCTTATAACGATTTATCACGCTTGCTCCATTATTCAGACGGCCGTCATACTCATTTACAAACGTAACCTGATTGACCTCTTTTTCATCGTCCGCATAGAAGAAACTGGTCGGATCGCCCTCGGCGCCGATTACCTGAGACGCGGCTCCCACAATCTGATAGGAGGAACCGCCATAGCGCTCCGTCACCGTCACTTTGGAGCCTGCCGGGATTTGTGCGAAATAATAACTGTCAGGACTGGCAGCCGCCTTTTCCCTGTCCGGTCCGATGGTAACGGATTTGACGCCCGTGCCGAATTCGTCAAAATCCAGGGAAACCACATTGCTGTATCCCGCAAAGCCTTCTTTTTCCGCTTTCACATCAAATATGAAGGTTCCACCGCATTTTACATCCTCAAGCTGATTAAAATTGCGCAGCTGCTTCTGAATCATCAGCGTCCCGTAACGGTCCGTACGGTCCGGCTTTAAGCCCACGGTCACGTCGTAAACCCAGGTATCGTCCTCAATGGGATTTGCAGCGCCGGCCGGCCGGCCATAATAATTGCCGGGCAGAGATACCAGAAACGGAACAAAATCATAGAAATACTGATCGTCCTTCACCTGTCCCACACATACCAGATACATACCTGTTTCAAGACCGGTTATTTCCATAGCGTCGCTTTTGACAAAGGTCGCCGTCTTTTCCGGCGTTCCACTTTTCAGCGCATAAGCCTTCCTGGCCAGCGCCTCCCATTCTTCCGCTACGGTCTGGCTGTTCACTTTTTCAAGACTGGCAGGCCTTCCTTCAACCGATTCGTCGTATCCCTCATCGCCTTCAAACACGATTTTGCCGACGCCATCTGCCTCCAACACCTGGTATCTGATGCCCGTGCCCAGAGAAACGAAAGGATCCCTGGCCACATATTTGCCGCTCACCGTCACATCTGCCACTTTATACAGTTCCACATCCAGCGTTATTTTCCCGCCGTCCAGCAGTTTTCTCAACGCGTCATAATACTGGCTGAAAGTAACCTTCACCTGATCCACGGTCTGGCCGCCGCTTTCAATCGCCCCGCTCTCAGGCAATTGAAAGGACAATGAACAATCCTTTTTCCCCGTCTCAATGCCGCCCGCTCCATACGCCGCGTCGCGCCCAAAAGCCAGGGCTGAAACCACAGTGATCACGGCCAGCAGCCAGGCGCATCTTTTTATGGTTTTTTTCTTCATCTTCCCCTCCCTGATCAAAATCTTTGCTGTTTTCATTTAGCTCCATTTATTCTGTCTTATCCCCGGTCTGCCCGGTTTTTTGTTTCTTCGTCTCCGTGACCGGCGCCTCCGCTTTCTTCCGGCTTCGTCCCGCCGTCTCCGGCCCTCTTTCGGGGCTTAAACAGAATCCGCATCGCCAGAATCACAAGGATGGTCACCGACAGACCCAGAATCAGATACAGCATATAATAATTGCGTACCGTCTTTAGCATCGTATCCACCGGGGTGCTCTCCACTTCTTCCTCCCCGTTATAGGGAACCCGGGTTCCCCGCACCAGAAGGCGGTGGGAATTTACCGCATAGGGGGTACAGGTGAACAGCGTCACATAATCCTCCCCGGGCACGATCTGAAGGGCCCCTTCCAGCGTCTCCATATCATCCTTGTCTACCATATCCAGAATCTGATCCACCTCATAGGCCAGTGTGTCGTCTAATATATGGATATAAAATTTATCCCCCCGCTCCATCTGGTCGATGTCGGTAAACAGTCTGGCGCTGGGCAGTCCTCTGTGGGCCGACAAAACGCTGTGGGTACTCTCCCCGCCGATGGGCAGCTTTG
>CAJTTU010000133.1:0-1390 GCA_910579325.1 uncultured Lachnospiraceae bacterium | reverse complement strand
TAAATGGCCCACACCGGTCTGCAGCACATCTTCCGCCGTCCCGTGATAAACAGAAAGCTTTATATTGATTTTCGGGATAGACAGATACCCCATCACGCCGTCGCCGGCGATATTCAGCACCTTCCAGTATTCCGTACCCGTCAGATCCTCCTCCAGATCTCCGAATACGTCGCCGTATATGTTGTTGCAAACCAGCGCGTCGTCAAAGCTCCTGGCCAGCTCCCACTCTCTGGAATAGTCCTCCGGCTCCAGCGTAGACACCGCTTCCTCATAGCTGGAAATCAGTCTGCTCTGCCGGTAGGTGTTCCACTGGTCGGAGATGGTGGGGTAGGTGAGAATGCCGAAGCCGGTCAGGAAGATCAGACCGAACAGGATATTCAGAAATTTTCGTTTCATGATTCTTCCTCCGGCCCGCTGTCAGCTCCCGCTGTCTTTGCTGTTTCCGGCTCGCTTTCCGCAGCCTGGTTCTGTCCCCTCTTCCGGTCCCGCAGCGCCAGAAACAGAATAAAGGCTCCCGTGACGCCCAGGCCCACAATTACCCAGAGCAGGTAATTGGTGTGCAGGCTCATATTTGCAAGGGGCAGCTTTTCATCCGCCAGTTCTTCCGCCACATAGGGAACCCTGTGGCCCCGGACCATCAGACGCTGGGAATTCACGCCGTAAGGCGTACAGGTGAACAGAGTGGCCAGGTCTTCTCCCTTTACCACGTTCAGGCTGTCCACGTTATCCGGCTCCACCACCAGAATCTGGTCCACCTCGTAGCTTAAGGTTTCGCCCAGTATATGAAAGAGAAAGTGATCTCCTTCCTCCAGTTTATCCAGGTCCGTAAACAGCGACGCGCTGGGCAGACCCCGATGGGCCGAGATCACAGCATGGGTATTCTCCCCGCCGACCGGAAGGGAGCTTCCTTCCAGATGGCCCGCGGCATTTTGCAGCACATCTTCTTCTGTGGTGTGGTAAATGGGAAGAAGGACGTTGATTTTGGGAATCTCCACGCTGCCCATCATGCCGTCGCCGGTGGGATTCAGACAGGACATATAAGTCTCGTCGACGATCCCGTCCTTCCCCCTGATCTCCGCCGCCGCAAAGGCGTCGGGAAGAACCGAGGGACTGAGGGCCTCATTGTAGGCATGGGCTTCCTGAAGCTCCTGTTCAAAATTCATCTCTCCCTGCACCGTCCGCTCCGATACCGCATCCGTATAGCCGGTAAGAAGCCGTTTCTGCCGGTAGGTATTCCACTCATTTGCCACCAAAGGATACAGCAATAAGGACAAACCGGCTAAAAATATGATGCTGAGCGCAATTGTGGGAATTTTCTTTTTCATCCGAACTCTCCTTGTTGTTGTATCGGGTTTCCTGTTTCCCAAAAGGGCGGAACAGTCCGCCCTCC
>CAJTTU010000132.1 GCA_910579325.1 uncultured Lachnospiraceae bacterium | reverse complement strand
GCCGTCATCCTGCTCTTTGGCATTGTAGATGCGGCGTTTTGCAAAGAAATGGGGAGGGAGGGGTGACAGTGAAAGGATTGATTTATCAGCTAAAAAGTGTCAGGAAGGATAAGTTCTGTATTATGTCATTCCTTCTTCCCATCGTGGCAGCCATGGCATTGAACTTTATCGGCTCCATAGACCTGTCTTCTCTGGGAGAATATGATTTCGGTGTGATTGCTGGCGATATGGCGCCGGAAACGGAGATGTGGCTTGGGAGATATGGTACTGTCACGATTTGTCAGACGAGGGAAGAACTGATCGCGGCGATCAATGAACCTTCTACAAATCTGATCGGCGTGGAAATGGATGGAAATGGCATTAAGACCATTATATCCGGCGATGAATTAACAATATGGCAGCAAATGGCAGGCACACTCCCGGCTCTTTACGGGCAGCGGGAAACAGCGGCACAGGCGGGCATACATATTTTAGACCAGCCAGATGTTCTGGCAGGATACCGGTACCTTTTTGTTGCAATGACGCTGATTGTTGCCATGTTCATGGGCTGTACCTTTAACGCAATGAACATAATTACGGAAAAGGAAGATGGGATTGCGCTGATCAATGAAATACTGCCTATGACAGCCAGACAATATGTGATCCAGAAAATTTTTATTGGCTTTATATTTGGCTGTTTATCTTCTGTTATTGCGACGGCGTTCTGTTTCAGGCTCACTTCCGCCGGAACGGTGGCCATGCTGGCGCTAATCGTATTGTCAGCCTTTGTATCAGCCCTGATGGGATTATTTATTGGACGCATCTCGGATGGCCTGATGGCAGGCGTGGTTTACATCAAAATCATTATGATCCTGTTTATGGCAATTCCGCTGCTGAAATATCTGGTGGTGGAAGGAAACGAAGTTGTTTTATATATCTGCTACCTGATTCCGTCCAGTGCCACCTTTGAGGGAATTATGGATCTGGCAAATGGCAGTATGGCCGCCGCAGGCAAAGACATAGCGATTCTTTCGCTGCATTGTGTCGTTTGGCTTTCGATTTACCTGCTTATGTCCAGGCAGCAAAAAAGACAGATATAAGCCTTTCCCGGTAGGACACAGCCTTGAAATAATAGTTCCGTTAAGTTAAGATAGAAGGGTATGAATACCGGGGGCTTCGGAACGGCCACGTCCATTTTATATGCCGTTTCGGGAAATTACCGGCCTGAACATTTCCTGGGATATTAGCGAATCTGTATCTTCTTCAAATTGACAAGTGCAAAAAGATGCGCAGAAATGGGGATAAGCATGAAAAGAAAATTATTGATCGTGGATGATGAGCATGGAATTGTGGATATGATGAGAAGTTATTTTTCAGAAGAGTATGATGTTCTGACTGCTTATAATGGGAAAGAAGCGATTCAAAAAGCGGAAATGCGTCCGGACCTGATTCTGCTGGATATCAATATGCCCGGCATGGACGGCCTTTCCGTCTGCCGAAACATACGAAACCATGTGGGCTGTCCGATTCTTTTTCTGACAGCCCGTATAGAATCCGCAGATCAGATTGTGGGGTTTCAGGCAGGCGGGGATGACTATATTGTAAAGCCCTTTGATCTGGATGAACTGGGTGCAAGAGTTGCCGCCCATCTGCGGAGGGAAGAAAGGCGGCAGAACATTTCTGCCGTTAAGTTTTTTGGAGAACTTGCCATCGACTATACGGCCCGTACCGTGACGGTAAACGGGGAATCGGTGATATTTTCCAGGCGGGAGTTTGATATCCTGGAACTGCTTTCCCTGCATGCAGGGCAGGTGTTTGACCGGGAGCATATTTATGAAAGCATATGGGGGATTGATGGGGAGGGCAGCAGCGATGTGGTCATGGAACATATCCGGAAAATCCGGGCAAAGCTGGCGGCCCATACGTCTACTGCTTATATCGAAACTGTCTGGGGGTGCGGATACCGATGGAACGGCTGAAAAATATGGGGTTGAAACGGTGTTTTTTTCTGATGTCCGTCCTGTGTCTGGCAACTGCGCTTTTGCTGACATTGGGAGTGTATCTGCTCTGCGGAAGGATTGCGGATCGGTATCCCCAGGGAGGTTTGGCCATTGATTCTGACGGCGTGGTTACGAAACTGGACGAGCCTGACCGGAACGAGCAGCGGATGCTGGAACTTCTGGACGGTATACGTCTGTTTTCCGCGGTTCTGCTTCCGGCCGGAGGCTTGGGCGTTGCCGGAATTCTTTTTTATCGTTTGAAATTAAAAGCCCCTATTGAGATTCTTAAAATGGGAACCGAACGTATTCAAAATCATGACCTGGATTTTTCCATGCCGGAGGCATCAGAGGATGAACTGGGAAAACTTTGTGCCGCATTTGAGATAATGCGGGAAGAACTTTTAAGAACGAATGGGGAACTGTGGCAGCAGGCAGAGGAACGAAAAAGGCTTAATGCGGCCTTTGCCCACGACCTGCGCAATCCGGTCACCGTCCTGAAGGGAAGTATAAAGCTGATGAAAAGCGGAAAGGCGGATGAACATACGCTGGAGAGGATGGAACGCTATGTGATGCGGGTGGAACAGTATGTGGAGGCCATGAGCAGCGTACAGAGGCTGGAACAGATACAGGTGAGGCTTTGTGATACGGATGTCTTTGTCCTTCGGGAAGAACTGGAAGAAACTGCACGCATGCTTGCGCCCGGACTTCATCTTATACTGTCTGTGCCGGATTTTGGCATGGTCAGGATGGACCATGGGATATTTTTGACGGTGGCAGAAAATCTGATCGGAAATGCAGGGCGTTTTGCTTGCAGGAAACTGGAGATTGATTTGACGCTGGCCGAGCATATACTGTGCCTTACGGTTGCAGATGACGGTCCCGGCTTTCCTCCTGAACTGGTAAAGGGCGGGCCAAAGCCCTTTGGGAAAATGGAGGAGAATGCTGAACATTTTGGGATGGGGCTTTACAGCAGCAGTCTGCTGTGCCTGAAACACGGAGGAAAACTCTGCCTGGAGAACAGACCGGCAGGTGGTGCAGCGGCCACAGTATTCTTTGAGATAAAATAAAAACTTTGAGCGTTTTTTGAGATTTACCCGTTACACTTTCCTTATAGCATAACAGCATCAATTTGGCAGTTATTGTTTATGTGGATGCTGAATAATGATAAGGAGAGTGTATTTTTATGAAGATTGAAGCAAAAGAACTTTCAAAGATTTATGGGGAAGGGGAAAGCCTTGTAACAGCGCTGGACCGGGTTTCGCTTCAGATTATGCCGGGCGACTTTATTTCGATTACAGGTCCATCAGGAAGTGGGAAGAGCACCCTGCTCCATCTGTTATCCGGATTGGATCAGCCGACTTCCGGCCGTTTGACTTATGATGATAAGGACATTTACAGCCTTTCTGATAGAGAACGGTCTGCACTGCGCCGCAGAAGCATTGGTTTTGTATTTCAGCAGTTTCATCTGCTTCCGGTTCTGACCGCGCGGGAAAATATTTTGATGCCCCTGCTCCTTGACAAAAGGCAGCCGGATGAGGCGTATCTGGAACAATTGTCAAAATTGCTTGGAATCGGCGGCAGACTGACCCATCTGCCCCATGAACTTTCCGGGGGGCAGCAGCAGAGGGTGGCCATCGCCCGCGCGCTGATTACACAGCCGGACGTAATTTTCGCCGATGAGCCAACGGGAAACCTGGATAGTAAAAGCGGAGGGGAAGTGATGGAAATACTTGGAAAAGTACATGAGAAAATGGGAAAAACAATAGTTATCATTACTCACGACAGCCGTGTGGCCGGAATGGCCAACCGGCAGTTTTCCATTGTAGACGGTGTATTGGCGCAAAAAGCTGCGCAGAAATGGAGCTTAAGATGAAAAGTTATCGTGCACTGGCTCTTAAGGAAGTACATTCACAGAAACTGACTTCTTTTCTAATTTTTATTGCGGTGATTTTGTCTGCTATGATGACCACTGCGGCAGGACAGTCCGTAGGTGTCCTCTCTGCCATGCGCCAGCAGCAGGCAGTTGCTATCGGCGGGAACCGTTACGCAACCTTTGTACAGCTTACGGAAGAAAAGGCACAGATACTGGAAGATGATCCCCGCTTGTCTTATGCAGGACGCTTTGTTTCGCTGGGAGATCAAAAACTGAATGACCAGCTTTCTTTGGATCTGGTGGAATATTGGAACGGTGGGATAGCCACGAGACCCACATATTCCCGTCTTGCGGAAGGAAGGCTGCCCAAAGATCCCATGGAACTGGCCTTGCCGGAAGATGCTTTGCAGTTTCTGGGATTTGATGGGAAAATAGGGGATAAAATAAGACTTTCTTTCTCGAAGGCTCTGCGCCATGGAATCATAGTAGATGCCTATGAATATACGGCGGAGTTTACTTTGGTAGGGATTACGGAGAGTAATTTTCTGAATTATACCGGAGGCCATATCCTGGGGCTTGCGGGGCAGGGAACGGCAGAGGAGGTTCTTCCGCCGGAGTATCTTTATTATAATATGGATATCCGTACAGAAGAGAGAAGAAACTTTCAGGCTGTGATGGATGAACTCTGCGAAAGGCTGGAAATACATGAACTGGATACTCTTTATAATATCCCTCTTTTGAATGCCCTTGGCATTTCTTATGATTCGGAAGCGGCTGATTCGGAGCTGGCCGTGGATGATGCCGGTTTTTCCTGGCTGGCGTTTGTGGGGGTATTGGTCACTGCCCTGATTCTGTTGGCGGCCGGGCTGGTGGTTTATAATATTATGAAAATCGCTGTTTCCAGGCGGCTAGGGCAGTACGGCACGCTCAGAGCCCTTGGTGCGGAGAAAACACAGCTGTATTGTGTGGTTGCTGCAGAGGTATTGCTGCTGTGCATGGCAGGGATTCCCCTTGGCCTGCTTTTTGGCTGCCTTTCCGCGAAGGGAATTCTGACCGCGGCATTAAACCAGCTTTCACCGGAGATGTTTCTGGCAGGAAGCAGGGAACAGCTTCAGGCTTTGATAGATGCCAACAGTACAGGAAAATGGGGATATCTGTTGATCAGTGCCTTTGTAACTCTGGTATTTATGTTTCTGGCGGCAGCTCCGGTGGCTCTGTTTGCGGCCAGAGTGCCTCCGGTCACAGCCATGTCAGGAATCGGCGTGAGGGTAAAGCGCAGGAATCGGAACATCAAAAAGATTCGGAATTTTGAACGGTATTATGCCAAACTGAATCTAAGCCGCAGCAAGGGGCGGACAGCAGTAACCGTCTTGTCCTTGGTCATGAGCATTACCGTCTTTATCACGCTGCAGAGTTTTCTGTCTCTGCTTAGTGTATCCGGCTCGTTATCAGAACACCTGGGGGATTATTCCATCGTCAATCAGTACGAAGGTATCTCACCGGAGGAACTGAAAGCGCTGGAATTGGAAGAAGATGTGGATTATGTGGCGGCGCAGCAGTTTTCCCTCTATGACTTGGATGAAAAGAACCGGCCCATAGGGATTGAAACTGATATTATGCTGGGGGTTAGCGAATCTTTTCAGATCTTTGGGTTTAATGACTGCTGGATGGATCATAAATTCGCTTCCAGGCTGACGAAAGGGCAGCTTGATATGCTGAAAGCAGGAGAAGGGTGCGTAGTACGCAATCCCATCCCCATGGAAATCGATGGGGTAGCCTTTGGCACGACCCATGTGGAGGAAGGAAGCGAGATTACCGTATCCGGGAAAAAGCTGCCGGTACTGCTGTCCATGAGCGGCTATGATGGCTATTTCAGTGTGGGCAACAGTGGATTTATAAATGGCGTTCAGGTTCTGGTCAGTGACCGGATTTACTCCGGCCTTACAGGAACGGACACCTATGCGGAACTGCGTCCGGAATTGAAGGAAGGCGCCGACCGAATCGCTTTTGATCAGGCGCTGGAAGCGCTTGGCAGGCGGATACCGGGAACAGTTACAGTATCCTATGAACAGACGGACCGTCAGTTTGAGGAAAGCGAAGCCCAGATTCGGCTGCTGGCCTGGGGACTGATTCTGTTTATCGGCCTCATAGGAATCCTGAACATTATCAATACGGTCTACACCAATATCCATACCCGGATCACGGAGATCGGGATACAGCGTGCTATGGGTATGAGTGTGGGAAGTCTGTTCCGGGTGTTCTTGTGGGAAGGGTTTTATTATGGCAGGAATGCAGCGGTAATTGGAAGCATCGCCGGATATCTGGGTACGGTATTTGTGGAGGCCGGGGCGACGGACACCATTCGGCTGACAGCAGTTCCTGTAGTTCCCATTGCCTGTGCATCGCTTCTTTCCATCGGGGCATGTATTCTGGCAACCTGTATTCCTTTAAAAAAGATTAGCAGAATGAGCATTGTGGAATCGATTGAGGCTGTAGAATAAATGAGGGTACTCCAAAAGTCATGATTTTTTGAAAGATATGAATATCAGTTCAGCATACGAATGTGCAGATGTGACAAAGAACGAAGCGGTAATATAACCATCCTGGTTGTGGATTTCAACAGACAATGATATAATTTCATATATTATAGTTTTGTCAGAGGGGATTAAGTGCGGGCAAGCTGTTCAGGAGGTATTTTAAAAAGAAGGGGCAAAAGTATGGAAAAGTATTTTAACGATGTGGTGGATAAGGCCATTGAGGATCTTTATTATTGTTGTGACAACGAAAAGGCAAAGGCGGCAGCGGATGCATTATTGCTTGCGGCAAAGGAAGACGATGGGGATGCCTGCTATTTTCTCTCCCGTTGCTTTTCCGGCTCCTGTTATAGCTGGGAATATCACCCCTTTGAGGAAAATGAGGCGGCAGCCTATGCCATGCTCCGTCAGGCAATCTCCCTGGGCAGTGCCGCTGCGGTTCTGGGGGCGCTCCGTATGGATATGCTGACACCGGAGATGCGGGAGTTCATGCCTTTTGGCAACATAAAAGAGGCATGGGAGGTAATCTATGAGAAAGCGAAAAACGGCTGTGCATTCTGTCAGTACATGATCGGGAACACCTATTATTTTCTGGACATTATAGAGATTGAGGATCGCAAGGAAAGCGAATTTGCAAATAAGAAGGCCTGGAATGCCTGGAAACGGCAGGCAATGGAACAGAGTATCCCTTGGTTTGAAAAGGCATTTTCCGGGGGAATGATCCTGGCGGGACGGAATTACTGCCATTATTACCAGTATGGCCGGGGAGATTACATTCAGCCGGAGCCGGAAAAGGCGGTGCCAATTATGCGCCAGGGCGCGGAGATGGGTTATCCGGAGTGGATGTACGCCTACGCCAATCACCTGGCATACACAGAGGAAAAGCACAAAGAAGCCCTCCCCTGGGCGCTGAAGGCGGCGGAGGCAGGACATTTGTGGAGCTGGCATATTATAGGGGATATTTATTGGGACGGCAAGGCAGTGGAGCGGAATCTATCCTATGCGCTCCAGTGTTACGAAAAAACCGCCGGCCATGGCAACGACAGTTACGCATGCCGCCAGCTGGGGGTCATGTATTTCCACGGCTGGGGTACGGCTGTGGACTATGCGCGGGCGGTTCAATGGCTGGAGAAGGATAAGGAGCCGGAATATTTCAAATATGATTTGCTGGGGATCTGCTATCTATTGGGATACGGCTGTCTGCAGAACCCGGAGAAGGGAAAAGCGTTTCTGGAGAGAAGCAAAAATTCGCCCTATAAAAGTTATGGACTGGGAATGATGTATGCTGAGGGAATCGGTGTGCGGGAGGACATTGGAAAAGGCGTGGAGTATCTGAAAGGGGCAGGAAACTATGGGCCTGCGGCGGAGGCACTGAAACATTACAAGAAAAGTCTGTTTGGGGTGTGGCGGAGGAAATAAGAGTTTTTAGAAAAATAAAACTGGGCATAAAGGAGAATAAACTATGCAAGCAATCGTAGAAACACTGTTTGACGCTGCTTATCTGATTGCCGTTATTACCATCGGTATCCTGATGATAAGGGGAAGTAAGGGAGAGCGCCAGTTCC
>CAJTTU010000131.1 GCA_910579325.1 uncultured Lachnospiraceae bacterium | reverse complement strand
ACCCTCTTTTCGATAATATCTGTCGGTCGAACAGGAAAAATTTTGTTATTTATAATTTCATTATACGGTTTAAATAAGTGATGTCAACAAAATTTCTTTATCAAAATCCTTTTTAATTTCATATAGAATCTTTTCATAAATTCATGAATCCTTAATAATTTCCCTTCCTCAATTTAAAATTCCCCTGTTAAACTAAATGTATTAAAAGAGATAAAGAATACCAAAAGCGTCCAAAAGCCAGAAAGTGTGTCTGAAAGCACATCATGTAATACATGCCCATTCGCAGGGAAACTGTGTTATAATGGAAAAGAGGTGATGAATATGTTTAAAATTTTAGTATGTGATGATGATAAAGAAATCGTGGAAGCCATAGAAATTTACCTGATCCAGGAAGGGTATGAGGTGCTGAAAGCCTATGACGGCATGGAAGCCCTCGATATTTTGAAGAAGGAAGATGTCAACCTGCTGATTATCGACGTGATGATGCCGAAGCTGAACGGGATCAGGGCTACGCTGAAAATCAGGGAGAATAACAGCATCCCGATTATTATTCTTTCGGCGAAGTCGGAGGATGCGGATAAGATTCTGGGACTGAATATCGGGGCGGACGATTATCTGACCAAGCCTTTTAATCCGCTGGAGCTGGTGGCCAGGGTGAAGTCTCAGCTGCGGCGTTATACCCAGCTGGGAGCAATGACAGAAAAAGACTCCAATGCATATCAGTCCGGAGGGCTGTGTATCGATGATGATAAAAAAGTGGTAACGGTAGATGACGAGCCAATTAAACTGACGCCGATTGAATACAATATTCTGCTGTTTCTTCTGAAAAATAAAGGTAAAGTATTTTCTATCGAGCAGATCTATGAAAACATATGGAATGAGGATGCCGTGGGTGTGGATAACACGGTAGCGGTTCATATCCGCCATATACGGGAAAAAATTGAGATCAATCCCAAAGAACCGAAATATTTGAAGGTGGTATGGGGGATCGGATATAAAGTGGAGGCTTTAGAATGAAAAAAGACAGACATTTAAAAGGGAAAAAGACAGTCTTTACGACTGTACATATTATAGCGGTGATTTTTCTGGCGCTGACATTGTGCGGAATGATCTATGCTGTGGATGGCGCGGGGGGAAGTATTTATGAAATTTTCCAGGAGACAAATGGGCCTGCAAATGCAGAGGAGACCGAAAAAGAGAAGGAAAATAAAAGAGAGACGCTGACAAAGGCAGAGTCTTTGAATAATAAAGAGACAGAGACAGAGAAAGAGACGAAGGCCGCTTCCGGCAGTCAGGCAGACATCTCCTATCGCGATGAAGACTTTCGCGAGGAATTTTATAATCAGATTAAGGAAGCCATCGAATATACCTGGTATGTACGGGCATTTGAAGACGGAGATGGCGAAATCGATCTGAATAAGGTTGTCGTAAGCGCCATAGGGCAGGATGAGAAAGGCGTTCAATACTATGTCCGCGATCTGATCCAGTATACGGAACGATATGGAACCTATGACACCGGTCGTAAACAGACGCCCGGGGATGCGTTTGCCGATTATTACTGGGATACGTTATTGAAGGTAACCTGGTGTTCTTTTGATCTGACCTTTGATTTGAAAGACAAACCGGGAGCACCGGTGGCTTATGAGAATAAACTGGTGGGAATCACCAATTTATTTAATGAGCGGATGGAGCGGTATCTTGAGCTGAAAGAAAAGTTTACGGAGAAGGATAACGGATTATTTTTCACAATTGCTTATCATATCGACGATGGCCCGGCGGGCGTGGTGGTGACAAATCATGAGCAGCCTATCGATTATACGAAGCTTGACACATATTTTGTATTGAATATGCCTGATTCTGAGGTAGATACCAATTTACCCGGGTACAGTTTCTATGATCTGCCGGAAATTACGGATACGGCGCATATGTATAAGATCAGCGCACAGCCTGTTTACACGATTACGGCAGGATGGGCGGATTCCAGAGCGGCGCTGTCAGAAGCCATCAGGGCGCAGGCTGCTGCTATAAAAGAATCCGAAGAGGCCGCGAAAGCGTCTGAGGCTGCGGCGCAGGAATCAGGCGCTGATGCGTCCGGATCATCGAATGTATCTGATCCGGCAAAATCGGCGGATACACAGGATACGACTCATTCGGCACCGGAAACCGCTAAAGTTTCCGTGATCCCGGATCTGAGCGGCGGGATCGACCGGGAACAGCAGACATTCTATAAAAATCTGTTTACCAGCAGTCTGGCATCCTTTATCGGCGCGTTGATTCTTTCCGTGGCGACTCTGGTCTGGCTGATCTTTAACACTGGAAAAGTGGTGACGGACGGAAAAGAAAAATATGCGTTAAGCGGCATGGATCTCTGGTACTGGGAAGTATCGCTGCTTGTAGTGATCGGCCTTGTCCTGTTCTGGAACTGGCTGCCGGTGATTCACAGCAGCCGGAATCCACTCTCTGTTTCCCGTATTGTGGGCTGGCTTGGCACTTATTTCATTATATTGACAGGCGGCCTGAGCTTTGTCAGGAGAATGCGTGTCGGAAAGCTGACGGATAACAGTCTGCTGAAAGTGGCCGGGGATCAGGCGAATCAGGCTCTGCGGCTGTTTTCCGAAAATCAGAAGCCGGTGACCAGACTGATCGTGGCTTTTGTGATCGGGACTGTTATTCATGTGCCGGCCATGTGGTGGATGATATCCAGCTTAAAGGCGTATGGCGCGGTCAGAGAAGGGCGGTATCTGATTCAAATCATTGCTGCGGCGCTTGTTCTGATCATTCTTTACGGAACGGTTTTGACTGCTCTTTTCAGAAAAGCCGTACAGCGGCAAAAGGTGCTGAACGGGGTGGGACAGATCAGTCATGGACGTCTGGAACAGAAAATCGATCTGGAAGGGCTGACCGGCGACGACCGTATTCTGGCGGACGGCATTAACCATATCGGCGACGGCCTTTCTGCCGCGGTCAGCACGGCAACCAAAAGCGAGCGGATGAAGACGGAGCTGATTACCAATGTATCTCACGATATCAAGACGCCTCTGACTTCTATTATTAATTATGTAGATTTGCTGAAAAGGGAAAATATTCAAGATCCGAAGGTAAATAATTATATCCATGTGCTTGACCAGAAATCCCAGCGGCTGAAAAACCTGATCGAGGATCTGGTGGAGGCTTCCAAGGCCAGCTCCGGCAATGTGGCGCTGGAACTGGAAAAGATCGATTTCTGCCAGCTGGTAAAGCAGATCGACGGGGAGTTCCAGGTTCGGTTCCGGGAAGCCCGGCTGCAGATGGTGACAACGGTGCCGGAAAACAGTATTTATATCAATGCTGACGGCCGACGTGTGTGGAGAATTTTGGAAAATCTGTATCAGAATGCGCTGAAGTATGCCATGAAGGATTCCCGGGTATATATCGGGGTGGTTCCCTATAATAATACGGTCTCCTTTGTCATGAAAAATATTTCGGCTTCCCCCCTGAACTTTGAAGCCCAGGAGCTGACGGAGCGGTTTATCAGAGGGGACGTGGCCCGGACCACCGAGGGAAGCGGACTGGGGCTGTCCATCGCGAAAGACCTGACGGAGCTGCACGGCGGGGAATTCCAGGTGTATCTGGACGGGGATCTGTTTAAGGTGAGCGTGACGTTTCAGACAGTGCATTCGGACAATTGACATTTGGTTGAGAATTGGCACTTGACGAATAGAAAGATTTATTTCATAATGGGGGGAGATTACGAAGAGATGCGTGATCTCCCTTCTTAAATAGTATTAAGGACAGAAAAATATATCTTATCATACAGAATAAATTACAGTCTATAAGATTTTGATAAACTACATGATCAGGAGGCATTACAATGGTAAAACTTTTAAAACACGGCGTATATCTGGCTGGCAATGAGATTGTCGAAGACCTGCCCGGCGCGGCGGAGGCCCTTTCTTCAAAAACAGGCCAGGCAATTCCTTCGAAAGAAGAAGCGGCCAAATCTACGATGGCATATGAGATTTTGCAGGCCCACAATACGTCGGGGAATCCGGAAAAGTTAAAGGTGAAGTTCGACTGCCTGATCTCTCATGATATCACTTATGTGGGCATTATCCAGACGGCCAGGGCCAGCGGGCTTCAGAAATTCCCGATTCCCTATGTGCTGACCAACTGTCACAACAGCCTGTGCGCCGTAGGCGGCACGATCAATGAGGACGATCATATGTTCGGACTTACCTGCGCCCAGAAGTACGGCGGCGTTTATGTGCCTCCTCACCAGGCGGTCATTCATCAGTATGCCCGGGAGATGATGGCGGGCTGCGGGAAGATGATCCTTGGCTCCGACAGCCATACCCGTTACGGCGCCCTTGGCACCATGGCCATCGGCGAGGGCGGCGGCGAGCTGGCAAAGCAGCTTTTAGGACGTACTTATGATGTAAATATGCCGGGCGTGGTGGGCGTCTACCTGACCGGAAAGCCGGAGCCGGGGGTAGGGCCGCAGGATGTGGCGCTGGCCATCATCGGCGCGGTGTTTGCTAACGGCTATGTGAACAATAAGGTGATGGAATTTGTGGGTCCCGGCGTGGCGAATCTGAGCATGGACTTCCGGATCGGCATCGATGTGATGACCACGGAAACCACCTGCCTGTCTTCGATCTGGACGACGGATGAGAGCGTAAAGGATTATCTGTCTATTCATGGCAGGGAAGATGCCTATAAAGAACTGAAACCCGGCAAGGTGGCTTATTATGACGGCATGATCCTGGTAGAGCTGGATCAGGTGAAACCGATGATCGCCATGCCGTTCCATCCCAGCAATACTTATACGATTGAAGAACTGAAAGCAAATCTGGGCGATATCCTGAACGATGTGGAGAAAAAGGCCAGGGTGAGCCTGGGCGATGCGGTGGAGTTCAGCCTGAAGGATAAGGTAGTGGACGGGAACCTGTATGTGGAGCAGGGCATTATCGCCGGCTGCGCCGGCGGCGGCTTTGAGAATATCTGCGCGGCGGCGGATATTCTGGACGGGAAGAGTACCGGCAGCGGCAAGTTTACGCTGAGCGTGTATCCGGCCAGCACGCCGATCTATATGGATCTGATTAAAAACGGCGCGGCGGCGAAGCTGCTGGCTACCGGAGCAGTGCTGAAGACCGCGTTCTGCGGCCCTTGCTTTGGCGCGGGGGATACGCCTTCCAATAACGGGTTCAGTATCCGCCATTCCACCAGGAATTTCCCCAACCGGGAAGGCTCCAAGCTGCAGAGCGGCCAGATTTCTTCGGTTGCACTGATGGATGCCCGCTCTATAGCGGCCACGGCGGCGAACCGGGGATTCCTGACGGCGGCTACCGACCTGGATACCAGCTTTGGCAATCCGAAATACTATTTCGACAAAACTATCTATGAAAACAGAATTTACGACAGTAAGGGAGAGGCGCATCCGGAGGTGGAGATTCAGTTTGGCCCCAATATCAAGGACTGGCCTTCCATGGCCGGGCTGACGGAAGACTTGCTGCTGCGGGTGGTATCGGTGATTCATGATCCGGTGACTACTACCGACGAGCTGATTCCTTCCGGAGAGACTTCTTCTTACCGGTCTAATCCGCTGGGGCTGGCAGAATTTACACTGTCCAGGAAAGACCCTGAATATGTGGGACGGGCAAAGGAGATGCGGGGCGTGGAGGAGATCCGGCGAACCGGCGCCTGCCCGATGCATAAAAATGAGGCTGTGGAGAAGGCGTTTGAGACGATTAAAGCGGCGTATCCGGAGCTGAAAGCCAGAGAAACCGGCATTGGCAGCACCATCTTCGCGGTGAAGCCGGGCGACGGCTCCGCCAGGGAGCAGGCCGCCTCCTGCCAGAAGGTGCTGGGCGGCTGGGCGAATATTGCCAGGGAGTATGCCACGAAGCGGTATCGTTCCAATTTGATTAACTGGGGGATGATTCCGTTCCTTTTGGATGAGGAACAGTCGGATGAGGGACTGCCTTTTGGGCTGGAAGATTTTGTATTCATTCCCGGAATCCGGACGGCTATTCAGGAAAAGCAGAGCCAGGTGAAGGCTTATGTGGTGAAGGACGGGCTGAAGGAATTTACGCTGCGGATCGGCGATTTAACCGACGATGAGCGGAAGATTATATTGGCCGGGTGTTTGATTAATTATTACAGGGATGAGAAGTAAAGAGATTATATAACTGAAAACCAGATCAGAAAAGACAGCCAGGATAACATAGTATGTCGTCCTGACTGTCTTTTATTGTAAAAATCCGATCTGCAAAATATACTGCGGACACATTGTTTCGGATTATGGAGTATCCAACTATAAAAAGTTGGTCTGTACTTTGCAAAGATACAGGATAATAATTTCCCGTTTAATCATACAGCGGATACTTCTCCGTCAGCTGCTCCACCAGCTTAAAGGCCTGCCGCTGGTTATGCTGGGCGCCTTCTACGACCAGACGGATCGCTTCGGCTATATCGTCCATATCTTCTTCCACCATGCCTCTTGTGGTAACGGCGGCGGTGCCCAGACGGATGCCGCTGGTGATCGAAGGCTTTTCCGGGTCGTTGGGGATGGCGTTTTTGTTGCAGGTGATATTGGCCAGGTCTAACAGCTTTTCCGCCGCCTTGCCAGTTACCTGCTTGCTTCTCAAATCCACCAGGATCAGGTGATTGTCCGTTCCGCCGGATACCAGGTCGAAGCCTCTGGCGATCAGCGCCTTTGCCAGCGCCTTGGAATTTTTCACGATCTGGGCCTGATAGGTTTTAAATTCCGGCAGCAGCGCTTCTTTTAAGGCCACGGCCTTCGCGGCGATCACATGCATCAGCGGGCCGCCCTGGATGCCGGGGAAGACAGCCTTGTTAAAGTTAAACTGCTCATTGGCCTCGGCGCCTGAAAGAATCATGCCGCCTCTTGGTCCCCGCAGCGTTTTGTGGGTCGTGGTGGTGGTGACATGGGCGTAAGGGATCGGACTTTCGTGCTGCCCCGCCGCTACAAGACCGGCGATATGGGCCATATCCACCATCAGGTATGCTCCTGCCTCGTCGGCGATTTCCCGGAACTTTTTAAAGTCGATTTTTCTGGGGTAGGCGCTGGCGCCGGCCACGATCAACCTCGGCTTCGCCTGTAAGGCAATGTCCCTCACCTGGTCATAGTCGATATAGCCGTCGTCCTTTACGCCGTAAGGAATGATATTAAAATATTTGCCGGACAGGTTTACCGGGCTTCCGTGGCTTAAATGCCCGCCGTGGGCCAGGCTCATGCCCATCACCTTATCTCCCGGTTCCAGCATGGCGAAGAAGGCCGCCATATTGGCCTGGGCGCCGGCATGGGGCTGGACGTTGGCATAGTCGCAGCCAAACAGCTCTTTGGCCCGCTCGATGGCCAGGTTTTCCGCGATGTCCACGCACTGGCAGCCGCCGTAGTAACGGTTTCCCGGATAGCCTTCCGCGTATTTATTGGTCAGCGGGCTGCCCATGGCCGCCATCACTGCACGGCTTACAAAATTTTCCGATGCGATCAATTCTATGTGGCTGTTCTGCCGTTCGATCTCCAGCGTAATAGACCGGGCCAGCTCCGGATCGAATGACGCCACTTCATCAAATGCGTACATGGTTTTCCTCCGAATGATTGATGAGATTGGTTTTCTGGGTTGTGTGTTAAAATATATATTTGTTTTTTATATGGCAGCGTTAAAAATCAGTATAGGTTTTACTGCTATAATATGATAACGTAAAAAAAAGGTTTTGTAAATCCTAAAACTTATAATCCCGTCATATTTTCTGATGATGCTAATGACAGAATCGGAGGAAAGTTAACGGCTATATGGAGAAATAGCGTCATATTTCATAAATGGGAATAATTTTGAAGAATGCACACAATATAGGGTGGATAGAATTTGTATATTCTGTTATTATATATGCAGAGTATTATGATTTTGCAATGATTTCTGATGAAATTCTGTTATTATACCTGTTTATTGCAAATTTTGCAGACTATTATTCCGGAGGATGATTTGT
>CAJTTU010000130.1 GCA_910579325.1 uncultured Lachnospiraceae bacterium | reverse complement strand
TGCAGGCAGAAGAAAACATACCTGCAGGATCGAAAGATACCAATAATAATGACGATAAAAATTCAAACAGCCGTCAGTTCCGGACAAAGAGAACAGGACGGCTGTTTTTGGCTTTTTTATGCGGCAAAGGCCAGCTGCGGCTGTCTGCTGTACAGCCGGGCGATGGCTTCTGATACGGTAAAGCAGGTTTCCAGTATATACCGGCAGTCGTTTTCCACCGAGGGTTCACATTTCAGATAATCTCTGTGCCTGCACACGATATATTCAATGATTTCCTCCGTATTGTTCAGCGGACGGATTTGGCTGGAAATGGTCTTTACCGCATCCGGGCTGTTTAAAAATTCCCTGAGCCGGTGTTTCAGCTGTTTTTCATAGGAGCAATGTACTTTCAGATTTCCCGTGAAGATGCTGTTATGGGGATAAGTAAAATAATCTGCCAGATAGTGGAGCACCTCTCCCAGATGCCGGGTGAAATACCGGTCGGAAAATTCCTCCTGGTTCTGGTGACGGGTCAGGCTGCGAATTTCCCCTTTAAGCATCGGAAAGGTTTCGTCAATATTATGTTTCGTGGTGATAAAGGAAGGGGTGCAGTCCGGAAGGATGCTGCCCAGGTAATAAGACTTCCTGTATCGGATAAATTCACGGTAAACGGTATGTGCCACAATAAAACGTGCCAGTCTGATATGTGATTTTTTGCGCATTGATTCTCCTGTTATTTGCGAAATTTTGGTTATGAAGCATCAGGTAAAACGCGCCGCCGCGAAGCATGCCTGCCATATGCTGAAGGCATACCTTGCGTAACGGCCTATTGTTGGTTTTACACGGCTACGGGAATATTTTTAATCTGCGGATGGGTCCGGTAATTGTCCAGGCGGAAATCATCCACGGTAAATTCATAGAAATCCTTTACCTCCGGATTCATCCAGAAGTCCGGGGCGGGAAGCGGTTCCCGGGAAATCAGTTCCTTAATCGCCGGTACATGCCGGTCATAAATATGGGCGTCGGCGATCATATGGACGAATTCGCCCACTTCAAAATTACACACCTGAGCCATCATATGAACGAGAACGGCGTATTGACACACATTCCAGTTGTTGGCGGTCAGGATGTCGTTGGAACGCTGGTTTAACAGAGCGTTCAGGGTCAGCCTGTCGTGGCCCGGCTTCTGGGTCACGTTAAAGGTCATGCTGTAGGCGCAGGGGTATAACCCCATCTCGTGAAGGTCCTGGTGTACATAAATATTCGTGATGATCCGCCGGCTGAACGGGTTGTTTTTCAGATCATAGATCACCCGGTCCACCTGGTCGAACAGACCTTCCTTATATTGATGCTTTACTCCCAGCTGATAGCCGTAGGCCTTGCCGATGGAGCCGGTCTCGTCGGCCCAGCTGTCCCAGATATGGCTGTTCAGCTCGTGGATGTTGTTGGACTTTTTCTGCCAGATCCACAGGATCTCGTCCACGCAGTTCTTTAAATTGGTTTTCCGCAGCGTGAGGGCGGGAAATTCCTTTGACAAATCATAGCGGTTCACCACGCCGAACCGTTTGATCGTGTAGGCCGGGCTGTGGTCGTCCTCCCAGATGGGCCGAACCTTCTCGCCCTTTGTATCCGTGCCGTTTTCCAGCACATCCTTGCACATGTCTATAAATATTTGATCCGCGCGGCTCATGACAACCTCCGTCTGAATTCTGATCTGTTTCCGCAATCCTGTGACGTACAACTTAAATTTACATTTGTGCCAATTTATAGTATAATAAATAAAATTTTTTTGCACAGCTGTTATCATACCACAGATTAGAATATGAGGCAAGAGGAAAGGAAAGGATAGAGATGTATTTAATTGTAGCGACGGGGCGTGACTGGGCCATCGGCAAGGACGGGGACCTTCTGGTGGAAAATCCTGTGGACATGAAGTTTTTCCGGGAGACTACCATGGGAAAAGTGGTGATCATGGGCAGGAAAACCCTGGAATCCTTCCCCGGGGGAACCCCTCTGAAAAATCGGGTAAATATCGTGCTGACCAGAAATGAAGATTTTGAGCGGGAGGGCGCCATCATTGCCCACAGCCTGGACGAAGTCCGTAAGCTGGTGAAGGATTATGGGGAGGATCAGGTCTTTGTCATCGGGGGAGAACAGATTTACAGGGCTTTTCTGAAAGACTGTACGAAGGCTTATGTGACCAGGATGCGGCAGACATTTCCGGCGGATACCTGGTTTCCTGATTTGGACCAGGACCCGGAATGGGAGCTGGCAAAGAAAAGCGAGCTGATGGAATGGAACGGGCTGCAGTTCACCTTCTGCGTCTATGAGAGGAAGTTTGCCTTTTCAGGAATCTTCCGGGCCGGCGCGGAAAAAAGCGCGGACCAGGCGGATCGGGCTGGTCAGTGCCAGTCTGACGGACGAAAATAATTGTTAAAAAATGTAGTTTCTCGGTGATGGCAGAGAATATGGGCTTTGTCATTCCGTTCAAGGCTGCGCAGGAATCCACCAATCTGTTTGTAAAGCAGGATGAGGAATATACGAAGGCAGGCAAGTGATTGCCTGCCCTTTTGGTTTGAAAAACAGAATTATGATTGTAAGAAAGCCTGTGAGCGGATATAATAAAAATATATAATGCGTTAGGAAGGTGATATTTTTGAAAATAGATACAATTTTTATACAGAATTACAGATGTTTTCGGGAACTGAATTTATCTTTAGAAGAACATATGACATTGCTCGTAGGTAAAAACGGAGCAGGGAAATCCACGATATTAGATGCGGCGGCGGTGGCGGCCAGTACTTTTTTATGTGGAATTGAGGGCGGTGTTAACAGAAGTATTATGAAAGAAGACGCCCGATATGAGTTTTATGAAATGAATGGAACAGTGGATGCCCAGCATCAATTTCCGGTGATGATTACAGCAAAGGGCAGGTGCAATGGTGATGAAATCGGGTGGATCCGTTCATTAAATTCAGCCGGCGGAAAAACGACAGTAAAGGATGCCCGTGATCTGATTGAAATCGCGGAACGGATGCAGAGCCAGGTAATGGCGGGAAATATGGATACAGTGCTTCCTGTTTTATCTTATTATGGAACGGGACGTCTTTATGCTCAAAAAAAAGAGAAAAGAAATTTGCAGACCTTGCGGAAGTTTAACCGGCAGGTAGGATATCTGGACTGTATGGCGGCGGAGTCCAATGAGAAAATGATGCTGAACTGGTTTGAGAAAATGACGCTGAAAAGTCTGCAGATCCAGCAGAAAACGGGGAAAATAGAAAAAATACCACAGCTGAAGGCGGTAGAGAACGCAGTCTGTGAGTGTTTTAAAAGGATTAACGAATGCAGCCGGGCAGAAGTATCGTTCGATCTGGATACCCATAGGATTATGCTGGAGTTTGCGGATGAGACAGGAAAAAGCAGCCGTCTTTCGTTAAATGAAATGAGCGACGGCTATAAAAACACATTGAGTATGATAGGGGATCTTGCTTATCGTATGGCAGTGCTGAATCCTCAGTTGGGTCAGGAGGTTCTTGAAAAAACGCCGGGCATTGTTTTGATCGATGAAGTGGATCTGCATCTTCATCCGGAATGGCAGCAGACTATATTGGAAGACCTGCAGACTGTTTTTCCGCAGGTGCAGTTTTTGGTTACTTCTCATGCGCCGGCGGTGATTCATTCCGTAAAGCGGGAAAATATTCGAATTTTGGACAGAGGGCAGATTTTCATACCGGTGGAACAAACCTACGGTCGGGATGCCAATTCTATTTTGAGAGAAGTAATGCAGGTAGGGGAGCGTCCGGCAGAGGTTCGACAGCTGCTGGCCGGTTTTTATCAGGCAATAGACAGGGAAGAAATACAAAAAGCGGAAGAACTGCTGGGACAGGTTGAAAATATAGTAGGGGTTTGTGATCCTGAGGTCAGCGGGGCGAAAGTAACGCTTGATTTTGAGAAAATGCGGGGAGAATGGCTGTGATTGTGATTCATAGAGGAAAAGAGCCGGATCGTCTGTTAAAATACAGGAAAAGCAGTCCGCAGGCCTGTTATGAAGAGTTGCCTAGAGAAGTCAGGGATGATATCCGCAGGCAGCTGTGGGAGGAGCAGGGCGGACTCTGTGCTTATTGTATGCGGCAGATCAGACGTCCGGAAGATACGCGGATTGAACATTTCGATGCCAGACATCCGAAAGATGGGGAATATGATCCTGCGGACACCCTGAATTTTAAAAGGATGCTGGGTGTCTGTTATGGAAACAGCATATGGCCCGGTACAAAAGAAGAAGACAAAACCTGTGACGCGCACAGAAAAAATACGCCGCTGACAGTCAATCCATATCATGTGAATTCAATACGGAAGATTCGCTATACGCCGGACGGATTGATTACGTCTGCGGATAAAGACATAAGAGAAGATGTGCATAAAACGCTGAATCTGAACTGTCCGGCAAGCTCATTACCAGAAAATCGGAAAAGAGTGCTGATTCAGACAAAGGTGGAAATTCGAAAGATTTGTAAAAACAAAAGTCATGAAACATATTTATCGGTGTTAAATAAATTACATAAGCGGTATACGGAGCAGAGATGTCTTTCACCTTATTGCGGGATTGTCATAGCATGGTTGGAGAAAGAGCTTAAAATAAATTGATGTTTTCATTCGCTGATTTCACCGCTTTAATGTATTGCATTTCCCTCCCATATCGTGTATAATATGCGGTGGTTATGAAAAAAGCGGCTGCGCTTTTTAAGATACATCCTCAGGAGGAATCAAGTATGCTGAACATCAGAATTGAAAAAAACCCAAACCCCAAGCAGAAGCCGGACCCGGATACCCTTTCCTTCGGCGCTGTGTTCACCGACCATATGTTTGTGATGGATTACGAGACGGGAAAAGGCTGGTATGATCCCAGAATTGTGCCCTATGCGCCGATTTCTCTGGATCCGGCGGCCATGGTATTCCATTACGGCCAGGAAATGTTCGAAGGCATGAAAGCCTATAAGGCGGCGGACGGCCGGGTTTTATTATTCCGTCCTGACAAAAATATTGCCAGAGCGAACAATACGAATAAGAGACTGTGTATCCCTCAGGTGCCCGAGGAAGACTTCCTTCAGGCGCTGAAAGCGGTTGTGAAGGTAGATGAGGACTGGATTCCCACAAAGGAGGGAACCTCTCTGTATATCAGACCTTTTATCATCGCCACAGATCCTCATCTGGGCGTGCATCCTTCCGATACGTATAAGATGATGATTATCCTTTCCCCGGTGGGCGCTTATTATCCGGAGGGCATTAATCCGGTGAAGATCTGGATCGAGGACGAGTATGTGCGGGCTGTCCGGGGCGGCATCGGCGAGGCCAAGACCGGCGGCAATTACGCGGCCAGCCTGGCTTCTCAGGTGAAAGCGGACGAGGCCGGCTATTCCCAGGTACTGTGGCTGGACGGCGTTCACCGCAAATACATCGAGGAAGTGGGTTCCATGAACATTGTGTTCAAGATCAACGGAACCATCGTTACCCCTAAGTTAAACGGCAGTATCCTTCCCGGCGTAACCAGAGATTCTGTTCTCAGCCTGTGCAGGGAGTGGGGCGTTCCGGTGGAGGAGCGGCTGATCGACGTGGAGGAGCTGGTAGCGGCGGCCAGAAGCGGGGCGCTGGAGGAAGCCTTCGGCACCGGCACGGCGGCGGTGATCTCTCCGGTAGGCGAGCTGCGCTATGAAGACGAAGTGATGCAGATCAACGGCGGAAAGATCGGCGAGCTGAGCCAGAAGATTTATGATACCATCACGGGTATTCAGTTAGGAAAGATTCAGGGGCCGGAAGGCTGGAGCGTGGAAGTGGAGTAAGGCTGCGGTGGCAGATGATATAGTCTGTGACAAAATTAAGATAGTTTTGCCATTGGCCATAGAGATATGATATGCAAATAAGACCGGCGCTGTAAAAGGCCGGATATATGAAGAAAGGGTATACGATTTGAAGGAAAAGCTTTCAGATTCGTATGCTCTTTTTTGTTGTATTCTGGCTGTACGGATATATCAGTATGGCGGCCGGCGCATATTTTTCCGGATTTCGTTCATCCTATTTTTGAGGTGAAATTGAATGGACGGAAATATGAAAAAGAAAAAAATTCAGGGACAGGAAAATCAGGGACGGAAAAACCCGAAACCGAAGGAAAGCGCAGGCGGCAGCAGGCAAAATTCTTTCTGGCTGCGGGATACAAAGATCCCTTTTTTTCCTGTCCTTTCCGGCGAGATCCGCCGTGACGCGGTGGTGATCGGCGGCGGTATGTGCGGCATTCTGATCGGATATTATCTGAAACAGGCGGGCGTCAGGGCTGTGATTCTGGAGGCAGACACCATCGGCAGCGGTCAGACGGCGGGGACTACGGCTAAGATTACGTCCCAGCATGGAAAAATATACCATACATTGGTCAAAAACCTGGGACAGGAACGGGCCGGACAGTATGCGGAAGGAAATCAGCGGGCCGTGGCGGAATACGGACGGCTGATCTCGGAGCGGGGCATCGACTGTGATTTTCATAAATGCGGGGCATACATTTATTCCATGACTGACCGGGAGGCCATGGAGCAGGAGGCCCGCAGCGCGTCGGCCTGCGGCATCAACGCGTCATTTACACAGGAGACGGAGCTGCCCTTCGAGGTAAAGGGAGCTGTCAGATTCGGCGGACAGGCCCGGTTTTCTCCTGAGAAGTTTTTGGGGAATCTGGCCGGGGAGCTGGAGATTTATGAGCATACGCAGGTGTTAAATGTGGACAGGTACGAGGTGTATACAAGCAGGGGAAAGGTGACGGCGGAGCATATTATTTTCGCCTGTCATTACCCCTTTGTGAATGTGCCCGGTTTTTATTTTATGCGGATGTATCAGCAGAGAAGCTATGTGCTGGCATTGGAACAGAAGGGAGCGCAGGCGACGAAGGAATCAGGACAGGGAGGTCTGCTGCTGCCGGAAAATGTGTATCTGGGCGTCGATCCGGGCCCGGGCTTTTCTTTCCGGAGGGCGGGAGACGCCCTGCTGTTCGGCGGGTATTCACACAGAACAGGGGAGATGGGGAGCGGCGTATCTCCTTATAAAAAGCTGGCGTTAAAGGCCAGGACCTGGTGGCCGAAAGCGGCGGTAACGGCGAAGTGGTCCGCACAGGACTGTATGACATTGGACCAGGTTCCTTATATCGGGAAATTTTCCGGGAGCAGAGAGAACTGGTATGTGGCTACCGGATTTAAGAAGTGGGGCATGACCTCCTCTATGGTATCCGCAATGGTGATTTCAGGCATGATTACGGGTAATTCTCCCGACTGGGCGCCGGTGTTTTCGCCTTCCCGCTTTAAAGCCGGGACAGGGGAAGATCGTGGAATGGAAGGGGAAGAAAACCGGCGTCTATATGGATGAGAAGGGAAAGCTCTATCCCGTATCCCCCAGATGCCCCCATCTGGGGTGCCAGCTTACGTTTAACTCCAGTGAAAAGAGCTGGGACTGTCCCTGCCATGGCTCCAGGTTCAGCTATACGGGAGAACTGCTGTGCGGGCCGGCACAGACGGGGATCGGGTTGGAAGAGAAAAAAATCGGGCGGGGGAAATGATTTTCCCTGGCCCGATTTACGTCGTTTTATTCGGAAAATACTTTGCTCAGTTCAATAAAGCATCCGTTAAGCGCATGAACCTTTGCCACGTCTTCCTGTCCGTAGTCCTCATGAATGCGGAAAGAACCTGTGGCATCCGGTAAAAATACCTGCACGGATTGCGTTTCCGGATCTACGATCCAGTACTCCTTAACGCCTGCGCGCTGATACAGATTCAGTTTTACAAGCCGGTCATGCCGTCTGGTGGAAGGAGACAGAACTTCCATGATCAGGTCCGGCGCTCCTTTGCATCCGTGGGTGTCAATCTTGTCTCTGTCACAGACTACGGAAAGATCCGGTTCGACCACCGTGTTCACGTCTTCCGGACGGTCATTGTCCTGCTCGAACAGGCGTACGCCAAAAGGGGCAGGATAGACCCGGCACTGCTTTCCTTCCAGGAAATTCGCAAGCTGTCTGGCCAGCTCCATAAGAATTTCCTGATGGCGGCTGGATGGCGTT
>CAJTTU010000129.1 GCA_910579325.1 uncultured Lachnospiraceae bacterium | reverse complement strand
CCCCAAGGCGCCCAGGTGCCTTCCATGGCGATCACGATCTCACCCTTTGTGGGCTTCTCCAGTCCGGCCAGCATGTTCAGCAGCGTGGACTTGCCGGAACCGGAAGTACCTATGATCGCGCAGAACTCTCCCCTGCAGATGGAAAAATCCACTCCGTGCAGAGCGTATACCTTGTTATCTCCCAGCCGGTATACTTTATACAAATTTTTCACCTGAATCACAGGCTGCTTTTTTTCTTCCAAAATGGTTTCCTTCACTTTCCGGCACTGACGAAGCCCGCACCTCTGCAGTGCAAGCCTGATTCCGCTTCGCTCCATCAGGCTCGCGTGCTTCGCACTATCAAAATGCAATCTGAGAAACCGGCCTGCAAGCAGTCCGGTTTCTCATCTTACATTTTGGCACTGCTCATTGCATACACGTACATTATACCAGATTTCATATGGATGTGACGAATAAAGTATTTAAGATTTTCTTAAAGATTTTCATAGGATTCGTTTCAGTCTCCGCCAGGATATCGCCTTTTTCCTGTCGTCCTTTTCTGACAGAATCGGATTCTCGATCCCCCAGGGGATATTCAGGGCGGGATCCGCATAATACAGAATTCTGGCTGCCTGGGGGATGAAAGGCATATCCAGACGCCATTGTATCTCCGTGTGATCTGTCTTTGTCAGATAACCGTGAGCAAAGCCTTTGGGAATATATAAAAGATGACCGTTCACCGCTGACAACTCCTCCAGTATCCACTGGCCGAAGGTATCGCTGTCCGGCCGGATATCCACAGCCGCATGAAGGCTGCTTCCGGCGGTACAGCGGACCAGCTTCGCCTGGGCGCAGGGGGGCATCTGAAAATGCAGCCCCCTTATGGTTCCCGCCAGTCTGGTATAGGCATGATTCTCCTGAATAAAATTTTCCCTGACACCAAAAAAGCAGAGATCGTCCGCATGGTAGCATTCCATCATCCAGCCCCGCTCGTCAAAAGTCCGCTCAGGCTCAAACAATTTTACACCCGGAATCCGGCATTCGATGTATTTCATGGTCTTCCTCTTTTCTGACACAGTTCCTGTTTTTAGAAATGCCTGCCGGATTCAAAAAGCCGCATACCATTTTCCGACATTCCCGCCCGTTAAAATCTGAACGTATCCCGGAACCCTTTCCACTTCTGATCTTTTTCACTGATGATCAGCCTCATACCTTCCGGAATCGGCCATTCGATTCCGATCTCCGGATCGTTCCAGATCATGCCGCCCTCGTCTCCCGGACGGTAAAAATCGGTGCACTTGTAGCAGAATTCCGCCACATCGGACAGCACCAGGAACCCATGGGCAAAGCCTTCCGGAATATAAAACTGCTTTTTATTCTCCTCGGACAGCTCCACGCCGTACCATTTTCCGTAAGTATCCGAACCGGCCCTGAGGTCCACGGCCACATCAAAGACCGTTCCCTTCACCACCCGCACCAGCTTTCCCTGGGGATACTGCTTCTGATAATGCAACCCCCGCAGAACGCCTTTCACGGACATAGACTGGTTGTCCTGGACAAATGCCATAGAAAGGCCGGCTTCCTTCATATCGTTCTGATTATAAGTCTCCATAAAATAGCCCCGCTCATCGCCGAACACGGAGGGCTCGATCACATACAGCCCTTCAATCGGGCAGGGCGTCACTTTAATTTTTCCCATTTCTTCTCCTCGATTTATAGTTCAGGGGCTTGTCCGGTCCGCCGCTGTCTTTTATCCGTGTCTCTACAGCCGCTTTCCATACATTTTGTCAAAGTAATTTTTATACTCGCCGCTGATAATATTCTGCCACCACTCTTTATGCTCCAGATACCACTGAATGGTCTGCTGAATGCCGGTGTCAAAGGTGTACTTCGGCTTCCAGCCCAGCTCTCCCTTCAGCTTCGCGGGATCGATGGCATATCGCATGTCGTGACCGGGCCGGTCGGTGACGAAACGAATGAGCGTCTCCGGCTTATTCAGCGCTTTCAGGATCGTTTTTACCACTTCCAGGTTGGTGCGCTCATTGTGACCGCCTACATTGTAAATCTCTCCCGGACGGCCTTTATGAATAATCAGGTCGATGGCCTCGCAGTGATCCGCTACGTGAAGCCAGTCCCGGACGTTTTCCCCTTTCCCGTACACCGGCAGCTCCTCATCGGCCAGCGCCCGGCTGATCATCAGCGGGATCAGCTTTTCCGGAAAATGATAAGGACCGTAATTGTTGCTGCACCGGGATATGGTTACAGGCACCCCGTAGGTGCGGTGATAAGCCAGTACAAACAGGTCCGCCGAGGCTTTGGAGCTGCTGTAGGGACTGGAAGTATGCAGCGGCGTTTCCTCCGTGAAAAACAAGTCCGGACGATCAAGGGGCAGATCGCCGTACACCTCGTCGGTGGATACCTGATGATAACGCTTTACGCCGTAAGCTCTGGAAGCGTCCAGAAGCACCTGAGTGCCCATCACATTGGTCTGCACAAAAATACCGGGGTCCGTAATCGACCGGTCCACATGGGACTCGGCGGCGAAGTTCACCACGATATCAAACTGCTCCTTCTCAAACAGATTCATGATAAAGGGACGGTCCGCGATATCTCCTTTTACAAAGTGATAATTTGGCCGGTCTGCCACGGGCGCAAGCGTTTCCAGATTGCCCGCATAGGTCAGAAGATCCAGATTCACAATCTGATACTCAGGATATTGATTCACCATATGGTGAACAAAATTGCCGCCGATAAAACCGGCGCCTCCGGTAACCAGGATTTTCATAATCAATTCCTCTTTTCTGATTAATAATTCCGCCGCTTTAACCGTGCAGCTTATCAATATATTTTCCGTCCAGCACGTCCTTCAGATACCGGCCATACTGGTTCTTCTTTAACACCTCGTAAGCTTCCAGCACTTCCTGTTCCGTAATCCAGCCGTTTAGATAAGCGATTTCTTCCAGACAGGCGATTTTCCGGTGCTGGTGGGTCTCGATTGTCTTGACAAAATTCCCCGCTTCCATCAGAGAATCATGGGTTCCCGTATCCAGCCAGGTGTAGCCCTGTCCCAGCAGGGTTACGTCCAGTTCCCCTTTTTCCAGGTAAATCCGGTTCAGGTCGGTGATCTCCAGCTCCCCTCTGGCCGAAGGCTTCAGATTTCCCGCATACTCCACCACCCGGTTATCGTAGAAATACAGCCCGGTGACGCAGTAATTGGATTTGGGATGCTCCGGCTTTTCCTCGATGGAAACCGCTTTCCCGTTCCGGTCAAATTCCACGATACCGAACCGCTCCGGATCATCCACATAATACCCGAATACGGTAGCGCCCCGTTCCTTTGCCGCCGCTTTTCGCAACTGCTTTTTCAGGCCGTTTCCATGGAAAATATTGTCTCCCAGCACCATGGCCACCGAATCCTTGCCGATAAAATCGGCGCCGATAATAAACGCCTGAGCCAGGCCGTCAGGGCTTGGCTGCACCTGATAGCTTAAACGGATGCCAAAGGATGCGCCGTCCCCCAGAAGCTCCTCAAAACGGGGCGTATCCTCCGGTGTGGAGATAATCAGAATCTCCCGGATGCCCGCGTCCATCAGCACTGACAACGGATAGTAAATCATCGGCTTGTCATACACCGGAAGCAGCTGCTTGGAGGTCACCTTCGTCAGCGGATACAACCTTGTACCTGAACCCCCGGCTAAAATAATTCCTTTCATAAATCACTTGTTTCCTTTCCGAACTTCAATATACCGATACATATGAATCCCGCTTTGCAGGACTCTGCGCCGCACGCATGCCGCCAGCAGTAACATATTTCCTCTGCTGTTGATTATAAAAGAAAATACCGGTTCTGTGCAAGCCTTTTCGTTCTTTTCATCTCTTTTCTCCATTATCCGACAGGCTTTCAGTCCGTTTCACACCGGAAACGGGAGCGGACGTTCCCTTTTTCTTCTTTGGCCCGAACGCCGGCTTCCCGGCTTCTCCTGTACGTCCCAGACGGATGTCTTCCATATAATCCGCCGTCTCCTCATCCAGATCCTGAAACAGATAATTGCGCCCGGACTGGGCCTGTCTCCTGGCCCAGTATTCTTCCCTGATCTGCTGCCGGACCGCCTCGATCTCCTCCCTGAATTCCCTGGAAGAAATCCGGCGCGCTCCCGCTCCCAGAATAATAACCTGTTCCAGACGGTCTGACGTTGCCACGGTGACCTGATGATTTCGGCCGATCTTATGAACCGTTTTTTCAATATACTGATCCGCCGTCTCCGCCTCCTTCGTATAGACCACATAGATATTGTGATACCTGTCCACCTCACCCTGAAAACCGGCCACCTTATAGGCGTCAAACACCAGAATCAGCGTACATTTTTTATAACCCTGATAATTTGACAGGATATCCATCAGCTTTGCCCGGGCCGCATCGATATTAAGCTCCGCCAGCTCTCTCAGGTCCTCCCAGTCAAAAATCACATTGTAGCCGTCCACCAGCAGGTATTCCTCCTGCCGCCGGCCGTGTGCCCCCGCGCCTTCCACGGTATTGCCGTAAGGAGGTTTCTGTCGGGAAAGACTCCTTTGCTCCGTTATCTTCCGGTCCTCTTCCCGGCTTTCCACTCTCCCATATTCTTCCGCAGAACTCACCGGTCTTCGTTTCACCGGCCCATAGGTTCGCTCAAAAATCGCCTTTAATTCATTTTCTTCCGCCCGGTATTTTTCATAACTGTCCGGTCCGTCCTTTCCTGATTTCCGGCTCCGGTCCGTTTCCTGCTTTTCTTCCTTCTCTGTCTGCAGCGTGCTCTCCAGATGCATGTATTCCTCCACCTGCTCCCAGCTTACGGCTACGCCGGCTCCATGTACGCAAAATACGGAACCGGTGGGATTGTCCAAATCCCGCTCCGAATCATATCCCGCGGCCTCGATCACCTCATCCGCATTATGGCAGGGCGCATAGCCTTTCAGCGTACAAAACAGACGGCCGGTTCCTTTCGTATAAGAAGCCAGTTCCATCTGATAATCCCTCAGGCAGGCCACCGGGACAGAGCCGGTGAGAACCGCCGTCTCCCCATTCGGCTCCGGAGGCCGGAGGGTTCCATTCATCCGCTGAATATCTGTCATAGCCCGGCCTGCGGCCTCCTGCGGGACCTCAAGTATAAATTCATAATAAGGTTCCAGCAAAACGCTCCTCGCCTTTTTCAGACCATGACGCACGGCCCGGTAAGTAGCCTGGCGAAAATCTCCCCCTTCCGTATGCTTCAGATGGGCGCGGCCCGCCGTCAGCGTCAGCTTCATATCGGTAACGGGAGCGCCTGTCAGCACCCCCACATGGGCCTTTTCCGCCAGGTGAGTCAGAATCAGCCGCTGCCAGTGACCATCCAGCCTGTCCTCGCTGCATTCCGTAAAAAATTGCAGACCGCTTCCGGTCCCGCCTGGTTCCAGCCGCAAATGCACCTCCGCATAATGGCGCAGAGGCTCATAATGACCCACCCCTTCCACCGGCGCTTCAATCGTCTCCTTATACACAATGCCGCCCGCATCCAGCTCCGCCTGCACGCCAAACCGTTCCAGAATCTGACTTTTCAGAATTTCCTCCTGCACCTTCCCCATCAGCTGCACATGAATCTCCCCAAGCTGTTCGTTCCAGAGAACCCGCAACATCGGTTCCTCTTCCTCCAGCCGCCGCAGCTTTAAGAGCATATCATGGAGATTGCAGCCCTCCGGAAACCGAAGCCGGTAGTTCAGGACAGGCTCCAGCACAGGAGACGACGTATCCGGCTCCGCGCCCAGGCCCTGGCCCGGAAAGGTATGGGTCAGCCCCGTAACCGCACAGACCGTTCCCGCCTCCACCTCCTGCGCCGTCTCATATTTCGCCCCTGAATAAATACGGATCTGATCCGCCTTTTCCTCCCATTCCCGGGTTTCGGCCCCGCCCTTAACTTTACCTTTCAGTACATCTTTTACCTTAAGCTTCCCTCCGGTAACTTTCAGATATGTCAGCCGGTTCTCCTGCCCGTCCCTGGCGATTTTAAATACTTTGGCGGCAAACTGTTCCGGGTATTCCGGACTTTTTGCATAGCGGTCCAGACCGCAAAGCAGTTCCTCCACGCCGTCCTGTTTCAGAGCCGCCCCGAAATAACAGGGAAATACCTTTCTTTTTTTAATCAGTTCCACGATCTCCTGTTCTGACACGACGTCTTCTTCCAGATACCGCTCCAGCAGCTTTTCGTCGCACACAGCCAGATTTTCCCAAAACATATCTTCTTCCTGATCCGGCATAAAATCAACGCAGTTTTCATCCAGCCGTTTTTTCAGTTCCCCGAGAACCTGGGCCCGGTCTGCCCCGGGCTGGTCCATTTTATTCACAAACAAAAATACCGGTATCTGATACCGGTTCAAAAGTCTCCATAAAGTCTGCGTATGCCCCTGAACACCGTCTGTCGCGCTGATCACCAGAATAGCATAATCAAGCACCTGCATCGTCCGCTCCATCTCCGGCGAAAAATCCACATGACCGGGCGTATCCAGAAGCGTATATTCCCGCTCCCCTCTTCTGAACACCGCCTGTTTGGAAAAAATCGTGATTCCTCTGGCCCGCTCCAGAGCGTACGTATCCAGATACGCGTCCTGATTATCCACCCGCCCTTTTTCCCTGATCCTGCCGCCGCAAAACAGCAGCCCTTCCGACAAGGTGGTCTTCCCCGCATCCACATGGGCCAACAGGCCCGCACAAATATGTTCCTTTACTGCCATACAATCCTGTTCGCCCGTAAAAATGCCTCCTTCCATGGTTACATACCGTACAAGTATAACACAAGAAAAAGTATTCGTCGAGATGCCGGACCCAATTCCGCACGGCATTCCCTTACAAGCACGGAAAAATGCAGTTTTTCCCTGTATTTTTCCATAGATTATTCAATATGTTCGTTTGTCTGATCCGGTACGAATTCGGCGATATCGTCAAGAGTAAATCCCTCGCCCAGAATATTTAACAGTATATCCAGTGTGTGGGTAGTGACAGACTGGTTATTTTTCAGACGATAAATCTGCGACCTGCTGATTCCGTAATGATGATACAGCCGATACTGGCTGATACCGTTTTCCTTAAGGGTTTTAAAAAGCTTGTCAAATTTAATCATTGCCTTCTCCTTTATTTCTGTAATCTCCCCATTCATTATGCCCCAATATCAGAGAACATTTGTAGTTTCTATAAATAGAGATTAAGTAAAACTACTTGATAATATTCCGCTATGCTCTTATAATGGAGATTATAGCAGTTGTTATCACCGGAGATTATTTTTTATGAAAAGAGTGGGGACCCGGGGCAAAAAAATACGGGGTAATATGGATAAAGGGAGAATCCTGTATCAGGTCGGTATGCTCTGTTTCTGCGCCATATTACTGCTGCTCCCCATCGAACGAATGCATAACCGCCGGCTCATAAACACTATGGCCGCCTACATGGCCTCCGCCACGGATGACGAATATGAGAAAATCTCATGGCAGATACGCCACGACCTAGTATACAGCGACTTCGGACAGAATAAAGACAACTTTATCCGCTATATCCCCAACACCTCCGACCTATGCCCTACCTGCAGCGCAAACGACTGGGCCCAGGCTTTCCTGGTCTGTACCAATACCGGAGAATTTTATGAGATGGATGTGTATGTGGACGGCTTTCAGCCGGATACCCGCTACGGCGCCGTCCATATGGCCAGCGGTTATGACGAAATCAGCCAGACCGAACTGTCCGCCGTCAGAACCCCTGACCAGAAAAGAACCACCATCGAATTAAGGCGTAAGCGCGGTATCGTCAGTATACACAAAATGAAAACTTTATTTTGCGATAAATGTATCCGCAAAATTTTAACCGCGACAGAGAATGCGCCGATCGGAGAGTTTGTTATTTTTGATTCGGGGGAAAGGAAATTTTATTCCGTGGATGATGAAATTCCGGTACAGATAGGAGACTACCGGATCGTAACTGCGGAGATCAGAGGCGATTATAAAATAACGGTCACATATGTCAACTGAAAGCTGACTTTTTCAGCGGAATGAAAACAAATCGAACAGTCAGTCCTCCGTAAATCTGACTACGTCGTTCGGCGTACACTTTAGG
>CAJTTU010000128.1:2741-8129 GCA_910579325.1 uncultured Lachnospiraceae bacterium | reverse complement strand
GAATCCACATCGGGCCACTCAAGTGATTCCCAGTTCGCGATGTCAACTAACAGGCAAAAACCCGGATCTACAAAAGAGGGTAGGCTTTTATTGCTTTCTACAGGAATCCATTTCACTCCAAAAGAGTCGATTCCCCCCTCAAATCCCGTCGCCACAACGTCAGGAATACAGACGGGAGTGATATCGACAAGATCGCAAGTAAGATCAGGAACCCATTCATAATCCTCACCTTTTATATATCGAATCATGTTCTCTTTTGCAGGGATAGGCTTATTCCAACGTTCGACCGCTGCATATGGGGTATTATAATAAGTTCCTATCTGATTATAGACTCCTATTACTTTCAACTCATCTTCACTAAATTTTACTTTTGCCATATCCATCCTTTCTCAACAATAACAACTGTTCTTATTTAAATATATTTTGTCCGGTTATATATTTCAATCGCCTTACTTACTTCATCATAAACACCTTTAAAGGTAGATCCGGCACCGCCCTGCGTACAATTCGGAATAAAATATTTTGAATCCGTCCAGTCCAGAATTCTATTCACTTCATTGTGTATTTTCTCTGCGCTCCAGTCCGGTCTATCAACGATTCCAGAATTGATTCCGCCCATAATTGTCAGCTTTCCTTTGTATTCCTTTGCAATACGAGGAAGATTATTTGTAGATAGCGCTCCCTGCCAGACATCAATTCCCGCTTCAATCATTTCCGGAATCAAATTTTCCCCGTATGAATCCGAATGGTGGATTACTATCTCCACTCCATTGTCTCTCCAAAATTGATAAATCTTTTTGGTAGGATCCAGATAAAATTCCCTGAACATTTCATTGGACATAAACGAGGATATCTGAGTGCCCCAGTCATCATGGCGATACACTGCGTCCGGGTGAATATGCTCAACAACAGCCTTCGAAAGATTAAGTTCATATTCTGTGACAAATGTAATCAGTTCATGCATGAATTCCGGTTCTTCATACAGATTAATCATACATTCTTCCATGCTCATCATATGATGGCAATTTTCAAATAATCCCGGCCACATACATGCTGTTACAAACTGCTGACTTCGGTCAACTTTGTTGGCTGCTTCAACAATTTCTGCCCAAACTTCCTCAGGAAATACCGTCTCTGGCATTTTTACATATTCCCGCCATCTCCCGATATCTTTAATCAGAATATGCTCCGGATCATGAAGCGGGAATTCTCCCGGAGTTCCTTTTGGCCATTCAAAATATACGCCCCAGGCGTTTTGCACAGGCCCTTTTCCATATTCGGGACGGCTGTGTTTTGTATCCAGCGGATTACACCATTGTAAAGCAAGTGCTTCAAACTGGTTAACATACCGATCCGGATTCCCTCCCCGAATTGTTTCAATTAAATTTTCTCTTGGTGTTAACATAATATTCTTCCCTATTCATTCTACATCCCGAAAAACTGTTTTTAGGTTTGCGTCATAGGTTTTATCTGATTATTAAAAATAATATGCAGTATACCGACAGCGATTAAAAGTCCGCCAGAATACAAAAAAGTTCCGGATATTGTGGCGGTTCCAAACATGTTCATAAATATGTTCGGTAGATACACAGACAAATAGGAAACACTATACATAATCACGGTATAGATCGACATCCAGAAAGAAACCTGTGACAAAGGTACAATCCTGGCAATAATTGCCGGATAATATGCAACGGATGTCATTGCAGCAAAGGCTACGACTGCAATCAATATGCCAAAGGCCACAACATTACTGGAATATGACATTATAACCATTCCAATTCCTGAGAGCATCAGCATAAAAATTGGCATCAAATATTTCACCTTCATGTAAATTGTGCCAAATACAATATATGACAGGCTCATTGCAATACAGATCAGTGAGGAATAGGCTCCCGACAAAACAGACGTTCCCAGTTCCAATTCAGAAACGATGATATCTACAAGAAACACCAACTGTTCAAATACCATAACTAATACCGCAAAAACCAACAGGTTAACAATCAGCCTAAAAATATATTTCTTTAACTCACTGCGGCCTTCCGTCCGGTTACTGACCCCGATACTTTCAACTGGTGTCTCCGGCACAAATAAAACTGCAAGCACTAAAGAAATCAGCCCAAAACAATTCAGTAAAAAGCCAAAACGCCAGTTAATAGTTGCCAGAACACCTGCGACAAACGATGTAATGATTCCCAGTACGGAGGTCAGCCCATTCATCCAGCCATAAACCTGACTTTGTGTTTTTTCATCATCTTTAAACACTTCCGCAATCAATGCACAGGCAACCACTGTATTAATTCCATCACTGGCACCGTCTAAAGCCCGTGTGACAGCCATAGAGAACGGATTCCATGCAACAGCCCCTCCAATTCCCCCAATACAAAATACACCTAACGACAAAATCAATAATTTTCGTTTGCTGATATACCTTGTTAAAATAGCTGTCAGCAGTGCAGCCGGTATGGAAATCAGATTTGGACCAGACAAAATAAATTTTGTCATAGAGGAGGCCATCCCCTGAAACGATGCCTGAATTGCCGTTATGGCCGGTGTCACAATCGAATTAGAAACCATACCATATCCCGCACAGCATAAAGCTATTTTAGTCCAAAACTTTGATTTCAATTATTGTACCTCCGTCTCAGATTTCTCAGTTCTTATAACACTAAATACAGACGCAACAATACAGATCACTCCCATTGCCGTACATACCCAAAGTACCGGTGTAAATCTTGTTGTATTGAATAATTTTTCAATCCACCCAGCACAGTATGTATTTAAGAAACACGCAGCTGAGAACATCGCAGCCAGAATGGCTATTGCATCGCTCTGTTTCCCCCTTCCCGCAATTACAGGTGCCATTGTATATACATATACATACGCAATCGTGAAACTCATACCCAACAAAGTATAAAATATTCTGACTACTGTACCGGATGGTACGGTTGCCAGTACGGCAAAAGAAATCGTTGCCAATGTGTAACAGATAATAATCAACGACTTTCCAATTTTTTTCAGCATTGTACCAAACACCAATGCGATAAAAAAACATGCAGCGATTCTGATTGAATTTGTATTGCCGATATAAACTGCATCGCCAATTTCATTTTCAACAATATAGGTTGAAAGGAAGTAATAAACCATCTCTAAAGCAACAGAAAATACGGTGAACGTAATTATCATGAACCAAAAATCCACACTTAATCTACCCTTTTCGCCGGTTTCTCTGACAGTATCAACACTCTGAGCTGCTTCCGGTTTAATCTTTGGCAACGCAAAAACAAACAAAATCGTAATTGGAATAAATATCAGATACGCCCGATACGCAAACTCCATGGAAACCATGGACATATAACCGGCAACAGTTGACATGATGACACCGAACGCAGATACAGATGCGTTAAAATAGCCCATGATGCTTGCACGGGTTTCTTCACTGGGATAAACCTCAGTAAGAAACGATACGGCAACAACCTGAAGGATTGCATAACCAACAGAATAGATCGTCTTCATCAGGCACATGAAATAGATATTATCTACAGCCAGGAACAGAACGGCAGGAACCGTTGCGATAATTCCGCCTGCTACCATCAACGTTTTTTTACTGTACTTAATGCAAAGCTTCCCCACAAAAGGCGAAACAATAGCACCAATCGGAAACGAACCGGAAACAAAAAAATTCACCCAGAAGATATGATCAGCAAATTTCTCATAAAGAATATTCAACGTAGGAAATGTAAAATAGTCCCCCATCATTATAATATTGGTCGCAAAGATCGCCAAAAGGAATAACATCTTTTTCAGTATTGACATCTCTTTTACATTACCTGTATTTTTCATTTAAACCCCCTCCTTGCAAATCGCGAACATTTTTTCTTTTATAGATTATTGTTTTTTATATCTCGGAATCGAATTAACATCAAATTCTTTATTATTGTCAAGATCCAGATACGGCGTTCTCGTTACTTTCGCCCGAATAGGGATCTGTCGTGTTCCGGCCGTCCCCCACAGAATTGTTACTTCCATACCGGGATTATTATATTTCGGCAAAATATAGCCCTGTGATATTGTAGCCTTATAATATGGCGTATAAACAATTCCAGAGGATTTTCCAATCATTTCACCCGCATCGTTCATTACCTTGTCGGAGAACAATGCGCCTCCCTCAAACAGAAAATTCTGCGGGTAGACCATTTGATCCGGAAGTCCGGGAGTTTTATCATAATATGCCCGGAAAATATTTAGAATATCTTCCGGATTCCATTCCAGGGTGCAAAGGCTTCTGGTCATATTTGATTCCACAAGCTGTTTCAGCGCTTCTCTCCCCTGAAATTCCTTACTCCAGCAGATAGTACGTTTCCAGCCCACTTCAATGGGATTAGCATAATAAGCCGTGATTCCCTGGTCGCTCATGCTTCCGCGAAGGATGGTGTCATCATTAAATTCACCTCGATCGCCCTTGCAGAAATCCGCAAGTTCAGGATCTTCGGCATACGCAGGAATGAAATGCGTATAGTTTTGAGGAAATCCATTTTCAGTATGATTGCACATATAAGTGAGGTGTCCCAATCTTTTCAAATCATACGCTTTTCCGATGCGAAGAATCTCTTTATAAATTTCATGGCCATCCTCTTTGTGCCCTTGAATCTCATAAGACAGAGAGCCTCCCATACCGATACGAACGATCCTGACAGAATGCCCAAGAATCACAGCCGGACGAAAACTCTTAAACGCAAGTTCATGAATATCCTCTTTCAGGACATTCTCTACGATTTCCAAAGATTTAGGACCTGCAAGCTGGAATACGAATCCGTCAGGGAACTCCGGTTCAAGCTGTTTAATATCATATTTTCCCAATTTTACCTTTACAGGAACAAACGGATATAATGCGGAGCCTTGCAGCACAAACTCATCTTCCGCTGTTCTAAGACATACTCCATGGCCGGTAATATTACCAGTTGTACTGCTGCATGCTACAATATGTTTGCCCTTTCCTACGGGAAAACGCTCGAGCGTAAAGTTATTAATAAAAGTTTCACTCATCATTTTTTCCGCATCAGGCCCCTTCACCCTTGTTACCGAAAAGCCTGACAAATAAGTGCTGATATAACAGCTCTTTTTCCATGAAATGGATTCCTCAATCCAATTCGTACAAATAAAGGGAAACATTTTGTTTGTCGTGCCAGGCCACCGAGAATATAGCAGTATATTCGGGTCATATGGCACATGCTCATTATGGACAATTGCATTTTCATTCATGATCAAATCCTCCTCGTTTTCAACCAATTCTATTCATGGTTTTTTTACTGCTCCTTCCAAAAATTAATTGCAATTAATTTTGTCTGTAACCAAAGTTGATTATAGTCTAAATTTATGCTTTAGTCA
>CAJTTU010000128.1:0-2728 GCA_910579325.1 uncultured Lachnospiraceae bacterium | reverse complement strand
GCTAAATAAAAAAATTTGCAGACCGCATGATACCTGCGTTTTTGTCAATTTCCTTCTGTTTTATGTTATGTCAGCTATTTTTTCACACTTCTCAAGTGTAAATGCGTGTTCGCTGTCCGTAATCCTCCCCGTACCGTTTGCATCCAGACTAGTGTTCTGTCTCATTCATATCTGATAAAACACCGCCGGATAATTTCTCATCAGCAAGGCAGCTTGCCTGAATATGAATGGGACAGAACACTAATCATAGCCATCGTCGTCGTCCCATTATCCTGCACTGCAAATATGTTGTTCTCCTGCGACGCCAATGTTATCTTATGAATGGACACAACATTTGGTACGGATATGGATAAAGCGCAGATAGTTCATGAATAGATGGAAATTCCCCGATTTACTTTTGAGCCTTGATATGCTATACTAGCATAGCCATAAAGGCTCTTTTTTACAGGAATATCAGAATAAAAAACCAACGCCCCCAAAAGGCGAAAACCTTATAAAACCAAGAAAATTGCAGTAAAAGGAGATCAATATACCATGAAACTAGGCATCGTCGGCCTGCCCAACGTAGGCAAAAGCACCTTATTTAACGCCCTAACCAAAGCGGGCGCGGAATCTGCCAATTATCCCTTTTGCACCATAGACCCGAACGTGGGAATCGTCCCCGTGCCGGACTTTCGTTTACAGCTTCTGACGGATTTATACCATTCCAGAAAAACCACCCCCGCCGTGGTGGAATTCGTGGATATCGCCGGCCTGGTAAAAGGCGCTTCCAAAGGCGAGGGGCTGGGCAACCAGTTTTTGTCCAATATCCGTGAGGTGGACGCCATCGTACATGTGGTGCGCTGCTTTGAAAATGCCAATGTGGTGCATGTGGACGGCAGCGTAGATCCCGCCAGAGATATCGAAACCATTAACCTGGAGCTTTTATTCTCCGACCTGGAGATTCTGGAACGGCGCATCTCCAAAACCGCCAAGGGCGCCCGCAACGACAAGGCGCTGGCTAAAGAATTGGCTCTTCTGGAGCGGCTGAAAGCCCATCTGGAGGACGGAAAGCTGGCAAAAAGCTTTGAGGCTGCGGACGAGGATGAGGAAGCCCTGCTCCACTCTTTAAATATGCTGACCGGAAAACCCGTGATTTATGCCGCCAATGTAGCGGAAGACGATCTGGCCGACGACGCCGCTTCCAACGCCTATGTGGGACAGGTACGGGAATTTGCCGCAAAAGAAGGCAGCGAGGTCTTTGTCATCTGTGCCCAGATCGAGCAGGAGATCGCCGAGCTGGACGACGAGGAAAAAAAGCTGTTTCTGGAAGACCTGGGTCTTTCGGAGTCCGGGCTTGAGAAACTGATTAAAGCCAGCTACCAGCTTCTGGGGCTGATCAGCTACCTGACCGCCGGAGAGCAGGAGACACGGGCATGGACCATCAGGCGGGGAACCAAGGCTCCCCAGGCCGCCGGAAAAATCCACTCCGATTTTGAACGGGGCTTTATCCGGGCCGAGGTGGTAAACTACCAGGATCTTTTAGACGCCGGCACTTACGCAGGCGCGAAGGAAAAAGGGCTGGTGGGGCTGGAAGGCAAGGAATATGTGGTAAAGGATGGGGATGTCATTCTGTTCCGGTTCAATGTATAAACAGATCAGAGAAAACGGCCTGACACAAATTACAAGATGTCGGCATACCAGACCAGCCATGATTGACAATGTCGAATATCATTGCGAAGCATCCGGCAAAATGCGCCAGTACCCATGGGACATGCTTCACAGCGACATATTTTGCCGGATTAATTACAGGGAGGTTAAACCAGATGGAAAAACATACGGACAAGCCCGGCCGGATTTTATTATTCTACCCGCCGGGACCCTTATTTCAGCGCGGCGAGGACCGCTGCCAGCAGAACGTGGACGACGGCTCCGCCCAGGCCATGCGGGCCTGCAACGATTTAGGCTACGCCGCCGCCGTTCTGTTAAAAAAAGATTATAAGGTAAAGCTGCGGGACTACCAGACGGAGAAAGCTACCGAGGAAGACCTGTTCCAGGATATGGAACGGTTTAAGCCGGACATGATTATGCTCAGCATTACCAACACCACCATTTTTGACGATATCAAAATCGCCAACCGGTTAAAGGAGGCTTTCGGCTGCCTCGTGGTATTAAAAGGCGCTCTGTTCTATGACCCGGAGGACGCCATGTTAGAGCTTCTGGATCTGTCCCAGGTCGATTATATGATCGGCGGCGAGGTGGATTTCGCCATCGATAAAGTCGCCGACTACGCGCTGCGGGGACAGGGCGATATCACGGCTGTCCACAGCATTTTATATAAGGATGAAACGGGGGCGATCTGTAAAAATCAGTTCCACGTCTGGGACGAGGAGCTGGACGGACAGCCTTTCCCGGCACGGCATCTGATGAACAATAAGCTGTACACCAGGCCGGACACCGACGAACCCATGGCTACCATCGCCACCTCAAGGGGCTGCCCCTCCAATTGTATTTTCTGCCTGTCGCCGGAGATTTCCGGCAAACGGGTGCGGTTTCGAAGCCCCCAAAACGTGCTGGACGAGATGACGGAATGCTATGAGAAGCATCATATTAAAACCTTTTTCTTTAAAGCCGATACGTTTACGATCAAGGCAGACTGGGTGGAAGAGCTGTGCAGGCTGATTATCGCCTCCCCACTCCACAAAAAAATCACCTTTACGGCCAATTCCCGGGTAAATCCTTTAAAACG
>CAJTTU010000127.1 GCA_910579325.1 uncultured Lachnospiraceae bacterium | reverse complement strand
TCTCTTTTGAGGTCTGCGAGGGCGAGATCATGGGCGTGGTGGGAGAGAGCGGCTGCGGGAAGTCCACGCTGGGGCGTTCGGTGCTGCGGCTGTTTCCCGTTACGGAAGGGGAGATTGTATTCGACGGCACGGATATTTCCACTATGAATTCCAGGGAATTGAAGCCTTACCGCCGGAATATGCAGATGGTGTTCCAGAATCCCTTTTCCTCCTTTAACCCCAAGCAGAAGCTGGGAACCGCCCTGCGTGAGGTGGGAAAGGTATATGGGATGAAGGAGTCGGAGCTGAGGGAGAAAATCTCACAGCTTATGGAGTATATTGGCCTGCCGGAGCATATGCTGGAACGGAGTCCGGGAGAGCTTTCCGGCGGGCAGCTGCAGCGTCTGGCCATCGCCCGGGCGCTGATTTTAGACCCCAGCTTTATCGTGGCCGATGAAGCCGTCTCTGCCCTGGACGTATCGGTGCAGGCTCAGATTCTGAACCTGATTACGGATCTGCGGAAGCGGCTTCGGATGACCATGCTTTTTATTTCCCATGAGATGAGCGTGGTGGAGCATATCTGCGACCAGGTGGCAGTGATGTATCTGGGCAGAATCGTGGAGATGGCGCCTGCGCAGGAGCTGTTTTCCAATGTCCGCCATCCTTACACCCAGGCGCTGATGTCAGCGATTCCCAAGGCTGACCCGGAGGAGCAGAAGGAACGGATTATTTTGGAGGGCGATATCCCTAATGCCATCGATTTGCCCAAAGGCTGCAGCTTTGCCTCCCGATGCAGGTTCTGTACCGGGGAATGCCGGGAAACGAGGCCGGAGCTTAACGCCGTGGGAGAAAATCATCTGGCTGCCTGTCATAACGCGCTGTGAAAAGATAATAAATAATGCTTGAATGATGCAGGATCTGCCTCAGCGGAATGAAAATATATGCCGGGCAGTAACAGGGATAAGATTCTGAATCGGATTTTTGTATAAAGCGGGAATCACAAGCCGCAAGGCTTTGATATAAATAATGTATGCATGAGGCTTCGCAGGATCTGCGTTCATGCATAGAGAGATTAAAATCAGGAGGAGAAAACCATGAAGAAACTATTTGCCATGCTTCTGGCGCTGACATTGTCTGTTTCCCTGCTGGCCGGCTGCGGCGGCAAGGATGACAGGCCGGCGGATACCAAAGCGGCCGGGGAGAGCCAGACGGAAGCTGCCGATGCCGGAAAAGAAGAGGGAAAGGCAGAGGGAAAGACCACCTTTACGATTGCGCTGGACAGCGATATCGTGGCGCTTGACCCGGCTTTTGCCTATGACTTCACCACAAATCCCGTGGTAAACCAGATTACCCAGGGACTGCTCACCTTTGATGAGAACAATGAGCTGATTCCCCAGCTGGCCAGCAGCTGGGAGGCGACTGACGACACCACTTACGTGTATCAGATCAGGGACGACGTTACATTTTCTGACGGAAGCCCTATGACTATGGACGACGTGCTGTTCTCCATCGAGAGAATCATGAACCCTGACACGGCTTCCTACCTGCTCTGGATGTTTGACAATGTGGAATCGGTAGAGCAGACCGGAGACTGGGAGCTGACCATACATCTGAAAGAGGCTTCCGCATCCTGGAAGTACATCATGGCTACCACGGCGGGACATGTGATCAGCAAAGCTCACTATGAGGCTAATCAGGACAGCTTTGGCACCGCGGAGGGCGGCCTGATGGGAACCGGCCCCTATGTGTTCGACAGCTGGACAAGCGGCCAGGAAATCGTGCTGAAAAGAAATGAAAATTATTGGGATAAGAACCAGACGATTGCTATGGACACCCTGGTATTTAAGATTATCCCCGAGGATACCACCAGAGTGACAGCGCTGCAGACCGGAGAGATAGACTTTACGGCCAATACGCCTGCTGACCTGCTGGATACCTTAAAATCAGATGAAAACCTGAACGTACAGGACGTAGAGACCATGGGCGTCGTATTCCTGGCCTTCAATACGGAGCGGGCGCCTTTTAACGATGTAAATGTGCGCAAGGCCGTGGCTTCCGCCATCGACCTGAAGTCCATCCATGACAATATCGTAAAGGATGCCGGCCAGGAGGGCGGCTGCATGCCCAACAGCGCTACCTTGTTTACGATCAATCCCGACGAGTGGATCAGCTACGTGGAAGGAGCGGAGGCATGCACGTATGATGTGACGGAGGCGAAGAATTATCTGGCTCAGTCCGATTATGCGGGAGGCTTTGACTGCACGATGATTATTTCCGAGGATTCCATGCGCTACTCGATGGCGCTGGCCATTCAGGAATATCTGAAAGAACTGAACATTAATGTGGAGCTGGTGAAGGTTTCCGCAGACGAGCATACCAGCTACCAGTTCGGCGGTATATTTGACGAGGACGGCAACCGGGATTATGATATGATTATGGCCGGATGGGAAGCAGATTATCCCGATGTGGCCAGCAATATCGAGCCTCTGTTCGCCGCCTATAACGCAGGCGAGGGCGGTTCCAATTCCGCCGTATACCAGAATGATGAGGTGGATGCCCTGATCAAGAAGCAGTCGGCAAGCCTGGACGACGCAGCCCGCAACCAGGATCTGTTTGCGGTGATGGATCAGGTCAATGCGGATACGCCTTATGTATTCCTTACCTATCCCAACAGGCAGGCGACGATGAATAAAGCTTTCACTGGCTATACCATGAGTCCGTCATGGCTCTGGAACATGTTCTTTAAGGACATCCGTCCGGCAGAATAATCGGAAAGGGATGGAGCGGGTATGGCAGATTTGATTTTTTATAACGGTATTGTCCATACCATGGCTGACGATACGGCGGAAACGAAAGTTTCCGCCGTAGCAATATCCGGAAATCTGATACAGGCTGTGGGGGATGATAAGAAAATATTAAAGCTGGCAGAGGAAAACTGCCGGATGGTCGATTTACATGGGAGATGCCTGGTTCCGGGCTTCCAGGACAGCCACTGCCATCAGCTGTTGACCGGGCAGGGCTTTCGGAACCTGGATCTCAGAGGAGTGAGGTCTGCACAGGAGCTGATCGAAGCGGGACGGGCATATATCAAAGAGCATCAGGTTCCCGAGGGAGCATGGGTGCTGGGAGACGGCTTTGACCATAACCGGTTTTCCGAGCCGGTACTGCCTGATATCCGGGTTGTGGATGCCATTTCCACCTGCCATCCGATTTTGATTCAGCGGGTGTGCGGCCATGTGGGGACGGCGAATACCATGGCATTTCAAAGGGTGGGGTTTGATGCCCACACCAGTTTTTCCGGCGGCGTCATCGACCTGGACGGGCAGGGGGAGATTACCGGCGTTTTGCGGGAGGTGGCGCTGGATCAGTTTAAGATGCGGATTCCAAAACCGGGTGTCGCGGCATTAAAAGAAGCCATTGTGGACGCCGCGCGGTATGTGAACCAGTATGGCGTTACTTCGGTGCACACCGATGACCTGGAGGGCGGAGCGCTGGAGGATATTCTGTGTGCTTATCATGAGCTGGAGCAGGAAGGCCGGCTGAACGTAAGGGTGTGGGAGGAAGTCCAGGCTGCCAGACCGGAGGTTCTTCAGGCATTTTTGGAGCGGGGACTGCGCACCGGGGACGGCAGCGACTATTTTAAGATCGGGAATATCAAACTGATTCTGGACGGCTCCCTGGGAGCCAGGACGGCCAGCCTGCGGGAGGATTACAGCGATGATCCCGGAAACAGAGGCATTGCGGTTTATACCCAGCCGGAACTGAACGAAGTGGTGCTGATGGCATATAAAGCCGGAATGCAGGTGGCCTGCCATGCCATCGGGGACAGGGCGGTGGAGCAGAGCGTTACCGCTTTTGAACAGGCTTACCGGTCTGACGGAAAGGATCTGCGCAACCGGGTAGTTCACTGTCAGTTTGTGGACGATGAACTGATCCGGCGGATGGCGGCCAGCCAGATCGGAGCCGACATTCAGCCTGGCTTTGCCATCTCTGATTATTCGTTGGCAGCCTCCCGTCTGGGAGAGCGGGAGCCCTGGGGGTACCGGTGGAAATCCCTTTTAAAGGCCGGTATCCATATGGGCGCCGGTTCCGACGGGCCGGTGGAATCCTACTCGCCGGTGTCGGGCATCCACGATGCGGTCAACCGAACCGACGGGGAGATGATGCCGGAGGATGGCTGGCATCCGGAAGAGAAGCTGACGGCCAAGGAAGCGCTGTATCTGTATACCAGGGGCGGTTCCTATCTTTCCTTTGAGGAGGATAGGAAAGGGCAGATTCAGCCTGGGTTTCTGGCGGATCTGGCGGTGCTGTCGGAGGATATTTTAAATGTTCCTCCGGAGAAGATCCGGGATATCCAGGTGGAGATGACGGTGTTAGGCGGGAAGGCTGTGTACGAAAAAGAGAAAAGGCAGAGATGAGAGAAACCGTCTGTGAAATCCGACAAAATGTGCCACCGGCACATTTTGCCGGATACTTCGTAATAAAAGATGCGCCGGCTATCGAAACGGAAAGAGGCTTCATGGACTATATTCAAGATATGTTGAGAAAGGCATGAGAAATTTGAGAAAAGAAAAGGATGATGAAAAAGACTCGCTGACCTGGGAGGAAATCAGCACGGAGCATATCGTTCAGGATGAGTGGATCGATTTCAGGAAATCCGCATATCGTTTTCCGGACGGAAGTATCTATGAACCATTTTACAGCTACACCCGCAGGGATTATGTGGTCATTGTGGCTTTGGATGAGGATGGGAATTATCTGTGTGTCCGGCAGTTCAGGCAGGGGATCAAAGAGGTTACGACGGAATTTCCGGCAGGTGGAATAGAGCGCAAGGACAGCGGGAAATGTGGAGAAGCCAGAGAATACGGAAAACCAGGCGATTTATCTGTAACGGATGCCCTTATAGCGGCAAAGCGGGAGCTTCTGGAGGAAACGGGGTATGAATCCGATGAGTGGCGTCACCTGCTTACGGTACCCTCCAATGCAACCATAGCCGATAATTATGCATATCTTTTCATGGCGGCAAACTGCAGAAGGGTGTCCGGGCAGTCCTTGGATGAGATGGAATTTTTAAATGTTATAAAGCATAGCCCGCAGGAGATTGAGGATCTGGTCGCTTCAGGAGGCTTCCAGCAGGCAGACCACATTTTAGCGTGGCTGCTGGCACGCTAAAATGCGGTCACTACACTTTCTTTTCGCAGCGGAAAATCGCGGAAAAGTAACGGGCGGGCCGGCCGCTACAAAGTCTCCAGCGCTTTAAAAAGCATAAAACGCATATGACGCTGTCCCTGCCGGGCGAGAAGCTTGTCCAGTATCCGCAGAGCCTCCTGTATCTGCCGGGTGTGATCGCTTCCGTTTCTGCGTATCCATGTTCTGTCAAAAAGCTGCAGCAGTCCGATCAACAGGGCGTCCAGCCGTTCGCCTGTGCGCAGCGTATGTTCCGGATGAAGGGGCAGGTAACCCAGTCCGGTCAGCGTTTCGTTTACAAAATCCGGACTGAGCTCCGGCATTCCCAGCAGGAACAGGTGCCGGATCATGGTTTTGCGGGGAATAAAGCCCAGAAGTTTTAAATTTCGTTTCAGTTCCGAGGCATAATTAATGCTGGAAATATGTTTGATCAGGTTACAGTCCGGCGGGCTATCGTCCCGGTACACGCATTGAAGGGCGTCCGTGTAATAAAGATGCCGGATATAATGGCTGCGTTCATCGGGATCGATGTTCATCTGTTTCAGACGTGAAGACGAAATCTGGGAAAGATATCGCTCCACCAGTTCGGTCATTCGTTTCAGCCGTTTGTGGTAGACGGCGTATGGGGACGCTTCGTTGTTTTCGCCTGCCCCGCCGCTTCCGGGCATCCAAAGGCCTGTTGTCTGCAGGCCTGCGTCCTCCGCATTGCGGGGCGCCTGCCAGAAAATCAGATCACAGCTGTCATAATAGTTTTGCATCAGAAAGCGCAGCCGTTCATGATCCAGTTCCAGGGCCAGTCCGAAAGCCAGACACTCCCTGTAATTGGAGGGCAGATGACGGCCCGTGCGCCAGTAGCGGATTTTCAGAATGTCAGATGCCTTTTTGGGCGGCCTGTGATAAAGGCGTTCATAGAGAAGGGCGTCCGCATCCTTCTTGCTGCAGACGCCGTTCATATGTATAAATATCTGAAACTGTTCTTTGAGCCAGCGCACCTCCGGCCGTTCTGTGTCAGGTACACAGACGGCTCTGTCGGTCAGCTGTTCCATTTCTCTGCGAATATCCATTTTCCCTTTTCCTCCGGTCGTACGGCGGTTACTGCTTCATGATCATCATGATCAGCAACGCGGTATCAGAATCTTTTCTTAATGGATTCGCAGTCGGAAGGGAAAAGGGGACATTATTTTTCAATATTTTTTTCTTCTTCTGCCTCCACATGCAGCGAAAGAGAAAAAGGGTGATTCCAGCGATAGAAAGCCGAATGACTTAAAGGTTCCGGATGTATTTCAACCGGGCCTTTTTCGTAGCCCTCAGGCATGTTAAAAACAGTGCCCAGAAAATGGATATTGCCATCCTGTTCCATTGTCAGTTCAGAGCTGAAAAAAACATGGGGTTGCCCGTCGTTCGCCGTTTCGACCTTTTGACCGGCCTCCAGTCCGACGAGAATACGGTCGTTATTCTCCATTTCCACATCATAGCAAAGAAAACGTAAGAGAGCGGGAGACTCATAATCGGGCGGAAAATGGTGGTACTCACTGCCCTCAGGCTGTTGGGAGGAATAGGATTTCACTGTAAGGACGCATCCGGTCAGGTTTTGCGTCTGTCCGATGCCCGGATCTTCGTCGGAAACAACGATGGAGAAATCTTCCGGCAGGTCCGCCGACTGGTACAAATAAGGAATATCGAGAACATAATCTCCAGGGTCGGCAGGACCAAAATCCCAGCGGAAAAAGGCGTCGCTGCTGCGGGGATGATAAGCCAGACAGGTTCCGGTATGTACTGTTCCGTCAGAAGCGGTCATCGTAACAAAGCCCTGAGGGCCGCCCGCTGTTTCGTACAGACCCCGTATCAGACTGGGCTCCGTACGATAGCCGCCGCTGCTCAGAGGGTAGAGATCGACATAGAGACGTCCCTCCTCCAGACAGGGTATGGCCAGCAGGCCGCCGTATTCGGCCAGCGCATAGTGATAATCGCTTAATGGATCTTCTCTGGCCGCAGTCAGAGAAAAGGGAATACGGACATCCTCCCGGATGAGGGTCAGACAGATGACGCCGGATTCTGTCAGCAGCGCCGGACCTGTCTCATAGATCAATTGCTGCTGTTTGAGACTTTTACCGGCCGTTTCCGATTCCAGGTCCCGATGGGAGTTCATGAGAATATCCGGGTAAACGGATCCGTCTTCCAGAAGCAGGGTAAAGTTCGGCTCCGGCTGAACATCCTCCGGATTTTCCGTTTCTTCGTTTTCTTCGTTTTTTTCGATTACCAGTGTGAGAACCAGGGAATCCGATGATAATACGCCGGATTCCAGTCTGATCTTAACATCCTGCGTTTCCGCGGATACCGGTTCCTCCAAAATATAAAAAGCCATGTCGCCGCTGTGATTGACGCCGACGCCGGGGATAACGCCGAAATGCCGCAAAAGCAGATAAGCGCAGGCGGACAGGCTGACAGCCAGCAGGATCAGGAGCAGAACCAGCAGAGCCAGACGCATTTTTCCAAGTCCTCTCTGATGCCGCTTTTTTACGGTTTCATAGGGAAGCTGTAAAGAGTCGGCGATTTCCCGTATCGTCATACCGCCATAATATTTCATACGTATAATTTCCGCGTCTTCCGGTTTTAGCGACGCGATCGCCTGTTCCAAATCCACCCGCAGATCGGTCTGTTGGAAGGCTTTCCCGGAAACGGCCGGTTCTTCATTCGGACAGCCGGTTCGAAACCGCTGATTTTTCCGGTAAAGGTCGATGGCCTGCCGTCTGGCGATGGTTCCAAGAAAGGCAGTCAGGCTTCCTTTCGACGGGTTAAACCGGCCGCGGCAGCGGTAGAATTCCGTGAAAGTGTCGCTGACACAATCTTTTCTGTCCTCCGGGTCGGCCAGATACTGACCGGCCACGGTCCAGATCAGTCCGGTATAGCGCCCTACGATCCGGGTCATGGCTTCCTGAGGCTCTGTCTGTAAAAGCCAGATCAGCTCCTGTTCATCGTCTGTCTGTGATTTGCTCATTGTTTGAATACCTCATTCAGTTGTTTTTCTTTCGTCAGGTGTTCCTATTATGGCATGGTTAATATCAATTTGCAAGCAAGTGG
>CAJTTU010000126.1 GCA_910579325.1 uncultured Lachnospiraceae bacterium | reverse complement strand
GTTATTATGAGTACCTGAATGAAGAGATCCGGAAACTCAAAAAAAGCCTGGGCAAGGAAAACGGCAATGTAGCACATGATACCAAAGCCGTGCTGAACAATGAATCCAAGTTGAAGTCATGGCTTTGCAATACCCCTCTATATCTACAGCTGCAATGGTTTGATACAGTGGAAAGCGTTGACATATCGGAAAAGCTCAAGAGCCGCAGATGGACTACGGAGATCACATCGCGCGATGAGCTTTATTTACAAAAACTTGGGGTGACTATCAGTTGATGTTTTGAGTATATATTTTACAACTTTTAGGATAGTATATGTCGGTGGTGCCAGAGCCTCACAAGTGGGACATGATCCCGTATATGGCAGGCACACTGGTATGCGAGAGAAAGAACGAACTGTAGGAGGTGCTGTTCTTTCTCTTTTTTTTGTTCCATAAAAACTATATCGGAATGGTATGGGATGGTCAAGAAGGAAATGTGCCGCATCCTATAGCACGCTCTTGTAGATAATATTTGACATCTGAGATTTTAATTTGATGTTTTTGTGCGGGAGATAGGAACTTTAGTTCGCTGGGCGACACTCAATCTCATTCTGCATACTCCTTATCAGGTAGCGGATGTTGTACTGTGTGTATTCCCGGTGTTCGGTTCTATAGCAGTAGAAGGTCCAATCATGGTCGTGTACTATGGTCCTTACATAGGTTTTCAACGGGCTCCCCTTTATTCCCGCATATCCCTTTCTCCCTTCCCGACCACAGTATTGTCTCCCTGGAGGCAGGGGCCAGGATCAGAACCTGTGTGATCTTGCCGCCAACGGATGCATTTGTAAAGTCCATGTTCATCACCAATGACGTCATCAGCCTTTTCAGGATTTTTTCTTCTCTTTTTCTATTTTGGCAGAGAACTCTCTGCAAAGCCAGTTTTTATGCCATCCGAAAGCACAATCTTCCCGTCCGTTAGTTTACTCACCAGTTTCCTTATCTTTCTATTGATTCAGCCGGCCACCCTGGTATGTGATTATGGTGGTGTCATAAGAATCATTGATAACGGACAGAACGGATAAAGGAGACCAGTATGAGAAACATTTATCAGTCTATATGGGTTGAATTACCATATGCTATTGTCCAAATTGTGGATGTAAGGATGGAAGCAGGCATGAACTGCCATGCCAGTCTGCGGGTTGTAGCCATATGCGAAGATGAAGAGCGGCAAAAATTCATAAATCAACCAATGGAGCATGAGATCATACAGGCCGGATACAGGGAGTATGAAAAAGAGCCGTTTTTTACCGGTCGGGTCATGGAAGCGGGCATTACCTATGAAAACGGGCAGATGACCATAAAACTGGCAGCATTATCTATGACACGGGAATGGGACATTGTAAAGCGCCGCAGAACTTTTCAAAATATGGACTACACTTATAATGATGTGATCCGCCAGGTATTATCTGTCTATCCTAACGCTTTGTGGAAGAGCGAAGTCGATACCGATGTCAAAATACCAGGGTTTTTACTGCAATACGATGAAACGGACTGGGAATTTCTATGTCGGTTAGCATCCCATTTTGAAACATATATTATGGAGGAGCCTGCCGGGGAGTCAGGACAGATTTACTTTGGAATTCCTAAAATAGATCAAGGGCATCAGGTGGATTCTGATTGTTATCAGATCTCCCAAAATATGGAGAAATACCAGCAGTATGCAGGAAATGTAACGCCGAGCATGATGCTGCAGAATAATTTGGACTGGCTGGTTTCTGACAGGAATCCTTACAAACTGGGAGAAACGGTTAACTGGAAACAAGTGTCCTGCCAAATCGTAAGCGTATGCATGGAAGTAAAAGGGGCAGAGATTTTGTATTCCTATGGCTTGGAACATGCGGAAGGAGTAAAGGCCAGATATTATGGGAACCAGAACATATCCGGGCTCAGCCTGCCTGCTACAATTAAGGAGCGAAGCGGGAATCGGCTTCGCGTTAAATTTGATATTGATTCAAAGTATCATAAAGGAAATAATTATTATTTTACCTATGCCATAGAAACGACCAGCTGGTACTGCCTGCCGGAACCGGGGAGTATTGTACATATCTATTTTCAAAACTGGGATGAAACAAGCGGAATTGCAGTACAGGCCATGCGGAAAGGGGGCGGCTCCGGCTCTGTCTCTGCGAAAGGAGCCGTAAGCGACAAATCCTTCTCCACAGCGACAGGCGAGGCGATGGAGTTTACGGATACCGGAATTACTTTTTCCTCCATATCAAAGGTATCCTGTTTTACCCTATCTAATGATGGGAGTCTGCACATGGAGGCAGATGATATTTCTCTGTGCGCACAAAATCAAATGAATATAGGCAAGGGGATGGTCATGGTCGATGATGAGATGCAGGAAATCATTCCCCAAAATACGATTTTGCAGTCGGAAACAGGAGTAGTTATTATAGGTAAAATTATTTGTGGGGAAGAGGAGGTGAATTTAGAAGAGGATCGGGGGATCATGATTGATGAAGGCGACAATATTTGGCTGGTGGCGGTCAAAAACATACTCTATGAGCCCACCCGGATAGATCCTCCCAGCATTCAGTATTCGGATGCAGAACTGAGAAAAGAAGATGCCGCCCAGAGAGAGGCCCATAACGCCGAGGTTTTTGCAGTAAGGGAAAACGAGTCAAAAGGGAAAATAACGGTAGGCACCATAGTGGCAGGCATTGGTCTGCTTTGCCTTGCGGGTGTGGGGACTGTAGTTACGGGAGGAGCGGCGCTGGTTCTTTTTGGGGCTGGACTGACGGCATATACCTGTGGATATGCATTGGCGGCTGAAGGAGCGCAGGACGCAGCCAAGATAAGCGACGGAGATTTTTCGCAATCCTTTAATATGGTCCGGGATACTGTCTGTGGCGGTAATCAACAAATGTTTGAAACCGTTATGTATGGGAGCGTTATGATCGGAATCGGGGTGCTGCTCTCGCCTCTTAGCAAACCATTGTCTGCAATGGGGAGAGTGGTGGCACAGATGATGACGGCAGGGGGCCTCTCAGTGATGACTCTGAACCTGCAGGACATGTCGGATGGCTATCTGGATGCCAGTTGGGAGATGTACCTGGAGACATTTGCAACGGCAGCAATCAGTGCGGGGATAGGAGCGGTGGTCGGTCTGGGAGTGGCCTGGCTTGGACAAGGGTCGAAACTTGTGGGGAAATTGCTGTCCAAAGCCGGTAACTATGCACCGGCGCTGATCATTGGGGTGGAAACGCTGATTGATATGGGTGTGGACTGGATTACCAGTGAATTGTTCGATCAGGAATATGACTGGAGGATGTCTCTGCTGGTTTCTTTGGCTACTAATATTGCATTTTCCATTGATCCTGTGAATATGGCGACGGGAGGCTTCTGCCTTACTGCCACAGATTTGCTTTTACCGGATTTGATTGACGATCATTTCCGGCTGCAGCGGATATACAATTCTGTCATACCCTGCGTGGGCGGTCTTGGGAAGAACTGGATGCTGGGGCTGGAGAGCAGACTTTTTATCCGGGAGAAGGAGGGGCTCATTGATGCAATCTGTATGGACGGTCACGCAGAGCGATTCAGCCTGGAGAACGGCATATGGGTAAACAGGAGGCAGGGGGATGCCAGATACCAGTTGCGGAAATCCGTACAGGAAGACGGAGAAGATTCTTATGTCCTGCTTTACATTCCGGAGAAAAAGCAGTATGATTATGATGGTATGGGACGTTTGACATCCGTGCGCGGAAAGGGTTCAGGCATACTCACTGTCCAGTATCACGAGGCACATATCAGCCGGGTCGTGACTTCTGCCGGATATGCCCTTGATTTTCGGTATGAGGGAGACCGGATTGTAGAGGTCAGGGACGAGGCAGGACGCTCTGTCCGGTATAAATATGAGGAGGATTGCCTGAAGGCGGTCTGCCATGTGGACGAAGGCGTGACAACTTACCATTATGATGAGAAACATCACATCACCCAGGTGATTGATCAGAACGGTCATGCCTATGTGGACAATGAGTATGACGATGATGGGCGGGTAATTGCGCAGCGCTATCTGGACGGGACCAAGAGCGTGTTGACCTATGATCCGGAAAAGCGGGAGAATACCGTTTATATCGAGGGATTGGGAAGAACGGAGCGGTATCGGTACAACAGGGACTATCTGGTGACCCATACTTATTATGACGATGGTACCTGGGAAGAAACCGGGTACGATCAGTGGACGAACCGTATTTATGAGAAAGACAGAAACGGGAACATTACCCGCCGGCGGTATAACTGCCAAGGGAGGCTGTGTGAGGAGACGCTGCCTTCCGGGCAGACGTGGGAGTATAGTTATGATGACCGCGGAGAACTGCTGGAGAAGAAGGCGGATACAGGAGAAGAAATCCGTTATGCCTATGATGTGAATGGGTTCGTTATTGAGGAGTCGGAGAAAATCGGAGAGGGGGAATGGAAACGGCATCAGTATGAGAGAGACGCCTATGGGCGGATGGTCAGCATGACCGACAGTCTGGGACATGCCACCAGCTACAGCTATGACAGTCTGGACGGACATCTCCTGAAAGAGCCATCCTGCGTTAAAGATGCCGCGGGAAACCGGGCGGAATATGAATATGACGCGGTTGGACGGAAAAACTGTATTAAAACAGATGCGGGAACCACGGAAATACGGTATAACCCTCAGAACTATCCAACCTATGTAAAGGATGGAAATGGCGGTGAACTGCGCCGTGCCTATGACAAATTGGGGAACCTGACGGCCATGTTTCCTCCCAACCAGGGGACAGACGGAAACTGCTGGTTGTACCGCTATGACTTCTTTGATCGTCTGGTTGAGACCAGGGATCCCCTGGGAAACATATGGAAAAAGGAACGGAATCTGGCGGGAGACATTCTCTGTGAAAAGATGCCCGACGGTCAGGAAATCCGTTACGAGTACGATACGGACAGCCGGAAACTCCGGACAATCTATGTCGACGGCTCTGTGGAACGTTGCTTTTATGACGGGAACGGAAATCTGGTTAAAAAGGTCAGGCCGGAAAATTACAATAAGGATACAGATGACGGCCCGGGCATCACTTATGCCTATGACAGCATGAACCGTCTGACGCAGGTGCGGGACGAGGAAGGGGAGATGCAGAGTACCTATACCTACGATGCATCCGGCCATATGGTGGAAAAGACAAACGGGGCGGGATACACCACATATTACGCCTATGATCTTCTGGGAAACCGGCTTGGAATGTGGGAGCCGGTGGAGCAGCAGGGAGACGGCAAAGGGGAGCTTCTGTACCGTGCCACTTTGTATGAGTACGATTCCGAGTCCAATAAGATACGGGAGAAAAGAGGGCTGGATAAGGTCGGCGCGCGTCAGACTCCTAAGCGTACCCATGAGATACGGTTTGGCTATGACGCATTGAACCGTCTGGTTTCCGTGGAAGATTCGCATGGCGCCAGGGCCGAGTACAGGTATAACAGCTTAGGCCGGAGAACCTATGAGAGTTTTCGGATCAGCGGCGATGTGAACAGGGTCGTCCGCTATGAGTATGATGCCCTGGGCAACCTTACGGAGAAGCAGGAGGGAATCGAGGAGCGTTTCCTGAAGCCGGGCGGCAAGAAACGCACAGTATGGGCAGTTACCCGGTATGAATACGACCTAAACGGCAACTGTGTGCGTATGGTGACTCCCAAAGGGTATGAAAAAGAGTGGAAGTATGATGCCCTTGACCGTGTGGTCGCAGAAAAGGAGCAGGACAAACCGGGAGGAATCTGCCGGAGTTTCCAGTATGGATATGACTCTGTGGGGAACCTTCTGGTGCGCCGTGACCACAGCATGGGACAGCCTGTGGAGAGGCGGTTTAGGTATGACGGCAGACAGCGCCTGACCCACCTGACGGATGAGAGCGGAGCCACGACCCGTCTGTTTTATGACGGCAACGACCGGATCACAAAGGTGGTGCGTCCGGGGCAGTATGATGCCGTACAGGACAATGGACAGGGCATCTGCTACGCCTATGACTGCCGTGACCGGGCGGTCAGGATCACCGGGCCGGACGGGGCGGTTTTGCAGGAGCGGACCTATGACTGTCTGGGAAACGTGAAAGAGCGGCTGGAGGGCCAGTCCCTTTACACGAAGTATGAGTACAATCTGACAGGGAATCTCCTGGCAGTCTACAGGGGACGGGGCAACGCGGGGAAACATCATGCGGCCCAGCGGATGGATTATGACATATGGGGCAATGTAACCAGTGTGGAAGACGGGAACGGCAACCGGACGGATTTTGTTCTGGACGACTGGGGAAGAATAACAGAGATCCATACACCGGAGGGTGGTGTGGAGCGTTATACCTACGACTGCGCAGGGAACATCACTGGCACCACTGACGCGAACGGGGGAACCATCACTTACTGCTACAACAGTATGGGACAGGTCTGTCGGATCACGGATCAGGAAGGAAACGATGAGTATTTTTATTATGATGAGGAGGGACGCCGGGAAACCCATATCGACAGAAACGGGAATGTGGAGCGCACCCTTTACAACATGGACGGCAGCCTGTGCTACCAGAGGTTCGAGGATCGGAAGGGAAGAAACCCTGTTGTCAACAGGTACACATATTATCCGGACGGAAAGCTGAAAGAGGCGGCAGGCGGCGGAATCGCATACCATTATGCCTACACAGAAAACGGACTGTTAAAGAGTAAGTCCGCATCCGGCAGGACCCTGTTTAAGTATGCCTATGACAGTAATCGGAACCTGACCCGTCTGACGGACGGCGGGGGGAATATTATACACTATTCCTATGACGTAATGAACCGTTTGAAGAAAGTCGCAGGGGGCAGGGATGAAGTCCTGGCGGCTTACGATTATGACGGGGCAGGCCAGATACGGAAACTCCGCTATGGAAACGGTGTGCAGACGGAATACAGCTATCAGGACGACGGGGATATAGCCAGTCTGGTGACGGTGACGGAACAGGGCCAGGTACTGCTGAACTTTGACTATGCCTATGACGGGAACGGCAACTGTATCAGGAAAAGCGGTGAGAAGCAGGACGGGAAAGAGGAAAAGTATGCCTATGACTTGGTGGGCAACCGCCTAAAAAAAGAATCCGTACAGGGGACGGAGATTTACCATTACAACGCCAAAAACCAGCTTACCCATATCCATAACGGGGAAAACATGCTCAGATACCTCTATGATAGACAGGGGAATCTGCTGGAGGAGAAGGGCAAAACCAGGCGGAAACAGTACAGCTATGACGCGGCAAACCGTCAGGTGAGTATTGCTTCAGCGGAAGCGGACGGCGCAATAGGGAAGCTGCTCCAGTCCAACCGATATGACGGGGAGGGCCTGCGCTATGAAACGGAAGAGAATGGAAAGATTATCCGTTTCCTGTTCGACCGGGGCGAACTGGCCCAGGAAAACCGGGAAGGAGAGGAAAACCGTTATGTAAGGGGACGCAATCCGATTGTCTTAACCAGAGGCGGAAAGGACAGGAATTACTTCATCCAGGATGAAATGGGGAGTACACTGTTTCTTCTGGACCAGGGCCATGAAATCCGAAAGAGCTACCGCTACGATGCGTTTGGGAATATCCTGGAAGAGATGGGGGATATACCCAACCGATTAATGTATACCGGGCAGATGTATGACGGCGCCGCAGTCCAGTACTATCTGCGGGCGAGGTTCTATACCCCTGCCATCGGACGTTTCCTGCAGGAGGATACCTACCGCGGGGACGGCCTGAACCTGTATGCTTACTGTGCGAATAATCCGGTGATGTATTATGATCCGAGCGGGTATGGTTTATGCCCCATAGGGAAGATGAATCCTGGAGCCACCACAGAGGGGGAGAGCGAAACTGGTAGAATACCAAGACCTGGTGATGATGATTTTATTGGTCCACTGACTGCCTCTGATAATCACTTTATAAGAGGAGATGGAATAGGACCAAAGAAAAAAGGGGTATTAGGTGCGCATAATATGAATTATTTTGATAGTACGCTGGAAAGCACAGGATTTCCATTAGAGGATTTAAAAGTTGGTGCCCCGACCCCACATCCGACTATAGAAGGGATTTATGCTCAACAATATAGAGTACCCGCATATGATGGGCGGGGAAATTTCATTGGATACAAAAATATACCAGATCCAAAAACAATTTATGATCCAGCGATTATTTCTAATAGACAAATGTTAGACTGGGGACTGGAAGCCATGCAAAATGGTGTAATAACAGGTCGGATTATAGAAGGAACAGCTTCCAATGGCTTGCAATTCCGTGGATATATAAAAGATGGTGTTGTTACCAACTTTTTCCCCATTTTACCGCCATAAATAACTTGGAGGGATAAAAAAATGCAGGTATCAAATGATGTAGATAAGTATTTGAATTATTACATAGAAAATATTTGGTTTTTAGGTA
>CAJTTU010000125.1 GCA_910579325.1 uncultured Lachnospiraceae bacterium | reverse complement strand
GGGAAGGCGGCTGCGTCCACCATACTCTCCATGATCAGGGAAATCGTGTTCGGCGTTGGGTTCGCGCTCCTTCTCCCGCATTTTTATGGGCTGGACGGAGTCCTGTACTCCATGCCGGTATCTGACATTTTGACATTTTTCATTTCCGCTTCTGTCATTGTGTCAACTTACAGGCAGCTGAACGGGAAAAGCCGACAGCAGTTAAAGACTGAGCGCAGCGAAACAAAGAGAAAGAGAGAAATCGGTATTTCCTGATAAATGTAGGTACCTTGATAATTTCTTTTTGCAGTGCTATAATCAAGGTACCTAAAGAAAGGAGGGATGATTCATGCAGGAAAATACCATTTGCCCCGGCTGTGGACGGCATTGTGATCTGGAAAGGCCGCACTGCGGCAGAGGGGAAGAATACCGCCGCACCGGGAAAATGCCGGAGCAGCAGGGAAAACATCGGGATCAGGAAATGTACACGGCCGATGATCCTGCGGCGGATATCAATGACAATCTGATTATCAGTCTGCGGGATTTGCATCATACCATGCGCTTGCTATATGAGGGGAAGGCCAGCCAGAAGCGCATCCTAATCATACTGAACGGGTTGGAAGCAATCACCCAGAGGGATTTGACGGAGCGTTTGGGAATCCAGCCGGGTTCAGCCAGTGAGATTCTGTCCAAGCTGGAAGGCTCAGGCTGGATTGTCCGGACACAGAGTGAATCTGACCGCAGGACGACGGACATCTCCCTGACAGACAGCGGCAGAGAAATTGCAGAAGAGGCGCTAAAGCAGCGCAGAAAGCGGCATGAGGAAATGTTTTCCTGCCTTTCAGGAGAGGAAAAACAGGAACTGTTGTTACTTTTGGAAAAAGTCCGTTGCGACTGGAAAAAGCGATATAAAGAAAATGAAGCCACATGCAAACATGGGCACCGCCACGGACACGGGGATGGACATGGACACGGGGAAAACTGCGGGCACCATGATGGTCATGGACACCGGGATGACGGAGAACAGCATGACGGACATGGGCATCGTGATGACCGCGGACACCATGGAGCCTCAAATGGGCATGGATGGCGCTGACCATGTGGAAATATATCAGAAAATATCTGTTGTTTGCCATTATTGCTGGCTTGTTCATGATCGGTGAGGTGATGATGGATCTGGTGCAGCCAGGATTCATGAGCCGGATTGTGGATGACGGTGTCCTTGGCGTCAACAACGGGGGCGGTGCCGACCTGCATCTGATATGGATGCTGGGGCTGCAGATGATCGGCCTCGTCCTGGTGGGAGGGCTTTGCGGCTCCCTCAACAATGTGTTCGTGCATATATCCAGCCAGAATATCGGAAATGAGATTCGAAAGGACTGTTTTCGCAGGATCATGGATTTTTCTTTCCCGCAGATGGACCGCTTCGGTACAGGCTCTCTGGTGACAAGGGTGACCAATGACATCACCCAGGTGCAGAACTTCGTCTCGCTGTTTGTCAGGGGGCTGATACGGACCACGCTTCTCACCTTCGGAAGCATATATTTCATGTTCCGGCTGAATGCCGGCTTCGGGCTTATCGTATTGTGCGCTTTCCCGTTTCTGGTGGGCGTGATCGGGTTGTGCCTATGGAGGGCAAATCCCCTGTTTTCCAGGCTGCAGGCGCATTTGGATGCCATCAATGAAATCATGCAAGAAGACGTGTCCGGCATCCGCATCATGAAAGCCTGCGTCCGGGAAGCCTATGAAAAAACGCGGTTTGGGAAGACGAACGGCGAGCTGGTGAGGACGCAGCTGAAAACCCTTGTGATCTTTGCCTTCATGAATCCCCTTACGAATGCGATTATGTACATGGCTGTCACGGTCATTCTTCTTGCAGGATCTTTTTCGGTGGGAAACGGCAGTGCAACACCGGGAAATGTCATGGCGGCGCTGACCTATACCACCCAGCTTCTGAACGGTATTCTGATGCTGGTCATGCTGTTCCAGAATATTTCCAGGGGGCTCACCTCATGGAAACGTGTAAAAGAGGCGCTGGAAAGCGTGCCGGAACTGAAAGACGGCTCTTTTGACGGGGCAGCGCAGACACAGGGGGAAATCGAATTCCGTGACGTTTCCTTCGCCTATCCGGGAAGCGCCCGAAACGTGCTATCCCATATCAATCTGAAGATACACAGAGGGGAAACAGTGGCGGTCATTGGGGCCACCGGATGCGGAAAGACTACACTGGCCGGACTGATGATGCGGTTTTATGATGCGGATTCCGGTGCGGTTCTGGTGGATGGAATTGATGTCAGGGAATACCGGCAGCGGGCGCTCCGGGAGAAAATAGCCATAGCCATGCAGAAAAGCGAGCTGTTTGGCATGACGGTGGAGGATAATATTGCCTGGGGGCTGCCGGGAGCGGATAGCATGTCGCTTGCATCCGCAGCATCCATTGCGCAGGCGGACAGTTTTATTTCTTCCCTTGGAAACGGGTACGATACAATGGTGGCAGAGCGGGGCATGAGCCTGTCCGGAGGCCAGAAGCAGCGGATTTCCGTTGCCAGGGCAGTCTTAAAGCCTGCGGAAATCTTTATTTTTGACGATTCCACCAGCGCCCTTGACCTGAAAACGGAAGCGGATTTATACCGGGCGTTAAAAGAGTCCCGCCCTGATAGCACCAAAATCATCATAGCCCAGAGGATTGCCTCCGTGCGCACGGCAGACAGGATAATCGTACTGGAAAACGGCGGTATCCTGGCCTGCGGCACCCATGAGGAACTGGTGGAAACCTGCCGGGCTTATCGGGATATCTGGCATTCCCAGATGGGAGAGGAGGCGAAGGGAGCATGAGCAAGGAACAGGATTCCAGACTTGCCGAGCGCAATATTCCGGGAATGATGAACCGGCGGGAACACTTTGCGGAGCCGGAACATGCCGACAATATCGGGGCCACAGTCAGGCGGATTGCGGTGTATTTTGTGAAGGAAAAAAAGCTGGTTGCAGGGATGCTGGCGGTTGTGCTGTCCGGTACCGTGTGCGGCATTCTGGCACCGAGCCTGCAGAGCGGGGCCGTAGACATCATCGCGGGGGAAAAACAGGGCATTCTTTCCCATACGCTGACGTTGATGCTATCCGTCTATCTGCTTTACAGCATCTGCGGGCTGCTTCAGGGATTGTGCAGCGCAAGGCTCAGTCAGAATGTGGTCAGACGGATGCGGGAAGAGCTGTTCGGAAAAATCGTGGAACTGCCAATACGTTATCTGGATACCCATTCCCACGGCGATGTGATGAGCCGCATGACCAACGACATTGAAAATATCTCCACCACCGTTTCCCAGTCCCTGCCATCGCTGTTCTCGGGAGTGCTTACGGTCATCGGCACCATGGCGGTCATGCTGTGGTACTGTTGGCAGCTGGCACTGCTCAGCTTTGTTACGGTACTGCTGACCTTTCTGGCGACCAAATTCCTTTCTGGAAGGGTGCGCAGGTTTTCCCGGAAACGTCAGCAGCTTCTGGGTCAGTTGAACGGAACCGTGGAGGAAATGGTTGCCGGGTACCGCACGGTGGTAGCATATAACCATCAGGATATCACAGTGGCGGATTTCTGTGCCACAGCTGATTCCCTCACAAAAGCAGGAATCAAAACGGATATTTTCAGCGGTGTTATGGGACCGGTGATGAACTGTATCGGGAATATCGGTTTTGTCATTATTGCCGTTTTCGGGGGATATTTTTCGATGAACGGGCTGATTTCGGTGGGCGTGATTTCCGCATTTATCGTATACGCGAAGCAGTTTAGCCGCCCCATCAATGAGATTGCACAGATTTACGGGCAGCTGCAGACAGCAGTTGCCGGCGCGGAGAGGGTCTTTGCCGTGCTGGATGAGGAAACAGAGGATAAAAGCGGTGTGGCGCTGGAAACGGGCGAAAAAGCTGCTGTGACCTTTCAGAATGTATGCTTCTCCTATGAGGCGGGAACTCCTGTGATTCGGGATTTTACACTGGCTGTCCCAAATGGCAGAAAAGTGGCGCTGGTGGGCGCTACCGGAAGCGGGAAGACTACCATCGTCAACCTGCTTATGCGGTTCTATGACATAGAAAGCGGGGAAATCCGCATAAACGGGCAGGACATACGTGATGTGTCAAGAGAGAGCCTGCGGCGGAACATCGCGATTGTCCTGCAGGACACTGTCCTGTTTTCCGATACGGTCCGGAACAACCTAAAATACGGAAACGACAGCGCTGCGGAGGAGCAGCTTAAGGCTGCGGTGGAGATGAGCCAGTGCCGGGATATGATAGAGCTTCTCCCGCAGGGGTATGACACGGTGCTGACCGGTTCCGGCGCGAATATCAGCCAGGGGCAGCGCCAGCTTTTAGCCATCGCCCGGGCTTTTGTGGCGGATCCCAAAATCCTGATCCTGGATGAAGCCACGTCCAATGTGGATACCCGCACTGAGAAGGCCATACAGGATGCCATGCACAGCATCATGCAGGGACGCACCAGTATCGTGATCGCCCACCGCCTTTCCACCATAAGGGATTCCGATTTGATTGTGGTCATGGAGCACGGCGAGATAGCGGAGAGCGGCAGCCATGAGGAGCTGCTTGCGAAAAAGGGCAGATATTATGAACTCCACATGACCCAGTATGCCGGATTTGCGATATAAAAGAAGCGGACTGGTTTGCCGGCACGGGACTGCCGCGTGGAAGCTTTGTATATTTTTGATAGACGACGGGCAGATTTTTTTGTGGAAAATGTCCTTTGCGTTTGAAAGGTGAAAAAAGTATAATATCACTTGAAAATTAAATCATGCATAATCAACGACACATGTGGCGCACCGCGCGTAAATCTGATTACGGTACGGATGCAGCAGGTGTCGTTTTTTTGTGTGTGAAAAAGAGGAGGAACATTATGGGAAACAGTAACTATCTTGGTACGGAAAAAGTGGGGAAGCTACTGCAAAAATTTGCGATCCCCTGCATCTGCTCCCTTATCATTTCATGCCTCTACAACATTGTAGACCAGATATTTGTGGGAAACGGCGTGGGTTATCTTGGCAATGCCGCTACCGGCGTGATTTTCCCGATTACGGTAGTAGGGTGGGGCTTAAGCCTGTTCTTTGGCGACGGTGCGGCCGCCGCACTGAGCGTTTCTTTGGGGCGTGGGGAAACAAAAGACATTCACAGGAGCGTTGGCAGTGCAGTTCTTGGATCGTTTTTCTCAGGATTAGTGGTAATTGCCATTGCCTACCTGTGGGGTGATGGCCTGCTGCGCATGATTGGAGCAACCGATGCAAATATACAGATGGCGCACGAGTATGGCATGATTATCTTTGCCATGATGCCTCTTGCCATGACGCAGAATACGCTTGCCTCCATCATCAGGGCGGATGGCAGTCCAAAATACGCCATGATTGCCATGCTTACCGGCGCAGTTATCAATATTATCGGCGACCCGGTTGCCATCTTTGCACTTGATTTGGGGATCAAGGGCGCGGCATGGGCTACCATTTTGGGACAGTTTGTCAGCTTTCTGATCTGTGCGGCTTATTTAAGGCATCCGAAAACGTTCCGGATGGGCGCCGGCAGCTTCAGGCCGAGTATGGCGCTTTTGAAGCCGGTGATGGCCCTGGGGACCTCAAGCCTCCTGACACAGCTTTCCATCGTGGTCATTACGGTTGTCAACAATATCCTGCTGGTGAAGTACGGCGCAGGTTCCGTTTATGGCGCGGATATTCCGCTGGCAGCATTTGTGGTCATTATGAAGCTTTTCCAAATTGTGCTGAATATTGCCATAGGCATCGCTGCAGGCGCGCAGCCGATTGTGGGTTATAACTACGGTGCGAAAAATTATGGACGGGTACGTGAGCTGCTGAAATTGATGGTTAAGTGGACGGCTATTGTCGGACTGGTCTGCATCGTTCTGTTTGAGGCTGTCCCCGGTGTATTCATTCGGATGTTCGGCTCGGCAAGTGACCCTGTTTATTTTGATTTTGCCGTACTCTGCCTGCGGATATACCTTTCCCTTATCCTTGTGACCTGTGTTCAGAAGGTCTGCGCCATTTTTCTGCAGTCCATCGGCAAGGCAAAGGTAGCTGCGCCGTTGTCCGTCCTGCGGGATGTGCTGCTGATTGTTTTTTCCCTTTTAATCCCTGTTTTCATGGGTGTAACCGGCATTTTCTGGGCAGCTCCGGTTGCGGATGTGCTTGCCATTTTAGTTACAGCGGCAGTTATGGTTCAGGTATGGAAGGAATTAGGTCAGGAGAAGAGAGAGCAGGAGCCCGTTGCGGCAGCAATCCGGCCTTCCCGCCAGGGAGCGGTTATTACGATTGCCAGGGAACATGGTTCTGCAGGGAAACGGATTGGACAGATAGTTGCAGAAAAACTGGATATCCCCTGCTATTACAAAGAACTGGTGGCGGTTGCCGCCCAGGAAAGCGGACTGGCGCAGGAATTTATTTCCGGCATCAATTCCGATGAAAATGCCGTTATGAGGGAATTGCACCTCACAGCCGACCCGGTAAAGCGTGCTGTCGCGGCACAGGAAAAAGCCATCCGCCATATTGCGGATGCCGGTTCCTGCGTCATCATAGGGCGTTCGGCGGATTATGTGCTGCGGGGTTATCCGGATGTGGTCCGTATCTTTATCTATGCCCCGGAAAGCTACCGTGAGAAAAAGGTAATGGAGATGTACGGGGACAGTCTGGAGGTTGCGAAAAAGAGCATTGCAAGGTCGGATGCCGCAAGGGGCGCATATTATAAAAGCGTTTCCGGGCAGGAGTGGGGGAACCCCCACGGCTATGAATTGTGCATTGACTCATCTGTGGGTGAGGAGGAAACAGCCGACATGATCTGCGGCTATATCAGGCGGATGGGCAGGCAGTAAGTAAGGAGAGGGTTCTGTATGTGATATCGCTTTGAAGAAAATTCAGGAAAGATAATTTACGCAGCGGTCTGGTTTTTCAGGCCGCTTTTTCCGTTCGTATATGCTGTAGGGAAATACCTGATGTTTTGTTAAACGACATGAAAGAACAGCGAATAGTGACAAGCGTGCGGCTCATAAGATGCCGTAAGGCGTTTTTTATGCATTAGTATGCAGAAAAGCTGCCAGCGGCAGGTTTTATGTATTTTACCCTCAAGTTTTCCATTCTGCCGTGGCAATGAAATGGGAGGCTTTCTTAAATAAGCAGGGGTAAAATACATAAGCCTCCGCAGGAGGTGGTTCTCATGACGGAAGAACAGAAAAATGTGGTCATAAAGCGCCGTAACAGCGGCTTTGGATATGCGAGCATAGCAAAGGAGGTCGGGCTGACAAAGGATGCCGTGGTGGCGTTCCGCAGGCGGAACGGCCTGACCGGGAACATGGCGGGGAAAGCGCCGGAGGGGACCGGCAGCCGCTGTAAGGAGTGCGGGGCGGTGCTGGTGCAGGCCGATGGGATGAAGACAAGGGTGTTTTGCTCTTCGCAGTGCCGGAAGAAATGGTGGAAGGAACACCCGGAGATGCTGAACAAAAAAGCGGTCTACACCCATACCTGCGCAGGGTGCGGCAGGGAGTTCACAGCCTACGGCAATTCCAGAAGGAAATACTGCTCCCACGCCTGTTATATCAACCATCGGTTTGGAGGTGGCGGGGCAGATGACTGAGGAGCAGTTCCGGGCAGAAAAGCTGTATTATATCTCGCTCTCCATCGCTAAATCCATGTTGGAAAAGGGCGTCATTGATGAAGAGGTATTAGCCATAATTGATACAAAACTGCTGGAAAAATACCGCCCGATTTCGGGTACATTACTGGCTGGAAAACCGTTAACTTAATGCGGTTTTAGAGTGATGTATAGTAGCGGAAGGAGTGATCTTATGGCGAAGATAAGCAGGATAGAGTCGAAAATCCCGGCTCTGAAGAAGCGGCAGAAAGTTGCAGCCTACGCCCGCGTGTCCATGGAAACGAACCGCCTTGCCCATTCCCTTTCCGCACAGGTGAGCTACTATAACGGACTGATACAGTCGAACCCTGAGTGGGAATATGCCGGGGTGTATGCGGATTTTGGGATCAGCGGGACCGGGACGGCGGCGCGTAGCGGGTTCCTCCGCCTTATCGCGGACTGCGAGGCGGGGAAGGTGGACATCGTGCTGACCAAGAGCATATCAAAGTTTGCGAGGAACACGGTGGACCTGCTCTCCACGGTCAGGCATTTAAAGGAGATCGGGGTGGAGGTGCGGTTTGAAAAGGAGCGCATCCATTCCTTTTCCGGCGACGGGGAGTTGATGCTTTCCATCCTTGCCTCGTTTGCACTGGAGGAGAGCCGCTCCATTTCGGAAAATTCGAAATGGGGAATCCGGAAAAGGTACCAGTCCGGCGAGATCGGGGTAAAGAACAAACGGGTATTCGGATACAGCTATGACGGTGAAAAGTATGAGGTCGTGCCGGAAGAGGCGGAAGCCGTAAGGCTGATATTCGAGAGGTTCACATCGGGCGTGCCGATCTGCTTTCGTGATTCCGTT
>CAJTTU010000124.1:7096-8811 GCA_910579325.1 uncultured Lachnospiraceae bacterium | reverse complement strand
GTACTCTTGAAAACATGCTATTTTACATGGCCACGTTCATTGATTAAATTACTTAATCATCGAACGCAGCCCTATGACTCTTTTTTTATTAACTTAGCATCTTTCTTCATACGATTTGTATAAACAATTTTATACATACGTTAATCTTCCAACATGGAGGTAAACCGCATCCTTTGCACCATCAAAGGATCCATACTGCACCTCCATTAACTTTATAGTATTAATGTACCATATAAGTAATGCAAACGCAATAAATATTTACATGAATATTTACAGCTTCAACCTATGCTTTCAGACGTGCGAAACACCTGCTTTTACGCGGCTGCCTTTGATATCCATACTAATTCTCTTTGTCTGCTACCACCCGCAATCATAAATCTTTCCTTTACATATCCGCAGCGTCACCGCCCCCTCTTCCATGGTCGTGACAACCTGGCATTTCTGTTCTTCAAGCCTGGATAAAAGCTCCGAATGGGGATGGCCGTAGGAGTTGCCGCGGCCGCAGGAAATAACTGCGAAGAACGGATTCAGTTCTTCCAGAAAAGGCTGGCTGGTAGAGCCTTTGGAACCGTGATGTCCCACTTTCAGGATATCACAGGATAACTGGCCTGACTGGCCGTCTCTTGCCAGCAGGCGGACTTCGCCGGAGGATTCCAGGTCTCCGGTAAACAAAATAGACGCGCCGTCATATTGAGCCAAAAGTACCATGGAACCGTCATTAGTAGATGAAATCGGTTCCTCTGGCTCCGGATACAAGCATGTAAGGATAAATCCACCAGAGCCATCCGCGTTACCGGCTACACCTGCCTTTCTGCTGTCACGGGCACTTCCGTTATCATTTATATCAATCGATTCTTTGCCTCCATGATCCGATACCAATACCCCCGGCTTTATATACCGTACCTCCGTCCCGTTTTCTCCTGCTAGCTCCGCCAGTTCCAGAACCGCTTCGTTCTCCCGGAACACCTCAGGAACCCAAAGCCGCTCTACAGGGAATCCCATGGCAAGGCTTTCTTTCAGCCCCGACAAATGATCTTTATCCGGATGGGACAAAAACCAGTCGTCCACCCGGCTACTACCCGACGCTTTCATCATCGGCAGAAGCCGGTTTTCTCCCACTTTCCACCCGTCGCTGCTGCCGCCGTCGATCATCATCGTATAGCCACTTTCTTCCCGCATATAGATGCCGTCTCCCTGTCCCACATCCAGAAACGTCACCTGCAGTCCTGCCTCTGGCCTTCTGGCTAAAAATGCCAGAGATGCCAGCAAAAGCAATGCCAGACAGCCGGGATACCAGCTGCGCCGCCCCCATTTTTTCAGGAAAGAGCACACCCAGAAACACAAAAGAAACACGCAGAAAATCACCACAAAAACTGTTTTCGGCCTGCCCGTCAGCCATAAAGCCCCGGGCAGCCTGCGAATTGCGATACACAAATGCCGCCACAACCAGAAAATCCCCCGCACCGGAAGCAAGCAGTACCCGGCTCCCGTCACCCAGGCACAGCTTAACGCCATCGCGAAAAGCCCCAGAGCCAGTACAACGGACAGCATGGGAATCACAACCAGATTCAAAAGAATGCCATAACAGGGATACTGAAAAAAGTTCCACAGCGTGGAGGGCAGCAAAACCAGCTGGATCCACAGAGAAGCCGTCAGCCCCTTTATAAACTGCTCTTTCCGTCTCTCCCATTTTCCGTTTTTCCTATCTTTTTCCT
>CAJTTU010000124.1:0-7071 GCA_910579325.1 uncultured Lachnospiraceae bacterium | reverse complement strand
ACTGAAATTCTTTTCACAGAGCCCTGTTCTGTCAATATCTGTTTTATTAGTATCTGTTTTACCAGCTTTTATTTTGTTTATTCTCCCCATACAAAAACTCTTATGCAAGAAATGATGTTCCTTTTTATGCGCGCCATATATGATAGAAGTTTTATCTCTGTTTTTATCTCCCCCAGAACCGACTTCGTCCTTACGTTTATCGGGCCCCGTCACGCTGGCCGCCGCCGCAATCCCCAGCACCGCGCAATAGGAAAGCTGGAATCCGGACTGAAACAGCATCAGCGGCCTCTCCCACAAAATCAGCATACAGGCCGCTGACAGACCGATTGGAAGATCATAGGTCCGTCCCGCCAATCCGGCCAGCAGCGCAAGCAGAAACATACAGAACGCTCTTTTCACGGAAACGCTCCCCCCGGCGGCAATCACCAGCGTCCAAAGTCCGATTCCGGCCGCCGCCGAGCAGATCTTCCGGGAAGCGCCCAGCTTTTTCAGAATTCCGTATAAACCCCATCCGAAAAATGAGGCGTGCAAACCGCTAACCGCATACATATGACTGATTCCGTTTTCCTGGAAAAGCTTCTGGTCTTCATCGTTGATTCCGCTTTTCTCCCCAAGCAGAATCGCCCCCAGAAGCCCGGCATCTGCTTCTACTGCATCCTCCCCCATAGCCTCATACAACCGCCCGAGCAAAAACTGTTTTCCCCGGTACACCAGATTCGCCCCCACGTCTGGCAGCCTGAAACCGGAACCGAGCACACAGCTCCAACTGTTCAGCTTCAACCGTCCTTCCAGCCCCTGCGCCTTATAATACTGCCGCAAATCAAATTGTCCGAAATTGGTGGCGGCGTCAAAAAGGGTAAATGTCCCCTCCCCGGTTATCACATCCCCGATTTTAATATTCTCAGCGGCTTCCTCATCTCCCTTTAAGGTCACCACCGCTCCGTACAACTGTAAAGAACCATCTGCAGCATTCCGTGCACTGCGTTCATCCCTGGGAATCTGAGCATATGAACCCTGCTCCTCGATTTCCTGAATTGTCCTTGTATAGAATTGCAGAGAACTGTCGGTCCGGTGGATTTCATCCACCTGTACCACAATCCTCACTTTCATCCGGTCTTCCGTCTCCATCGCCCCGGCGGCAAATTCGCTCCACCCGGAAGCATCTGCCATCCGAAACATCCCGATCAGAAACAGTATCGGAATCAACAACATCCAATACGGTTTTCGACCGCCGCCGACCCGGCGACCGAAATTCTGGCGACCGGTAAACCGGCAGACGACAGACCGCGCAAACCCGGACGACATACCTCCTGCCCGGATCACTGCCGCCACGGCCGCGCCGGCTGACACAAACAACACCGCCGCAGCCGCAGTCAGACTCACATAACAGCAAACCTCTCCAAACACAAATGCTCCTGACAGCATAAGGAAAGGTCTTTTTTTCACTCACTCCTCCATTCCGCCCACATAATCCAGGTTTCTCTCGAAAATCGTGGAGAAAGAAATATTCTCTCTGAACTTCACATCTGTCGAACCGTTAATCGTAATCTGCACTTTACTGATATTCGTAAGCTCCGACAGAGAATTTACCACCGAATAAATCGGAATATAATCTTTTACGTCCCGCGCTCCGCTGATAAAGGAAGAATCAAAGTCCACATAGCAGATACCATCTTTTACCGTGATGCCAAGCAGCGTCAGATTTTCCGGCAGCGTCGGGTAAAAATCATCGCTGGAAGGTCCCTGAATCAGCTGATTTACCACCACCTTCTCAAGGGGCATATCGCTGTTATACAGCACCGTCCGCTCCGTCTCGTATAAAAGATCCCCTTCCTGATTGGCAAAATAAAGAATCAGCGTAACCGGCTGCATGGACTCCAGATTCTCATTCAGATTCTCCACAAAAGTATCCGCCTGCATAATACCTGCCGGCGCGCCGTTTGCATCCATCAGCGGCTGGTCATTCACATAAAAACTGACATAGCTGATGCCCGGAATCTGACACATTGTTTTCACCACGGCCGCCCGCAGCAAAATCTCCGACACCGGATCCAGCTCCGTATAAAGACTGTCAAAATAAAGGGTCAGAAACGCGCCCTCTCTCTCATACTTCGCCACGCTTAAATTTTCCGGAAATACTGACACAAGCTCGATCTCCTCCGGATGCACCCGCATTTCCCCCAGAAGTTCCCTTACCAGCGTCGTGTCGTCGCTGCCTGCCGCCCTGTAATGCTCCGACATCAGCTTCGTGCCGCTCTGATTTTTATAATAAACCGTATAGACGCCTTCCCCGGAAATCTCCTCCTGTTTTTTCTGTCTGCAGGCGCATAGCGCTGACAGACACAGAAAAACAAGAAAAAGACATATCCGCATGCTCCTCCTGTTTAACTGTCTCAATCCGTCTCCCTCGTTCTGATCAGGCAATATATATCAACGGGATCCGCACCGTAAAGGTGCTTCCCTCACCCTCTTTGCTGTACAGTTTGATCGCCCCATGGTGAAGCTGTATCACCGAATAAGTGATGGCAAGCCCAAGCCCTGTTCCGCCGGTCTCCCTGGAACGGGCCTTATCGACCCGGTAAAACCGCTCAAACACCTTATCCTGCACATCCTCCGGAATGCCCAGGCCGGAATCCTGCACCTTGATATAGAAAAAATTGTGATCGGCGTTCAGTGATACGCGCACCCAGCCTTCATCCACGTTGTACTTAATGGCATTTTCCACCAGGTTCGTCACCGCCAGCGTCAGCTTTACCTCGTCGATCTCGCCGATCACCGGCCGGAAGCTTTCAAATACCAGCTCGATATTCCGCCGCTTCGCCAGCGGCCGCAGACGCTTTAATACCAGCTCTAAAAGCTCATTGATGCTCACCTGGGTTACCTTTAATTCCATATTGGACTTGTCCAGCTTCACCAGAGAAAGCAGGTCGTCAATAATCGTGCTCTCCCGGTCGATCTCATCGGAAATATCGCTTAAAAATTCCCGGTACAGTTCGATGGGCGCATCCTCCATGGACATCAGGGAATCCGCCAGCACCCGGATCGAGGTGATGGGCGTTTTCAGTTCATGAGACACATTGGAAACAAATTCCTGACGGCTCTCGTCCAGAGTTTTCAGCTTCGTCAGCATTTTATTATAGGCGTCGCAGATTCTCTGAGTCTCCAGACAATCTCCGACCTCCACCGGTTCCAGATCGCCGAAAGCCGCTTTATTCAGCGCGTCCGACACCCGTTTAAGCGGGCGGACCAAAGCCAGGGAAAGGAAAAACGCCACAAACACCGAGATAATTAATATCACAATATCGATCACGCCTGCACGGCTGTAATAATCGTCAACCATGTCGATAATGGAACTGGAAGAGGACGTCACTACCATTACGCCGACCACGTCTGTCAGTGCCAGATTATAGACAGGGATCGTCATCTGAATCCTCCGGTTCTTCTCGGAATACTCCGCCAGTGACTCTCCCTGAAAACATTTCAGCACGTTTTCTGAGATATTCAGCTTTCCCTCGTCGATGGAATACGTATCCTTCTCGATCTTAAAAGTTTTGCTCACCAGCAATATCCGTCCGTCATATACATCTGACAGAACAGACAGCGTACTGTTCACCGTCCCGTCATCCCGGCCATCCAGATAGCCGGATTTTGATAACTGTCTGGACAGGGTATTGCACTGGTACTGCAGTTCCCGGGTTTCGCCTCGATCTGGTCATTCAGATTTCCCCGCAGAAGCAACTGACATGACAGATGAGCCGGCAGAAAGCAGCAGATTACCAGCAGGGCGAAAAGCCAGAGACGCAGGCTTTTTACGGCCTGCAGCTTCCGGCTAACCCTTGAAATAATAACCTACACCCCATTTGGTATGAACATACTGCGGATCGCTGGGATTGTTCTCAATCTTTTCCCGCAGCCGCCGCACATGCACGTCCACGGTCCTTACATCGCCGGGATACTCATATCCCCACACCACGTTCAACAGCTTCTCACGGCTGTACACTTTTCCCGGATTCATCAACAGAAGCTCCAGAAGATCAAATTCCTTGGCCGTCAGATTAATTTCTCTGTCTCTGATAAAGATTCTCCTGCTCTCTCCGTCCAGCGTCAGTTCCTTGCAGGTAACCTTTTTTTTCCCGCTCTCTTCCGGCTGCTTGCTCCGGCTGCTGCGGCGCATAATCGCCTTGATCCGGGCTTTCACTTCCAGAATATTAAAAGGCTTTGTGACATAGTCATCCGCCCCGTACTCCAGTCCCAGAATCTTATCCATATCGTCGCTTTTTGCTGTGATCATAATAATGGGCATATTGGAAAATTCCCGGATCATGCTGCACACCTCGTAACCGTTGTACACCGGCAGCATCACGTCCAGAAGCACCACGTCATATTCCGTCTCTCTCGCCAGCTTCACGGCCTCCTCGCCATCATAGGCGCAGTCCACTTCCATTCCGTCCTGCTCCAGGCTGAACTTTATCCCCTTCACAATCAGTTTTTCGTCGTCTACCACTAATACTTTTTTGGACATTCCGGCTCTTTGCCTCCCTGCAAATGTCTGCGCTGTCAAACCCTTCATCCGTCTTGATTCCGATAAAGCATTCCGTCACACCGTAATATAATCTTTCAGTTTTTCATAGGAACCCTTCTTAATGCCGGGCACATTTGTTATATCCTCCGGCACAGTAAAAGGCCCTGTCTTCTCTCTGTATTCCAAAATGGCTCTCGCCTTCGATTCTCCGATTCCCGGAAGCGTCATCAGCTGCTCTAAACCGGCCGTATTCAGATTAATCAGTCCTGCCGCCGCGTTTTCCACAACAGGAAACGGCAATGTTTCGGCCTCCCCAAAAGGCTCCTCCACATCCGCAAGAAAGGGCACCACCACTTTATCGCCGTCCGATACCGGCACAGCCATATTCAGATAATCGCCGGCGCCGTTCTCCGTCACGCCGCCGGCCGCTTCCACGGCTTCCCACCGGCGGCTCCCAGCCGGCAGGGTGTAAATCCCCGGACTGTTCACGGCGCCGCACACATGAACCACGACCGTTTTTTCACTATGTAAATTTCTGTCCTCGGACGTAAAATTACCTGGCAACTCAGTTTTTTCGGACTCTTTCCCATTCGAATCCATCTTATCTGTCCGTTCCTCCCCGACGTCTTCCGCCGTCCCGGAACTGTCTGACGTCTCCCGCGCCGGGACAATTTCTCGGGCTCTCCGGCCGCATCCTGTAAACAGCAAAAAAACAGACAGTATCATCAGCAGTACAAATTTAAACTTCCGCTTTTTTTCCGGCATAGATTTCCTCCTTTTCACCGTGGATTTCCCACGGTATCAGAGAGCAGAAACCTTTTCCCGATTCATGCCGTTACAGTCTATTGTACCTAATCCGTCTGCTTCTTGCAAGATAGAATTTCTTAAATTTTCCCGTCAAAACTGTTTCATCCCGCGATTCGTATTTTCACCATTTAAACAGAATAATTCCGCCGATCGCCAGCGCCATCCCCACCATCTTCTTCCACTCAAAAGCCGCTTTTTCCACACCGAACATGCCGAATACCTCGATCAGATACGCCGCCAGAAGCTGCGCCACCACGATGATCATCACGGCTTTCGCAGGACCCAGGTTTTCCATGCTTTTAATCACTGTAAACGTAATAAAGGCCCCCATCACGCCGCCAAGCAGCATATATTTCGGCTCTACCTCCAAAAGAGGACGGATACTTTCTCTGCCGGTAAACAGCCAGGCCGCAATGCAGGTAAAAAACGCTGTCAGCTGCACCCACCCGCCGGACACCCAGATACTCGATGTCTTCGTTACCTCCGTATTAAAAACCCCCTGAATGCTCATCAAAGCCCCGGAAATAACCGCAATCAGCCAACCGCTCATACAAAAACCTCCGCAAAACAGATCAACATAGCATAATAAGATGTTACCAGTTTCTCCATCTGTGCAGAATTTATGCGGAAATCAAATCAGGTTTTACGTCAAATATAAATCCCATTCCGGGAAAAAATTGCTTTCCCTGAAACTGTTTTCCTGATTTTCCGCACGTAACATCTTGACGATTACTGGTATTTGATATATATATATATTCTAGGAAAATACCATCAGATGGAGGCAGACATGTCAAAAGATTACACTTATAAAAACAGCATCCCGATCGCACCGCTGCGCATCGCCGCGCTGGAAAGCTGCAAAGACCTGGCCGGCCAGGTAAACGATCACATTATCCGGTTTCGACAGAACGATATTGAGGCGCTGAAACAACGGCAGGAATATCTGGAATACAGAGGATATGACCGCGACTCCTATCTGGTGGACTGCGAATGTCCCCGTTTCGGAAGCGGCGAAGCCAAAGGAGTGATGAAGCAGTCCGTCCGCGGCGCCGATATTTATATTATGGTAGATATTACCAATTACAGTCTTACCTATAAGATGGCCGGCTACATCAACCACATGTCTCCCGACGACCATTATCAGGATCTGAAACGGATTATCGCCACCTCCGTATCCATAGCCCACAGGGTAAACGTGATTATGCCGTTTCTGTATGAAAGCCGCCAGCACCACCGCTCCATGCGGGAGTCTCTGGACTGTGCCATGGCTTTGCGGGAACTGGTAAATATGGGCGTATCCAATATCATTACCTTCGACGCCCATGATCCCCGGGTACAGAACGCGATTCCTCTCCACGGCTTCGACAATTTCGAACCCCCCTATCAGTTTATTAAGACCCTGTTCGGCAAAGAAAAAGATTTACAGATCGACAAGGACCATATCATGGTCATCAGCCCTGACGAAGGCGCCATGAACCGTGCGGTGTTTTTCGCCAATAACCTGGGTGTGGATATGGGCATGTTCTACAAGCGCCGGGATTATTCCAAAATCGTAGGCGGCAGGAATCCCATTGTGGCCCATGAATTTTTAGGCAGCAGCGTGGAGGGCAAAACCGTTATCATCATCGACGATATGATCTCCTCCGGGGAGAGCATGCTGGATGTGGCTAAGGAGCTGAAGGAGAGGAAGGCCAGGAAGGTCTTCATCTGCGCTACCTTCGGTCTGTTCACCAATGGGCTGG
>CAJTTU010000123.1:7676-9001 GCA_910579325.1 uncultured Lachnospiraceae bacterium | reverse complement strand
CCCCTCAAGATGAGATATCCATATAGACCCCTTGAAGACGGCGAGGTAGATAGGCCGGAGGTGGAAGCGCAGTAATGTGTGGAGCTGACCGGTACTAATAGGTCGAAAGCTTGACCAGTAGTCTGGGGAAGGCGGTTGAATAGAAGGAAAGACAACAATGATTCTAATGTGCAGTTTTGAAGGTGTAAGAAAGACAGAGGGCCTGGAACGAAGAGAGAGTTGCAGGTCAAAGTCATAAAAAGACACCTGAATAATCCTCGATAGCTCAATGGTAGAGCACTCGGCTGTTAACCGAGTTGTTGTAGGTTCGAGTCCTACTCGGGGAGTTGGAAAAAGCCCGCAGACCTCAGTGTTTGCGTTTTTTTTATTTGGAACTAAAAAATCTATTATAATTTGCGCGTCCAACTATATAGATTTAAAAGATATTGAAAAAATTTAGGGAGCGCAATTTATAATCGTTTTGGAATCCTTTTGTTTCAATTTATAAAAGAGGGATTCGGTAAGAGATGTCCCCCACCTATTCCTTTTGCCCGCCCAGTAGCTCGCAGGCTCTGACTTCCATATCATTCCCGATTCCCGCGGTACCGATCTGGAACTGACGCGCCGCCTGCAATTCTGTCCCCGAAAAGACCAGCATTCCTTTCAGCAGCATATGCCGCGCCATTTCCATAATCGTCGTGTCAACTCCGCCGCCCGGGGATTTCGCGGTTACGAATGCCGATCCCAGCTTCCCTTTCAGGCTGATCCGGGAGCTGTTATCAAACCATCTCTTTAACTCCCAGCTCAGGCTGGTAAAATACACCGGCGTACCGAATATAACCGCATCGCTCTGTTCAAGAAACCCCAGATCCGTTTCATTTTCCCAGATATCCATTGCCTTTACCTGAATAAACGGATACTTTGCCAGGATGCCGTCCCGTATGTATTCCGCCACTTCCTCCGTATTGCCTGTCTGGCTTACGTACAAGAGAGCGAAAGAGGTGAACCAGTCCGTTGGAAAGGATAATAAAGGGCGCTCCGAGAAAAATATATTTTAGGTAATCATAGGTATAAGCCATGTTTTCTGCGTCGGCGCCGGATATTGCCGCAATCGGCTTCATAAAGAGGATTCCGGCAATCAGAATGAAAATCCCGGCAAATACCATTGCATAGAGACAAAAATTTAAAGTACTTCTGACTTCTTTATTCTTTTCCTCCCCTAAAAGCCTGGCAATCACACTGTTTCCACCCATGCCAAAAATAGAAGAGACAGACATAATAATCAGAAGAATGGACGTACACAGCGTAACAGCGGCGATCATGGCGGGCTCTTTTGTTAAAGAGAT
>CAJTTU010000123.1:0-7591 GCA_910579325.1 uncultured Lachnospiraceae bacterium | reverse complement strand
ATGTTTTTTTCCTCAAATACTGTTGTCATTTCATTGAACCTCCGTCATCTGTTCCTGGCATTTTTCACCAGTATAAACTATAATGTGTGGAAAGAACCGGACATATGTCCTGTTTGGAGAGAAAACGGATGAAAAGGTTTTATGATAAAGGGCTTATTGAGACCTGTTTGAAGCGGACGAAGTTTGAACCCGTAATGAGCGGCTTACGCAAACATTTATTTGCGGTACAGTATGAAAAAGGCGAATTTGTTACCATGCCGTTACAGAAAGAACACTTATTTCAGATTATCATTCAAGGCTCCGTAAATATCTATTTTATCAGAGACGACGGATCGGTATATTCTCTTGCGAAAGGGCAAAAAAATGATTTGCTTGGTGAAATGAAAATCTTCCAGCGACAGCCGGGCAATGTCTATGCGGAAGCAAGTGATCATGTAATCTGTCTTGCGCTGTCTATCGAATCAAGCAGAGATGCGCTGTTAGAAAACTGTCCGTTTTTCAGCTGATCTGTGAATCTTTAACACAAAAAATGGAATCTATCACAACTACTGACGCTGCTCCTGCAAGCTTAAAGCAGCGTGTCCTGACTTATATAAAGTATAAATGCGGCGGGGGAGAGCTGAAAGGCTTGCAGCAGGCAGCATTTCATTTAAATTGCAGCGCCCGCCAGCTGCAGCGGATCTTGAATCGGTATGAAGCTGACGGAACCGTAATGAAAACCGGTAAAGGAACTTACAGGCTTACTGCGTCCTCACTTTTTTCATCAGAACAGTAAAGGGTGTCGGTCGTAAAATTCTATGCCACCCATATTTATGGAAGTTATGGGTAAAAATGGTGTGATAATTGTTGAAAATTGTTCCAAAATTAATGGTAAGATAGGTCTTGACTTGTACGCCTCAAGTTGTATGATTAAGTGAAACATTCATAACCTGATTTGATTATAAAAGGATGGAATTATAAGTCAATGAAAACGTACGGGAAGATTTAGGGAGGATTTAGGGAAGCAGAAATTGGAAATTCGTAATAGGTATAAAGAGGAGGAGCAAAGATATATGGAAAAAAAGTTCAGGAGTATTTTTATCCTGATTGGGGCAGTGTTCCTTGTGCTGGGATTATCTGCCTGCGGAAACGAAAAAGGCTCAGAAAAGAAGGCTGTGCATCCTGCAGAAGTCGGTACAATAGAAGCTGATGAAAAAGAAACGGCCTCAAAGGAAACCGGTGGAAAAGAGGAGAGCACAGTAGAAACCGGTTAAAAAGAGGAGAGCACAAAAGAAGCCCGGAGCCAGGAATCCGGCACGCAGGAAACGGAAGAAGGCGGGCCGTCCCAGGCAGGACAGCCCACAGAAGAAAATCGGAACGCAGGCGGGGAGGGTGAGACCAAGGCCAAAGGAACGGACATACTGGTTGCCTATTTTTCAGCGACGGGGACGACAAAAGGAGTGGCAGGGAAAATAGCGGATATTACGGGTGCGGACGTCTATGAAATCATTCCTGCAAAAGCTTATTCAGCTGAAGATTTGGAATACGGCGACGGCAGCAGCCGGACGTCGGTGGAGATGAATGACCCGGAGGCCAGGCCGGAGATCGGGAGCGAAAAAATATCACTGGAGGAATATTCCAGAATTTACCTGGGCTATCCGATTTGGTGGGGAGAAGCCCCTCGTATTATGAGTACGTTTGTGGAAAGCTATGCCTTTGACGACATTACGGTCATTCCTTTCTGCACGTCAGGCAGCAGTGAGATCGGCGGAAGCAGCGATAAGCTGGCCGAACAGGCAGGCAGCGGCATCTGGCTTTTCGGAAAGCAGTTTGGCGGCAGTGTGTCGGAGGAAGAACTCAAGGAGCGGATAGACGGGCTGCAGTGAAAAGCACCGGTTTCTTTTTCCCATCTTTTCCGGCGCATTCTGCCAGTGTGACCGGCCCGTAAATCTGTTCCAGGGCATGTTCCATGGCTTCCAAAGAATCCAGCGCCGGGAAGATACTTCCAATCCGGCGGCCATTTTTAATCAAAACAAGCTGATCGCAAAATTCAAGGGCCAGCATAGGGTCGTGGAGGGACAGGATTCCGGCTCTGGGCTGGCCTTTGACGATCTGGGCAATGATGTGCATAATGCCGTAGCGGTTTGGAATGTCCAGGGCGCTGTCCGGCTCGCCCAGCAGAAGAAGTCGGGAGTTCTCCACCAGCGTCCGTGCCAGGATGTCCGCTCCGCACAGCAGGATGCCGCCGAGAAGGCCGCCAAGCCACAGGGTAGACATTCGGTTTTCCCGGGTTAAAAGACGGGCGGCGTGGGGCGCCAGCAGGCCGATAAAGCTGAACAGCCCGGTTACGCTGACGATAGAGGTTACAACCAGGGTGGCTGTAAACAGGATCACCAGCCGCATATTCCGCACCGGAACGCCCAGCAGCAGGGCTTCCTCCTCCTCCACGGAAAGCAGCAGGATCTGCCGGTAGAGCAGGAACAGCACCGCCAGCCTGGCCAGGCTGATGGCGAGGGGAAGGCGGATCTTGGCAAGGGTTATGCCAAGGCCGAAGCCGCCGGCCAGCGCCATTAAGGTGCGGGGCAGGCGCAGGGTGAAAAAGACCTTTACAGACTGCGGCTTTCCTGCCAGCACACCGGGCAGCGCCAAGGGATATTTGCCCAGGAACAAAGACAGGGTAAATTCCGCCGCCATAAGCAGGCCGGCCGCCGCCAATAATTTTTTCGGGTTACAGTTCCGGTGTAAATCCATAGAATTCCTCATAAAACGCAGTTACCGCCTGTTGGTACAGGTCGGCGGGACAGGCTTCGGGGTGCAGGATGGAGGCCAGCCAGAGGCTCCCCAGCACACTTCCCGGAACCGGGGAGTCCCAGGCCTCAATATCGCCGGGAATCTGGTAGACGCAGCCATTTTTCACCGCCCGGCAGTCTGCAAGCTGTTCATCCGCAAGAACCGAATCCACAGAATAAGCGGCATTGGCGGCCAGGATAATGTATTCCGGGTTCCAGGCCAGAAGCTGTTCATAGGAAATCTTCGCCCAGTAGGTGTCGGAAAGGGCTTCGGCCACATTTCTGCCGTCTGCCTGCTCGATCAGGCTGTGCTGGTACATGGCCGGGCCGGCGGTGGAGAAAAAGGAGCTGTTCCCACCCAGATAGACGGTGAGTTTTTCTTCCTTTTTCAATACGGGGGCAAGGGCTGTCCGCTTCGCCCAATGCGATCAGCAGGCTGGTGGAAATGTAGTAGCCGCTGATAATGGTTTCCGGTTTTATCTCTATTATTATTTCACGGCCAAGCTGGTCGGCAACAGTGGTCGGAAATGAGGTGTTTGAAGATGCGAGTTCCGAAGCCGCAGCTTCCGAAGGTGTGTCTTCCGGAACCAATGATTCTGAAGCCTTTGCGGGAGTCTGTGTGCTGCAGCCGGTGATCCCTGCGGACAGCGAGAGGATGACAGCGGTCGTAAGGACAAGTGACAGCAGTATTTTCGTATGGTTCGATGTGCGTCTCATAGTTTCGCCCCCTCTTTGTATAATCTATAGTTTTATAGTAACATACTCATGAGAAAAATCAAGAGAAAATACAAAATTTTTTATATATTAAAAATATTTTTGTTGAATTTGTGGATATGTATTTTATCAGAGCATGACAAGGCGGAAAATGTGCATATGAAAGCATCTGGCTATTATAAGGAAACTGTGTTATACTGAAAACAGCAAGATAATAAGTAAGATAATAAGTATGTTCTGTTCAAAGGAGAGAAATTGTGAACCATTATCATCCCCCTTTTCATATTACAAATACGATGATGACGCAGGTTTCTTCCGTCTCTGAAAAGATCGGACAGTTCAGGGCGCTTCACAACCTGGAGGCCAAACCGCATCTGCGTAAGAATAATCGGATTCGTTCCATCCATTCATCCTTGAAAATCGAGGCGAATTCACTGTCTTTGGGACAGGTAAGGGATGTGATCGACGGGCAGACGGTTCTGGGTGAGCAAAGGAAAATCCAGGAAGTGAAAAATGCCTATGCCGCTTATGAGATACTGCCGGAGATTGATCCGTTAGGCCTTGCTGACCTGAAAAGACTGCATGGAATTATGACAAAATATACGGTGGAGGAATCGGGCATTTTTCGTAGGGGAGAAGAGGGGGTATTTCATGGAGACCAGTGTATTTTTATGGCTCCGCCGGCCAGATTTGTCTCCGGGCTGATGGAAGAACTGTTTGACTGGATGAGGCGGGAATATCATTCGCTGCATCCATTGATATTGTCGGCAGTGTTTCATTATGAGTTTGTGTTTATCCATCCTTTCTCTGATGGGAACGGTAGAATGGCCAGATTATGGCACACGGCGATCCTTGCGAAATGGCGGTCGGTTTTTGAATATATCCCGATTGAGAGTCAGATTGAAAAGTTTCAGGACGACTATTACGGGGCGATTGCCAGGTGCCATGTGGCTGGGGCGTCCGATCAGTTTATAGAGTTTATGTTAGAGCAGATCGGACTGATTCTCGATGAAGTATTAAGTCAGGAGTCCGGTTACGGAGAGCGTATGACCGAATATGTGAAGAGGCTTTTAGGCGTGATGGAGTATCATGTTCCGTACACGGCATCTGCGATTATGGAGCGGCTTGGCCTGAAATCGAAGGAAACCTTTCGCAAACACTATCTAAACCCGGCTATGGAGCTTGGCATGGTAGAGATGACGATTCCCGAGAAGCCGAGAAGCAGGAATCAGAGGTATATCAGGCGCTAACATGGGTATGCAGGTAAGAAATGTTACATTGTGAAAGCTGAAACACAGAAAATTTTATCGGATATGATCACTCGGATGTACTCTTGGAGTCTCACAAAATCAGATACTGTAGGACTCCGAAAGTACATAAAGAAATGGAGGCGTATATGAGAAGAAATTATGGATACAGACAAAGAAAAAAGAAAAATCTTCTGCCATGGATTGCCGTTGGGGCGGCAGTTCTCCTTGCGGTGGGCGGCGCTGTCTGGGCGGCAGTATTTTTCATGAACCGGGAGGAGGAGGAAGGGCCGGAAGAACTGTTACAGGCTTATATGGCTCATATTCCGAACCAGGAATACGAAGCGATGTACCGGATGATAGAGCCGGAGGTGTCGGGGAATATCAGCCAGGAGGATTTTATCAAGCGGAATTCCGCCATCTATGAAGGAATCGAGATGCAAAACATGGAGATCGAGATTCTGGAATATGATAAAGAGCGGGAGGCGGTGTCCTACGCCACGTCCTTTGACACGGCGGCGGGCGCCGTCAGCTTTGAGAACGAGGCATTGTTTCAAAAAGGGGAGGACGGGTACCGGCTGGTATGGCAGGATTATCTGATTTTCCCGGAGCTGGGGGCGTCGGATAAGGTGCGGGTTTCCACCACGAAAGCGGAACGGGGGCAGATATCGGACAGGAACGGACGAATGCTGGCGGGGAAAGGGACAGCTTCCTCGGTGGGTCTGGTTCCCGGAAGGTTTGAGGATCGGGAGAAGGAGATTCAGGAGCTGGCCGGGATTTTGGGGATGGAGCCGGAGAATATCGAGAAAAAACTGGAGGCGCAGTGGGTGAAGGATGATTCCTTTGTGCCGGTGAAAACCATTCCGAAGCTGAAGGAAACGGATCTGTTCGCTGAAAATCCCGACGAGGAAACGATAAAGGCCATCGAGCGCCAGAAGAAACTGCAGGCCATCCCCAGCGTTATGATTACGGATACGGAGGTGCGGGAATATCCGCTGGGCGAAGCCGCCGCCCATCTGGTGGGCTATGTCCAGAACGTGACCGCGGAAGATTTGGAGGAGCATGCGGGGGAGGGTTATACCGCAGACAGCGTAATCGGGCGGAGCGGTCTGGAAGGCTTGTATGAGAAAGAATTGAAGGGGCAGGACGGATGCAGGATTTATATCGTGGATTCGGAGGGCAATGAGAAAAAACAGCTGGCTGTTCTGCCTGTGCAGCACGGTCAGGAAATCCGTGTAACGATTGACAGTGATCTGCAGAGAAGCGTGTACGGACAGCTGAAAGAGGATCAGAGCTGCTCCGTGGCTATGAATCCTTTTACGGGGGAGGTATTGGCGCTGGTCAGCACGCCTTCTTATGACAATAATGATTTTATTCTGGGACTGTCCACTGAAAAATGGAATGCTTTGAATGAGGACGAAGGGCAGCCCATGTACAACCGTTTCCGGCAGGTTTGGTGTCCGGGTTCCACTTTTAAGCCGGTGACAGCGGCTGTCGGTTTAGAAACGGGGGATATCGATCCGGCAGAGGATTATGGATCGGAGGGGCTTAGCTGGCAGAAGGATGCGTCCTGGGGTTCTTATTTTGTGACGACACTCCGTCTTTTTGAGCCGGTGACGCTGGAAAACGCATTGATTTATTCGGACAATATTTATTTTGCCAAGGCGGCGCTGAAAATCGGCGCGGACAAGCTGGGAGCCGGGCTTGCAAAGCTGGGCTTCGGCCAGGAGCTGCCTTTCGAACTCAGAATGCAGACTTCTCAGTATTCGAACACGGATAAGATAGAGACGGAAATCCAGCTGGCCGACAGCGGCTACGGCCAGGGGCAGATTTTGATTAATCCCCTTCATATGGCGTCGATTTATTCGGCGTTCTGTAATGAGGGAACTATGGTCAAGCCCTATCTGCTCTATCAGCCGGAGGCAAAGACGCAGTACTGGATTCCCGAGGCCATGTCAAAGGAGACGGCGGCCAGGGTGCTTGACGGCATCACAAAAGCAGTAAATGATCCGAAGTCCGGCGGCTATGCGGCGCACCGGGAGGATGTGGTTCTGGTCGGAAAGACAGGAACCGCCGAATTGAAAGAGTCACAGGATCAGACCTGGGGCATGGAGCTGGGCTGGTTTACGATTCTGACAGCGGAAAAAACCGCCGAAAAGCCGATATTGATGGTGACTATGGTGGAGGATGTAAAAGGGCGTGGTTCCAGCGGGTATGTGGTGGATAAGACGGCGGCGGTGTTAGAGGAGTGGTTTGGCGATGGGGATAATTGATATCGACTGATGCGGGAGGCAATGTAGCCAGGAGCAAAATTACCGCAGGGAAAAATAGGAATCAGCAGTTTCAGCAATAAGATGGATCATTCCTTACTGGCTGTAAGGAAGAATATATTATAGCAGGGAGGGATTATTATATGCCATTACCGAAAGAAAAATTATATACCACAGATGATATCTATGCCTTGCCCGATGGTCAGCGGGCGGAACTGATCGACGGCCGTTTTTATATGATGGCGCCGCCAAAGCGGATGCATCAGGAACTTGTCAGCCAATTGCATTACGAAATCTTCAATTATATTCACGGAAAGGGAGGAGACTGTAAAATTTATCCGGCTCCATTTGCGGTCTTTTTGAATCAGGACAACCATAATTATGTGGAGCCTGACCTGTCAGTGATCTGCGATTCTGAAAAGCTGACGGAGGACGGCTGTAACGGCGCCCCTGACTGGGTGATCGAGATTGTTTCTCCCTCAACAGAGCATATGGATTATGGCATTAAACTGTTTAAATACCGCTCCGCAGGCGTTCGGGAATACTGGATTGTGAATCCGTTTAAAAAGACGGTGAATGTGTTTGATTTTGA
>CAJTTU010000122.1:4115-9088 GCA_910579325.1 uncultured Lachnospiraceae bacterium | reverse complement strand
GGCTTGATTCCCTGACGGGACTGAGAGGAATTTTTATTTTAATGATCGTGATCTACCACATGGGAGGATATTTTGATTCGTCCTTCTCATCAGTTCTACACCTGCCCTACAAATGGGGCGGCGTGATGGGAAACAGTTTTTTCGTTATGCTGAGCGGATTTGTGATTTCCTGCGGCTACCGGGACAGGATTCTTGAAAAACGGGTGGATTTCGGCGGATTTATTAAAAAGCGGCTGATTAAAATATATCCGATGTATCTGGTTACAGATGTGATTCAGGCATGTTTTCTGGTATATGAACAGGGGATGATTATCAATTTTAAAAATATTGCGGCCAATTTTTTTATGGTTACGACCGGCTGGGTAGACGACATTTACCCCTATAATATTTCCAGCTGGTTTGTCAGCGTCCTTCTTTTGTGCTACATTATTTACTATGTTCTGTGCCGGACTGCCAGAGAGAATCCGAAGCTGGTGCTTTATCTTGAGATCGGGCTTGTGCTCTGGGGCTATCTGCTGCTGTCGAAGAACTGGGATGTGCCATTCTGTTATTCCCATGACGGGGAGGGCATGCTGAATTTCTTTATCGGATGTATTTTGTTTGAGATTTATGAGAAAAACAGTGCCTGTGGCAACCGGAGACTGCTTGGAGGGCTTCTTGGCCTGCTTTGCGGCTTTGTGTTTCTGTCCCGTCAGGTGGGGTTCGAACAGTTTTCCGGAGATTCCAGGCTGCCTTTTGCATTTCTCATATGTCCTGCGGCTGTCCTGCTTGCTTTGGAGCTGAAATGGGCCGGCAAGATTTTGGAAAGCCGTCCGTTTATAAAGCTGGGGCAGATCAGCATGAATGTGTTTTTCTGGCATATGCCGGTTATTGTTATTGTAAATATTCTGGCTGTGAAGGGCTGGTTTGGCGGTCTCGATATCAGAATCAGGTTTTTGGGTACGCTGCTTCTGATATTGCTGTGGGCTGCAGGGGTAGAAATAATATGGGGAAAATTGGAGAGAAAGTATGGTAAAGCGAAGGAAAACGCAAAATAGCAGAAAAAAGAACGAATGGAAATACAATGGTTCCGGAAGCAGCCGGCATAACGGTCAAAAGAAAACGGAGTTTTCCGTAAACTGGCCGGAGTGGGCTGTTCAGGCATATTTGTTTATGATGCTGGGCGTATTTCCATTATATTTTCAGGACAAATTCTTTCATCTGGGGGATGTAAAATACATTTTTTTCAGAACCGTAACGATTCTTTTGATGGCAGTGCTGTCCATAGAGCTGGCAGTGATCGGCATATTGAAGGTTTATTGTTCTGACAGGGGGATGGCAGATTGCTTTCAGTCCGTCTTTCGATGGGGTGAGATGAAAAAGCGGCTGAAACGGCTGTCGGTTACCGATATCGGGATGCTGGTCTGGCTGGGCTTTGCCCTGCTGTCCTGGATATTATCGGAAGACCGTGAGGCAGCCTGGATCGGCGCGCCAAACTGGTATATGGGTCTGTTGACTCAGCTTTTGCTGGTGGGCGTCTACTTTGCCGTGTCCCGATTCTGCTCCTGCCGGGAATGGTTGTTCTGGGTGATGGCGGGCAGCGGCGGACTGGTGTTTTTAACCGCTTACCTGCATCGTTTTTCCATCGATCCCTTCGGTCTGCGGGACGGGAAATTTGACCTGGGGTATCTGGGACCGATCGGGAATGCAAATTTTCATTCGACCTATGTGTGTATCCTTCTGTCTGTTATGATGGGGGTCTATGTCATTCTCCGGCGGGAACGGACAAAAGAGGCGAGACTGCGCCGGGGGATGGCCGCATTGGTGATTTTTCTCGGTTTCTGTACGGCGGTGACCCAGAACAGCGACAGTATTTATGTGGGCCTGGGGATTACCTTCCTGTTTTTGCTGTGGTTTGCCCTGGAGGACGGCATTGTATGGAAACGGTATATGGAACTCTGGATACTGGCCGTGTCCGCTGCGCGGGTGACAGGTGTTCTGCAGAACGCATTTCCGGAAAAGGTTCCTTTGTTAAACAGGCTTTCCCTTGCGGTGACGAAGGGGTGGGCCGGCTGGCTGGTTCTGGCTGCGGTACTTTTGGCTTATGGGGGAACCTGTCTGGCGTTAAAAAGGGGTGTGAAAACGGGAAATATGATAGGGGGCAAGGCTGTTCGGCTTCGCGGGGCTGTTTTTGTGCCGTTGGCGGCCGGAGCGGTTTGCATGCTGATTCTGATGGGATTGTCCATAACGGGAATATTTCCCCGGGCGGACAGCGAATGGCAGGAGCGTCTGTCAGAACTGATCTGGCGCCGGGATAATGGGAGGAGAACCATTTGGACGCTCTGCGCCGACGCTTTTGGGGCGTATCCGCTGTTTAGAAAGTTATTTGGCTGCGGACCGGATCTTTTGGGCTGTCATTTAGAGACCTATCACGGAGCGCTGGTACAGGCGGTTTGGGGCGAGGCAATCCTGCGAAATGCGCACAATGAATGGCTGAACAGCGTGATGAATTATGGGATTCTGGGCGGAGGCGCGTACCTGTTTCTTTTTGCCGCCGCATCCATTCGATGTATTAAGAACCGGAAGCGGCAGCCGGTTCTGCTGGCAGCAGCAGCTGCGATTCCCGCTTATATGGGGCATGATTTTTTCTGTTTTCAGCAGACGGTCTGTGCGCCGTTGATTTTTATCGTGATCGGCATGGCGGAAAGCCTGATGCGTAAAAATCTGCACAGGAAGCCTGCCGGTTACTGTTCAGGTGCCACCATTCCGCAAGGTGTTACATGCATGCAATGCGTGAAATCCCGAGTTATGTAAGCGCGAAGCGTGTTACTGGTTACGAAGTGAACAGTAACGCCTGCCGGAAAGACATAAAAAGGATGTTGTGGAAATGCTTGACAAAATAATATCGGGGGGGGGTATAATACCGATAGAAAAAAACAAAGGAGAGACAAGTCATGAAAAAGAAGTGTATTGCTTATCTGATGATGGCTTCCCTGTTATGCTGGGCAAGCCTGGGTGTGATGTCCGGAAAGACATCCAGTAATGCGGCGAATGGCGGCACTGTCAGCGACAACTCTGTCAGCGGCGGGAATATTACAAAACCGGAAGAAACGACAAAGCCGGCCGAAACGACAAGGCCTGCTGAGACTGCGAGACCTGAGGCTACCAATCCAAATGAGGGTTCAGCCAGCGGCTCCGGCAACAGAGGCGGCGGTTCTTCTAACCGCAATGATAATCCCGCGCCTGTGCAGGAACCCGAGAGATCTTCAATTGGTGTCATTACCAATATTGAAGAGGCGATTAACCGGATGCAGAATGGCGTGGTGACAGTGGATACCACATCTCCTATTGACAGTGCTTCTCTGCGCAGAGTTGCGGAAGCAGGCGGGCAGCTGAATGTATTTGCAGGCCCCGGCGTTTTGTGGCATTTCGTAAGCGTCACCAATCCGGATGTGGGATTGAATCCTGCTGTCGATATCGGTGCTGACATCTCTGATGTACGGGTAAGAATGAACGGCGTACAGGGAACCGTAATCCGCTTTATGCACAACGGTGTGCTCCCGGGAACTGCCAATGTAGCGCTGACAGTGCCTTATGCGCCTGGAACGACCCTGTATTTCTATTACTTCAACCGTTCCACACAGCTGTTTGAATTCCAGCAGACCGCAGTTGTCGCACAGGGCGGTTTTGTAGCGGTAACGCTGACGCACTGTTCCGATTATGTGCTGACGACGGCGCCTTTAATCAGCGACGTGGCCAATGGCCCTGTGCCGACGACAAGAAATGCCGGCAGACTGGACGGAACTCCTCATACGGGAATCTGATCAGGCATACATAATCAAACTTAGCAGAATACATCGATGATGTGTTCAACAGAATATTTCGTGATAAAAATCTTTCGTGTACCCATAATGCCTAGTGTACTGGCACGCTAGCTGTGTTATGGGTACACGTGGGTTTAGGGAGAACTGATACGGATGAATGTAAAAAAAGAGATTACAAAGACAATTGCTGCGATGGCAGGCTGTATTCTTCTGGTGATCGTCATCATAGCATTGATACCCAAAAGGTCGGAGAATTCGGCAGAAACTCCGGCTGATAAGGCGGAAGCAGAAAGTATGGTCTATGCCGAAGAGACGGAGCCTGCAGAGACGAAAGGGCCTCTGGAAACCCTTGATTGGGACGAGGTGCACGCGGCTCAGGAGAGTACAAGTGCTGTTTTGGAACAGTATCAGGCACTGAAAGAGGAGATTCCGGACCTGATCGGCTGGATTCGGATTGAAGATACAGGTATCGACTATCCGGTTGTCCGGAAAAACAATGATTTTTATGTGACCCATGACGTATACGGCCAGGATGACGTATACGGAGCAATATTTCTGGATCAGGTGAACGATGTGGAAAAACCGGACAATAATTTAATCATTTATGGGCACCACCGTAAGGACGCAAAAATGTTCGGCGAGCTGATGCAGTATAAGTCGGAGGATTATTATAAAGCCCATCCATATATTGAATTTGATACGCTTTACGCCCGGGGGCGTTATGAGATTATTTCAGTCTTCTTATCAAAAGTATATTATACGACGGACACGGATTTTAAATATTACCAGTTTTTCGGTTCCGATGATCCGGAAGAGTTTCAGGATTATGTGGACAATGTAAAGGCGCTGTCCCTCTATGAAACAGAAGCGGACGCTTCCTTTGGGGATGAGTTGATTACGCTGTCTACCTGTGAGTACAGTGTGGAAAACGGCAGACTTGCCATCGTGGCGAGAAAAATTGCGGATGTGGAAGAATGATGAGAAAAACGATCTGAAAACCATCGCGGGAAAAATGAAAAGCACGGCGTAAAATAATATAAAAAATCATATAACCAAAAGGTTCTCATATATATATGTTATAACTCATATGGGGAGAACTTTGTGAAATGGATGAAAAAGAAACCCTTTTGACGAATACCTGCAGTTTTTCCGGCGTAAAACCGATTATGG
>CAJTTU010000122.1:0-4105 GCA_910579325.1 uncultured Lachnospiraceae bacterium | reverse complement strand
CGGGCAGAATCAGGCCTATGCCAACCTGCTCAGTGTGGATTACTGCGGTTCCGTGTCGGAGCTGTCCGCCATTGCTCAGTACATCAATAATGAAAACCGGTTGTCCCTCCGGCAATGCCAGATGGCCAGAACCATGCTGGGGCTGGCGATTGCGGAGATGATGCATCTGCAGAAGCTGGGAGAACTGATTGTGCTGCTGGGCGGAAACATCGATTTTATAGCGAAATATCAGAACGGCCGTCGATGGATGTGGACGCCGGAGCATCTGAACATTCCGGAGCAGGCGAATAAGATGGTGCTTGCGGACATCGAAGCGGAGAAGGCCGCCATCAATCAGTACAGGGCCCATATCAAAATGATTCAGGATAAAGGGGTAAACGACGTACTGATGCGGATTATTAAGGATGAAGAGTATCATATTATGATCTTGCAGTCGCTGATGTGAATGAAAACAGTACCAGTTTCGCCGACGCCGTGCAGGCAGCGATGATTTTATGACCGTTGGCGGGAATACCGGGATGACAGAATATGAACGGGAACCTGAGAGAGGGACACATAAAAAGTGTCCCTCTTTCTGTCGCTGATTGTGGTTCATTCGGACCGCTTCAAAATTCAAATGGTCAGCCCCCGGATCGGGTTTTGTTCCAGGTCTTTTATGGTAAATTCCCGGTTTTCATAGATCATATAGCTATGAGCGTTTCCAGCCTTCGGGATGGAAACGGAGCCGGGATTGATATAGATGTAATCCCCCATAGGCTCCATGGCCTGGATGTGAGTGTGCCCGTGGATCAGCAGGTCGCCGGGATTTAGAGGCGGCAGGTTCTCCGTGTTGTGAATGTGCCCATGGGTGATAAACCACATGCAGCCTGCTTCATAGATCGTCATGTAGTCTGCAAGAATCGGGAAGTTTAACACCATCTGGTCCACTTCCGCGTCGCAGTTTCCACGGACGCACAGTAAATGGCTGCGGGCTTCGTTTAATAAGGCGATTACGCCCTTGGGGTTATAGCCCTCGGGCAGGTCATTGCGCGGGCCGTGATATAGAAGATCGCCCAGCAAAATCAGTTTATCGGCTTTTTCTTCCTGGTACAGCTCCAGGGTCCGGCGGCAGTAGAGCTCGGAACCGTGGATGTCTGAGGCAAACATTAATTTCATGGCGCCCTCCTTACTTGGTTCCGAATATCCGGTCGCCCGCATCTCCCAGGCCGGGGCAGATATATTTGTCATCATTCAGTTCTCTGTCCAGATGACCCACATAGACCTGTACGTCGGGATGAGCGTCACACAGCCGTTTTACGCCTTCCGGCGCGGCGATAATGGACATGAACTTGATGGTTCTTCCGCCATGTTTTTTGATAAAGTCTACGGCCGAGACAGCCGAACCGCCGGTAGCCAGCATCGGATCCAGCACCACGATAGTTCTCTGTTCGATAGGGCTTGGAAGCTTGCAGTAGTATTCGTGAGGCTCGTGGGTGTCATGGTCTCTGTACAGGCCGATATGGCCTACCTTAGCTGTGGGAACCAGGGCCAGGATGCCGTTTACCATCCCCAGGCCTGCACGCAGAATAGGGACGATAGCCAGTTTTTTTCCGGTGATCATGGGCGTCAGGCAATCCTCCAGCGGCGTGGTCACCTTTATATTTTCCAGAGGAAGATCCCGCAGTGCTTCATAACCCATCAGCATGGCGATTTCTTCCGTCAGCTTCCGAAATTCATTGGTTCCGGTATTGATATCTCTCAGCATGGAAATTTTGTGCTGAATTAAAGGGTGATCCAGATACGTTACATTTTGACTCATAGCAGTCCGTCCTTTCCTATGTAATCAATAGTTTGACCCTACCATAGCTATCATATACCAAACCGCTTCGCTTTACAATTCTTTTTCTTCATTCGGATACATAATTTTGAATTTACTGCGGATTCTTATATTAACAATAAACTTACAGCGGCAGACCGCACGACACACGAAAGGCAGTGAATGGTCTCATAAAATCAGTCTGGAACCGGCGTGTCATAAGGGGTGCTGCGGGTCTTAAATACAGGAGGAATCTGTAAAATGGAAATTTTAAACCGAAATGAACACGGAAAAACCATTGAAAATCTGATGCGGGCTTTCGCGGGAGAGAGCCAGGCCAGAAACCGGTACGAGATGGCGGCCGGCCGGGCAAAAAAGGAGAGTCTGCCGGTAATCGAGGCGATTTTCCGGTTTACGGCCGATCAGGAGAAGGAGCATGCGGAGGTTTTTTACAAATACCTTACCAGTTTGGCTGGGGAGACCATCAAAATCGACGGCACGTATCCGGTGGATATCAGCAGCGACGTAAGCCAGCTTCTGCGCTATGCCCAGCACAATGAATATGAGGAGCATGACGACGTATACAGAAGCTTCGGCGAGCAGGCCAGAAGCGAAGGTCTGCCGAGAATCGCCGACACTTTTTTCCGCATTGCGGACATTGAAAAAATTCACGGCGACCGGTTTGGAACGTTTGCGGAATATATGGCTCAGAATCAGCTGTTCGTATCCTCGGTGGAGACGGGATGGATGTGTTTAAACTGCGGATTTGTGTTCACTGGCAGAGAAGCGCCGAAGAAATGCCCGGTATGCGAGCATGAGCAGGGATATTTCATCCGGTTGGAGCTGGCGCCGTATACGGATCTGGGTTCAGGAAAATAGATTTATATGGATGCCTTTTTGCTTCGATGATCGATGACCGGAAAAGACTGTTTTACATTTTGTGCTGTGTAAATGAGATATGGCGACGAAGACAGGACGAATTTTTCGTCCTGTTTTATCATAAGAAAATCCTCCGAACTTTCCTGTGATAGAAAAAGCACTCCGGGCAGGATCGCACTGTGGCGGTTATGTCATGGATTCCAGACAGCGAAAAGAAAACAGCAGATATTCCCGTTCATAAGCGTCGTCCAGATCCAGTGAAAAGAGAGAAGATATCTTTCCGATCCGGTATACCAGGGTATTTTTATGCATAAACAGTTCCTGTGCCGTCAGAACCCGGTTTCTCTCACAGCGCAGATAGATTTTCAGTATGTGATAAAAAGAAGTATGTTTCTGCCGGTCATAGTCCAGAATCCGTTGAAGTGCAGGATGTATGGCCAGAAGGCGGTATTCCGGCGAACCGTTCAAATCAGTCAGGTCTTTTAACGCGCATTCATAATAATGACGCTTCCCCTGGAGGAGGCAGGTTCTGGCCTGCGCGTACTGGCCCGCGCCGTTCTGAATACCGGGAAACGGGTAGCTGCAGTGAAGGTGCAGCCTCAGCATTTCCGCCATTTTGAGCAGCGTATCGGGCGGTTCCAGGCCGAAACGACTGCCTCCGCCGTTTTCTTCGGAAGGATCGATCGGAAGGCAGCAGACGATCTCATCCTCCTGTTGTTTATCAGGAGCGGAATTGATATAAAACAGCGCGTCGGGAAGATATCTGAGTAATAATTTTAAATGATACCGGCAGGTGTCGCAGGTTCCGTTTTCCGGTTTCAGGATTATGATTATGCAGTGTTGTTCTGGACTCCAGCCCTGCATCTGGTAAAAAGTATTGTAGCTGGAGGAATTATGGTTTCTGCCACGCAGAAAATCCTGTAAAAGGCTTTGAGTCACGGAATTGCGGTCTGTGGTTTCTTCTCGGTTTGCCACCAGACAGAGGGCCTGTTTTAGATAAATGGCGATATGTCTGTGATACTCCTGAAATGGCGTATTGCTGATGATCGTCAGGTGTCCGGTCAGCTTGCGGGCCGAATTTTCCTGGCTGATCAGCATGGAATAAGGGTAATTGTCTACTTTCTCCTCGTAAAAGGTTTCGCAGTCCCATATCCGGGACACTTTTTTCAGATATTGTCCCGACTGCATGTTCATCAGGGAGGAGAGGGATAATCTTCCCAGATTCCAGAAATCGTCCCAGTTCTGATTGATGCTTCCGATCGGATATTGCCTGGAAAAAGCGGTAACCTGCAGACTCGGGGTTGTAAAAAACATAGGACCGAAAATATTTTTGCAGGAATCGATGATAGCCTGTTCGGGATTTTCCTTCTGAAAAGCGGACAGCATCTCCTGTTCCCAGTTCTGATAAAACGTAAAGGCGTCCAGCAGAGC
>CAJTTU010000121.1 GCA_910579325.1 uncultured Lachnospiraceae bacterium | reverse complement strand
CATGAACCACGATGTCCCGATCAGCGATTACCTGTCTACCACCGAGAAGATTCAGGAGTATATTTACAAATACAATCACAAAATGCTGTAATATAAATATACCGATGCGGACAGTTCTCTATATAATATGACAAAACAGGGAAGGAAAATCAGGCATGTGTATGCCGCTCTCCCTTCCCTGCCTTGCGTTATTTATCTTTTTCCTTTTTCGGTTTCGGTTTATATTGTTCTTCTCCCGATTCAATATAAAGAACGAAATCATTAATCTCTTTTTCGCTCCATCCTGCAGCTCTTAAACCTAAAAGCAATCTTGCCACTTCTGTCATATTCATGTTTTTTACTCCCTCCATTCTATCAATCTCCTTTCTGTCAGCCAGCTTTATCTTTCTCGTTTTATCATATCATTATACTGCTTACGGAATAAAATCCCATAATATCACGATACTTTCTCTGATTTTAGCATACCGTCTTCCTCTCACCGCAGCCGGTTCGTCTCATACTTAATCAAGGTGCGCAGGCTGCGGATCAGCTTCTGATAACGATCCTCCAGAACGCCCTGAGGAATCTCCATATCCAGAGAAAGGGCCATGGTGTCGATCAGATAATCTGTCACGCAGTCCTTCATCTGATAGAGAATCTCCAGCTTTTCTCTATGGGTCTGCGCGTCCAAAAAATCCATCAAAAGCTCCTGGGGCGCCTGCCCTTTCTCTGTTTCTGCGCAATTGCCTCTCTCAGGAGCCTGATCTGTCTTAATATTTTCCGCTTCCGGATCAAAAGCACTCATACTGTCAAGAAAGACCTCTCTGTACTCCACCTTTCTGGCATAATTTCCGAACAGCTCCTGATACAAAACCACGGCGCGCCCGTCTTCCCTCATAACGGCCCGGCTCAGTATCTGCACCAGCCGTCCCTCCTGATCACGGTAAAAACCATTGTTTTCCATATAATGTCATCCCCCATTTCTGTCACTTTTTCCGTCACTTTATTTCTGCCGCAATTTTTCAAACATACTCTAATACCGTAATGTTTTCCCTTACCCCTTGAGGCACAGAAACGCGCCCAGGTTTCCCCTCCGTCCGCCGGTGGCCCGGTGGGAAAACAGCCACTGGCTGTTGCACATGGTACAGATATCCGTCACCGCCAGATGCTCTGCGCGAATACCGGCCTCAATTAAAATCTGCCGGTTTGCCTCCCACAGATCCAGCTGATACTTTCCGTTGTCTTTTTTCTGCAGCATCCGGGCCGCCTGCTCCGTCCCGAAAGCTTCATGAAACGCTTCCGCCACCTCCGGGCCGATCTCATAACAGTCCTTACAGATACTGGGACCGATGCAGGCCAGAATATCTGCCGGATCACTGCCAAAACCCCGGCTCATTTCCTCCACAGTTCTTCTGCCCATCCGGCCCACAGTTCCCTTCCAGCCGGAATGGCTTAAACCGATGGCCTTTTTTACCGGATCCAGAAAATAGAGAGGGACACAGTCGGCATAGAGCGTCACCAGGCAAAGACCCGGCTCGTCCGTAATCAAACCGTCCACATCCGTATAGCCCCTTTCCCTGACCACACCCTTTCCCGCATCCTCTCCGGTCACCCGGCGGATATTTACCGTATGAGTCTGGAAAGACAGAACCATCTGCTCCGGCTTTACATGAAGTGCCTCTCCCATCCGCCGGAAATTTTCCAGCACGCAGGCCGGATCGTCTCCTCTGGACACGCCGAAATTCATCGAGGCAAACTCCCCCTTGCTGACGCCGCCCAGCTTTGTGGAAAAACAGTGGCGGACCAGCCCGGTCTGCTCCAGCAGCGGAAAACTGAGATAGGGTACAAGCCCTCCTGATTCTCTGTTTGTTTCGCCTGATTCGCCATCTGCCAAAGTGCCTGATTTCACCATCGCTTCTTTCCATTCCAGCACGGCGCCAGATTCAGATTCCGCTTCCGGTCCCTGCTCCGACTCTTTTCCCGCTCTCTTGATCCGTATCATGCCAACCCTCCAAACGCATTCTTAATCAGCCTCACCTCTGTCCCCTCCACAGCCAGCACGTCAAACCGGCACGGGGTATCCTGAGGATACTTTTTCAAAGACAGGTAATTCTGCGCCGCCCGGAAGATCCGGCTCTGCTTTCTGAGATTCACTGCCTCCTCCGGACAGCCTGTCTGCCCGTTTCTTCTGTACTTGACTTCCACGAATACTAGATATCTCCCGTCTCTGCCGATCAGATCAATCTCCCCCGCCCTGCTGCGGAAATTTCTCTCCAAAATCCGATACCCTCTTTCTTCTAAATAGGCAGCCGCATATGTCTCATATCGGCTGCCTGCTTCACGTTTATTCATATGCGGCCTCCGGTCCTTCCACAGATCACTGGTGCGAGACTCCGACGTCCCCTTTCACGGAAACATCAGTCGAATCCCTCGCAAAAATTTTTGATAAAACTTCTTCTGTGTATCGGACAGGGGCCTGTTGATTTCAATACCTCAATATGCTTCCTGCTTCCATATCCTTTGTGCTCCGCGAATCCATATGCCGGATAAAGGCTGTCATAAGCCATCATCATCCGGTCCCTGGTCACTTTGGCGATTACGCTGGCCGCCGCTATGGACAGACTTTTCCCGTCTCCTTTTACAATAGGCACCTGCCTGACAGACAGGTCCGGAATCGTAACCGCATCGTTCAGCAGAAGGTCCGGCTCCTGTGACAGTTTGCTTACCGCTTCCTTCATCGCCAGATAGGTTGCCTGTAAAATATTGACCTGGTCGATCACCTCAGGAGAGGACTGTCCCACTCCCACGCTGACCGCCTTCTCCATAATTACGTCGAACAGTTCTTCACGCCTTGCAGCCGTCAGCTTTTTTGAATCGTCCAGATACATGATTTTCAGCCCTTTGGGCAAAATAACGGCGGCAGCCACCACCGGGCCGGCCAGCGGCCCCCGCCCCGCCTCGTCGATTCCCGCAATATATGTATACGCGCCGTATTCTCTCTCATAATCCAGCATATGATCCAGCCGCAGTTCTTCCGCTTTCAGCTTTTCATATCTCATTGCATACTGTTTCAGCAGCCGTATCACGCCCTTCCGGCTGTCCATCCCGTACTCCGCCAGAACCTCCGGCAGATTTTTCAGATCGCAGCCCTCCAGGCGCGCCTTAATTTCCTGTATCGATTCCATTTTTATTTATCAATCCTTATCAATCGTGATGCAGAAATCCTATTTTGTTAAACGGATAAATACGCACAAATGCCTTTCCCGCTATAATGTCTTTTGTCACCTTGTCTACTCTGGGGTCCCGGCTGTCCGTACTGTCATTCCGGTTGTCTCCCAGGACGAAATACTCATTTTCCCCAAGCGTCACCGGTTCTGCAGCCAGACCGGCATTTTCGATCTCCTCATACCCGTAATCTTCTTCGAGGACTTCCCCGTTAATTAAAATCTCATCGCCTACAATCTGCACCGTTTCCCCCGGCAGTCCGATGACACGCTTGATATAAAAACAGTTTTCCTCATGCTGGTACTCAAACACCACGATATCAAACCGCTCAATCTCTGAAAACCGATAGGACAGCTTATCTACCAGCAGGTTATCCCCGTTATTCAACGTCGGATACATGGAATAACCCACCACCTCCGTACGCTGCCCTACATAATGAACCACCAGATAGGTAAATAAAATCACAAAGATAACATAGCCTGCAAAGCTTAATATTTCCCGCAGCAATCCGCCCGGTCGTTCATCAGGGCCTGCTTCTTCTAAAAATACTTCTTTTAAGTCCACCAACTGTCTGCCTTCTTTCCTTTCTTCCGAACTTTCCCCATTCCATCCATCTTTCCCGCATACGGACTTTTACTCAGGAACCTCAAGGGTGATTCTTCCCAGTTTTCCGCTTCTGAAATCATCTAACAGCATCGCTGCCGCTTTCTCCGTATCATAAGCGCCGCCCTTCGCAAGACATTTTCGGACTTTTGCGATCTCCTCCAATGCTTTCCAGGGTTCCTCCTCCGGCACGGAAAATCCATAGCGTTCTTCCAGCACATGAGGATAGAGGCCATGGAGCAGCTTCACCAGCTCCGCCGCCAGTTCTTCCATATTTAATATATCATCTTTTACGGAACCAATCAATGCTAATTTCAGTCCGACCGTCTGGTCCTCAAACCTGGGCCAGAGAATCCCCGGCGTGTCCAGAAGCTCCAGGTTCTTATTCAGTCTGATCCACTGATTTCCTCTGGTGACACCCGGCTTATTCCCGGTCTTTGCCGCCGCTTTCTTTGCAAAGGAATTGATAAACGTAGACTTTCCCACATTCGGAATGCCTACCACCATCGCCCGAACCGGACGATTCAGAATTCCTCTTTTCCGGTCTCTCTCGATCTTCTCTTTACACGCCTGCGCCACCGTGTCATTGATCGCCTTAAACCCGGCGCCTGATCTGGCGTTTATCTTCAATACATGACAGCCCTGCTCCAGAAACCGCTGACTCCACTGTCGGTTGCAGTTTTCATCCGCCAGATCTGCCTTGTTCAGAAGGATCAGTCTCGCCTTCTGTCTGCCCAGCTCGTCGATATCCGGATTCCGGCTACTCAGGGGCGCTCTGGCATCCACCAGCTCGATCACCAGATCGATCAGCCTGATATCTTCCTGCATGGCACGCTTCGCTTTGGTCATATGACCCGGATACCACTGAATCTGCATTATTCTCTCCCATCTGTCGAATTTAAAAATCCAATCCGCTCTAAAGGCGACGGACGGAACCAGGCTTTGCCTGTAATCTGCCCGATGGATACGTTTCCTATATTTTCAAAGCGGCTGTCCTCGCTGCTGTCTCGGTTGTCTCCCAGAAGAAAATACTCCCCTTCTCCAAGCATCACCGGTTCTTCCGCCAGACCCGCCAGGTTCACCTGTGACAGGCTCTCCGGAAGCTTAAGAAGTCCGCCGTCTATATAGATTTGTCCTCCTTTGATCTGTACCGTCTCTCCCGGCAGACCGATAATCCGTTTCAGATACTGTCTGTCCTCATCGTCCCGCTTTTGAAACACGACCAGTTCCAGCCTTTTAGGACGCCGCAGCCGATAGCTGATCCGATCGACCAGCACCACATCCCCGCCATACAGAGTCGGTTCCATGGAATGTCCACTGACCGCATACTGCATCCCCATGTACTGAACCAGAAAAAGAGCCAGCGTAAACACCACCGCAAGATCCACGATCCATTTTGTCGCCCTGCGCAGCAGCCTGTTGTCCGTCTCCGTATCGTGATAAAATTCTATACTCATGTTCTATACTCCCTCATCTCACAGCTTAATACATATTGCTGTTCTCATGTACGGGCCGGGCATCAACCGCACGGGTACACCAAGGGTCAGCCGATATGCCAGGCTTCTTCCTGTTGAAAGAGTCGCACAGACAGTACTCCGGCAACAATCATTGATATTAAGAAAAGCAGGCTGAAAATTCAGGCGCCTGCCCTTCGCATGCCCTGAAAATCCAATCCTGCCTTTTATAGTCAGCGCAGATTATTTCACAAGTTCTTTTACCTTTGCCCTCTTGCCGACTCTGTCTCTTAAGTAGTACAGTTTCGCCCGTCTTACCTTGCCTCGTCTCACTACCTCAACCTTCTCAACCAGCGGGGAGTGTAACGGCCATGTCTTCTCAACGCCGATACCGTTGGACGTCTTTCTCACGGTGAAGGTGGCTCTGGCATTCGTGCCGTTCTGTTTCTTGATTACGGTTCCCTCAAATACCTGGATTCTCTCCCGGTTACCCTCTTTGATCTTACCGTGAACCCGAACCGTATCGCCTACTCTGAACTGAGGCACATTCTCTTTCAGCTGTTCCGCCTCAATATTCTTAATAATGTCGTTCATGTGTAACCTCCTTTAGTCTTCGGATGTTCTTGAATACGGTCGCTGTCACCGCAACAGAGGACCATCTTTTTTTCTACACAACTCGTTCACTATAGCATATTCCGGCCGATTTTACAAGAGTTTTTTCAAAATCATTGCGTCTTTCTGTCAGTGATAGTATAATCATAAAGATTGATCAGAATTATACGCAGACAGGAGTACGCATATTACCAATGAATAAAAAAATATCAACACTGATTCTGGCAGCGCTGGCCCTTTTGCTGCTGACCGGACTGGCATTTACCGAAGGATACAATCGGGAATTTAAACAGAACGAACTTGGTCCGGTCAAAGGTTCCATGTACGTGGAGGATGGCCAGGAAGCTGCCGGTCTTTTCTCCCAGGGTCCCTGTGTCAGTCTGCCAAAAGGCGCCTACCGGTTTCAGTTACGTTATATGGCTCAGGCAGAGGGCAGCAGCGTGGCCCTCTACACGGACGAGACCGGCGATCTGCCCGTATACGCCCATCCGCTGCCGGCGGCTCCGGAAGAAGGAAACCTGCGAATCGCCGTCGATTATTCCGGAAATGGCGCTTTCTCCGTAGAACAGGCATCCATCCGTTCCCGCGGACCGGTGTGTACGGACGTATTCGCTGTCGCGCTGTATTTACTGGCATTAGTCGGAGAATATTTCCATATTCGCAGACGGCAGACGGAAACCGGGGAATTTCTATGCCCTTCCAATATTTATCTCCTTCTGACCCTGGCGGCGTTTGGCGTCAGCATTCCCATTCTCAACGACTATGTTATGGGGGGCGGCGACGTCCCCTACCATCTGAACCGGATCGAAGGCATCCGCACCGGCCTTCTGGCCGGGCAGTTTCCCGTGCGGGTCCATACCGGCACGCTCTGGGGATATGGATACGGTTCTTCCTTATTCTACCCTGAGCTTCTTCTGTATTTCCCCGCCCTGCTGCGTCTGTGCGGCGTCTCACTGGTAACCGCGGTAAAATTATATTTAATTTCCGTCAACCTGCTGTCGGGCTGGCTGATGTATCTGGCAGCCTGCAGAATTCTGGACGGCAGCTCTATCCGGGGAGCACAGTCGGTTCAGGAACCCGGACAATTGCAGACAGCCTGCCGCAATGCCCGGCTGGCCGGACTTGCGGCCGCACTGCTGTTTCTGACCGCCATTTTCCGTCTGGGAGAAGGCTACATTGACGCGGCTTACGGCCAGTTTTCTTCCATGGCCTTCCTGCCACTGCTGCTTTTGGGCGTCTATGAACTGCTGATCGGAGACGAACGCCGCTGGGGATACGCGGCCGCAGGCTTTACGCTGGTATTTCAGACCCATATTCTGTCCGCCGTATGGTCGGTGCTCCTGATCCTGGCCGCAGCGCTTCTGGCAGCAAAACGCCTGTGCTCCAAAAACCGGCTTCTGGCCTGCGCCAAAGCGGCGGGACTGACGGTACTGTTAAATCTCTGGTTCCTTTTGCCTATGCTGTACATGATGAGAGAACCGATCCGGCTGGATACGCTGTATACCCCTTTTACCGAGTACGCAGTTCCTTTCTCTCTGCTGTTCAAAGCGTCGCCGGAAATCGGATTTACCACCGCCAGAGACGGGATGACGCTGGAAAATGTCCTTCCTCTGACCATCGGTCTTTCTCTGCTGTTCTCCAACCTGCTTCTGGCTCTGCCAAAATGTCAGGGCTACCGGAGAGATCAGGCATTTGACGAAATGCGAAAAAAAGCCCGGATTCTGTCTGGCTGGGGCGCTGCCATGACGTTTATGGCCAGCCGCGCCATGCCCTGGAAGCTGCTGGCTGAAATTCCCGGTGTCAACCGGTTTTTAAGCTTTACCCAGTTTCCCTGGCGGCTTCTGGCTTTTGCCGTTACCTTCCTGTGTATCTCGGGAGCCGCCGCGCTGGTTATGACAGCCCGGGAGAGCGGCCTGCAGGCCGTTGTTTTCGCGCTGGCCTTTGCCGTCGCGCTGTTCCCTGCGACTGCCTTTCTAGACGCGAAAAACCCGGAGCATGTTCTGATCCGGGAGGTGGAAATCATCGCTTCCGACATGATTGCCGGCGGGGAATATTTATATGAGGGCACTGATACGGACGGGCTGTCCCGACAGGCTGCAGGCGTCTTTGTTTCTTCGGAACAGCTGCAAATCAGTGATTTCCAGCGAAAAAACGGACATGTCACATTCCGCTGCACAAAGGATCTGTCAAGCGCAGAACAGACGCTCCGGCAAAACGGTGAATCATCCCGCGCCAAAGAGCCTGTTGCAGCCGCACCGGACACAGACAGCCCGGTTTACGCCGACGGCTCGACGGGCGGGAAATTCCGGTGGAACGAAGCGGGCAGAACCTGGTTCGGGTCATTCTCCCTGCAGACAGCCAGGGAACCGTAGAAGTCTGCTATAAGGGAAAACGTTCCTGGAATCTGGCCTCTGTTATTTCGGCAGTTTCCATTGCAGGATGGGGGGTCTGCCTGCTGAGAAATAATAAAAAGGCTCAGTTTGATCTGAAACTTACCCCGCGAATTTCCCGATAAACTCCTTCACTCTGGCATCCGGGGCTGTGAACAGCTCCTCCGGCGTACCCTGCTGCCGGATTACGCCGTCCTCCATAAAGATAATACGGTCAGACAGCTCCCTGGCAAACTGCATTTCATGGGTAACGATGATCATGGTCATATGGTCTTTTGCCAGCTGACGGATCACTTTCAACACCTCTCCGGTCAGCTCCGGATCCAGCGCCGAGGTAGGCTCGTCAAAGAACAAAATCTTCGGTTTTAAGGCCAGCGCTCTGGCGATGGAGACCCGCTGCTGCTGACCGCCGGAAAGCTGATAAGGGTAGGCGTCCGCCTTATCCTCCAGGCCCAGCCGCTCCAGAAGAGCCAGCGCCTGCTGTCTGGCTTCTTCCCTCGGTACCTTGTCCACAGACACAGGCGCGTCCATAATGTTTTTCAGCACCGTATAATGGGGAAACAGATTAAAACTCTGGAATACCAGGCCGAAATGCCGGCGGACCTGTTTCAGTTTATCCTTTGCCGCGTAAACGCAGGACTCCTTTTCCTCCCAGGCCGCCCTTTCTCCCATATAGATCAGCTCTCCGCCGTCCATCTGCTCCAGCATTGTCGCACAGCGCAGAAGGGTGGATTTCCCGGAGCCGGAAGGACCGATCACAGACACTACTTCGCCCTTCCTGACAGACAGGGAAATATCCTGAAGCACCGTTAAACCGTCGAATTCTTTTTTTAAATGATTGATTTCCAACACGTTCATAAGCTTTTTTCTCCGCAGACTCTCCGTTATCAAACCAACAAAATATCTCATTTCTTTTCCTACCGATAATAATTCAGCCGGTTTTCCACCCATT
>CAJTTU010000120.1 GCA_910579325.1 uncultured Lachnospiraceae bacterium | reverse complement strand
ACTGTGTCGGACAATGGCCGGGGAATCCCGGTCGATATGCATCAGAAAGGCATGTCGGCGGAGCGGGTGATTTTTACCACTCTTCACGCCGGAGGGAAATTTGATCAGGAGGTCTACAAGGTTTCCGGCGGCCTCCACGGCGTCGGTTCCTCTGTGGTAAACGCCCTTTCCCAGTGGATGAAAGTATGTATACACAAAGACGGAAAAATATATGAGGACAGCTATGAGCGGGGGATTCCCACGACAGAACTGAAAGAGGGCCTGTTGCCAGTGACAGGAAAAACAAAGACCACCGGCACCCGGATTCAGTTTCTGCCGGACGATCAGATTTTTGATCATATCCGCTTTAAAGCCGATGCGGTCCGGGAGCGGCTTCATGAAACTGCTTTTTTAAATCCGGGCCTGACGATTCATTTTGAGAATCGCAGGGATGGGAAGGAGCCGGAGCTGTTTCACGAGCCGGAGGGTCTGGCAGGCTATATCAAAAAACTGAACCAGGGAAAAGAAACCGTCACGGAAGTGGTTTACGTCCGGGGACGGGAGGAGAATGTGGAGACGGAGCTGGCATTTCAGTTTCATGAGGGTTTTGAAGAGCTGATTCTGGGCTACTGCAACAGCATCCATACCATAGAGGGCGGCACACACCTTACCGGTTTCAAGGGAAAATTTACGGCGTTGATGAACGCGTATGCCAGGGAGCTGGGCATTTTGAAGGAAAAGGACGGAAATTTCACCGGGCCTGATACCCGGTGCGGTATGACGGCCGTAGTTTCCGTCAGGCATCCGGACCCCATGTTCGAGGGACAGACGAAAACCAAGCTGGGCAACGCGGACGCCTCCCGGGCGGTGGCTTCGGTGGCGGGAGAAGAACTGACCTTATATTTCGATAAAAATCTGGATACGCTGAAAGCCATACTTGGCAGGGCGGAGACCTCGGCTAAAATCCGCAAGTCGGAGATGAAAGCTAAAAGTAACCTGCTGGGGAAACAGAAATTTTCCTTTGACGCCAACGGCAAGCTGGCCAACTGCGAGAGCCGGGACGCCTCCAGAAACGAGATCTTTATCGTGGAGGGAAATTCGGCGGGAGGCTCCGCCAAATCCGCCCGGGACAGAAAGTTTCAGGCGATTCTGCCGATCCGGGGCAAGATTCTGAACGTGGAAAAGGCAGCTATGGACAAGGTGCTGGCCAATGCGGAGATCAAGTCCATGATTCAGGCATTCGGCTGCGGTTTTTCCGAAGGCTATGGCAATGATTTTGATATCAGCAAGCTGAAATATGATAAAATTATCGTGATGACTGATGCCGATGTGGACGGCGCCCATATCAGTACCCTGCTGCTTACCTTTTTCTACCGGTTTATGCCGGAGCTGATTATGCAGGGACATGTCTACTTGGCTACGCCGCCTCTTTACAAGGCCATTCCCAAAAAAGGGCCGGAGGAATACCTGTATGACGATGAAGCGCTGAACCGGTATCGGAAAAAACATAAAAATTTTATTTTGCAGCGGTACAAAGGCCTGGGAGAGATGGATGCGGAGCAGCTCTGGGAGACCACGCTGAATCCGGAGACCCGAGTGTTAAAACGGGTAGAGATCGACGATATGCGCCGGGCGGCTCAGGTGACGGAGATGCTGATGGGCAGCGAGGTATCGCCCAGAAAGCAGTTTATTTATGAGCATGCAAGAGAGGCGGAGATCGACGCATAAGCGAAATAAAATGTGTGGTAAAAAAAGAGACCGACGGCGTGCCGGAATATCTTCTGCGAAACAGTATTCAGAAAGTGAAATCATCTATGTCAGACAACATTTTAGAAACCGAATATTCGGACTGTATGCAAAAGTCCTATATCGATTATTCCATGAGCGTTATCACCTCAAGGGCCCTTCCCGATGTGCGGGACGGCTTAAAGCCGGTACAGCGGCGGACGCTGTATTCCATGTATGAACTGGGACTGCGCCATGACAGACCTCACAGGAAATGTGCCCGTATCGTAGGCGATACCATGGGTAAATATCATCCCCACGGAGATTCCTCCGTCTATGACGCACTGGTGGTGATGGCCCAGGATTTTAAAAAGAACGAACCGCTGGCGGAGCCTCACGGTAATTTCGGTTCCATTGAAGGAGATGATTCCGCCGCCATGCGTTACACGGAGGCCAGGCTGCGCAAGCTGACGGAAGAAGTCTATCTGGCGGATCTGGACAAAAACGTGGTGGATTTCGTCCCAAATTTCGACGAGACGGAGCGGGAGCCGGTGGTACTGCCGGTGCGGATACCCAACCTGTTGATCAACGGAGCGGAAGGCATCGCCGTGGGAATGGCCACCAACATCCCTTCCCATAATCTGGCGGAGTCCATCGACGGCCTGATCGCCCTGATCGACAAACCGGAGATCAGCATCCGGGAGCTGATGGGCCATATTCCGGGTCCTGATTTTGCCACAGGGGGCATCGTGATCAATCAGAGGGACCTGGAAAACATTTATACCACAGGAGCGGGCCGGATGAAGCTCAGAGGCCGGGTGGTTTTTGAGCCGGGGAAACGAAAAACAGATAAGGACCGCCTTGTGATCACGGAGATTCCCTATATCATGGTGGGAGAGGGAATTCATCGGTTTCTGGCAGACGTTGGCAGTCTGGTGGAAACCAGAAAGCTTCCGGAAGTCACCGATATAACCAATGAATCGGCAAAAGAGGGCATCCGTATTGTGCTGGAGCTGAAAAAAGGCTCGGACATTGAGAGGATTAAAAACCTTCTGTATAAAAAGACAAAGCTGGAGGACACCTTCGGCGTCAATATGTTGGCCATTGTGGACGGCAGGCCGGAAACCCTGAGCCTGAAACAGATTTTAGAGCACAGCCTCCGGTTCCAGATGGAAATCAATACCAGAAAATATACGAATATGCTGGAAAAGGAGCGACAGCGGCAGGAGATTCAGGAGGGTCTGATCCGGGCGGTGGACCTGATCGACCTGATTATCGAGGTGATCCGGGGCAGCAAGACCCAGCAACAGGCAAAAGCCTGTCTGATGGGTCAGCCCGCCGACGTAAAGTTCCGCTCGGCCAGGTCGGAAAAGCAGGCGAGAACGCTTCAGTTTACGGAGCGGCAGGCCCAGGCGATTCTGGACCTGCGTTTATCCAGGCTGATCGGGCTGGAAATTCTGGCACTTCAAAAAGAGCATGATGAGACGGTGAAAAATATCGCCCGGTACGAGAAGCTGCTGGGCAGCAAAACGGCCATGAAAAACGCGATCCGAAAGGATCTGGAAAATATCAAAAAAAAATTTTCCAAACCCAGGAAAACGGAAATCACCGATGCGGAGGAAGCCCGGGCGGTTAAGGAAGAAATCGTGGAACAGGAAGTGGTATTTTCCATGGACCGTTTCGGATATGTGAAGGTTTGCGACCTTCCTTCCTATGAAAAAGCGAAGGAGACGCTGGATGCGGAGTACCGCTGGCTGTTTGTGTGTAAAAACACAGACCGGATTCTGCTGTTTACCGACAGGGGCGTCATGCATCAGGTAAAGGCGCTGGATATTCCCTATTTAAAATGGAAGGATAAAGGGGTTCCGGTGGACAATCTGAGCAAATATGATTCCAAACAGGAGAGTATCCTCTATGTGGACTGTTTCAGCCATATCTCTGAAACGACGTTGCTGTTTGTGACGGAGGCCGGCTTCGTGAAGCAGGTAGAGGGCGCCGGATTTGAGACGGCAAACAAGACGGTGCTTTCCACAAAGCTGGGAGAGGGCGACCGGCTCAAAACAGTGGAACCGGTACAGGGCAGTCAGATTGTGCTGCAGTCAGAAGAAGGCTATTTCCTCCGGTATGCGATGGAGGAAGTGAACGTATATAAAAAAGGAAGCGTCGGCGTCCGGGGAATGGCGCTGTCCGACAGCGACAGAATCAAAAACGTGTATCAGCTGGGCGGGGAGAACAGCCGGACTGTGATTTCCTATGAAGGACGGCAGCTGGAGCTGAATAAACTGAAGCTGATGGCGAGAGGACAGAAAGGGACGAAGGCGCGCAAGGGGAGCGGCGCGTAAACGTATAAAAGACATGCGGGAAAAAAATAATGAAAGCAGAGAAGAAAGAATCACAAAAAACGAACAGCCAGGAAGATGAGAAACAAAAAGCGGACAATCAGTCTCGCTACACCCATGTAAGCCACACCTTCCAGCCGGTATTTAACGAGGAATCCCGGGTGCTGATTCTCGGCACCTTCCCTTCCGTAAAGTCCAGAGAAGGGATGTTTTACTACCATCATCCTCAGAATCGGTTCTGGAAGGTGGTGGCCGGGTTATGCGGGGAGGAGACGCCCCGGACCATCGATGAGAAAAAGCAGATGCTTCTGCGCAACCGGATCGCCATATGGGATGTGATCGCAAGCTGCGATATTATCGGATCCAGCGACAGCAGTATCAAAAACGTAACGCCTGCGGATCTGAACCGGGTACTGTCCCGGACCGATATCAGGGAGATTTTTGGAAACGGGCAGAAAGCCTGCGCGTTGTACCGGAAATATTGCCAGAAAGACACAGGGCGGGAGATTACCGCCCTTCCTTCCACCAGCCCGGCCAATGCAGCATGCTCGCTGGAACAGTTAATAGAGCGGTGGAAGCCAGTGCTGCAAGTTTTCCATGTTGAAGGACCAGATGAATATTTTACCGGATGAAAGTTCCGGTAAAAGTTCAAACTGGTAAAAGTTTTGTAATTTTTAGTTTTGATAAGTTTGATAAGTTCTTGAAAATTCCTTGACAGAAAGACAATAGCATTATAAAATTGGAAGGATAACAAAACGGAAGATGAGGCGTCCGCCGCGGAGCCTCATCCGTATGGCGGGATATCTTCAGGCTTTCCCGGCCTACGGACACAACGAAAGGATGAGTGCGTATCATGCAAGGAACATCTGGAAATGAAGCCGCAATTGATAACGCGAAGACCCTGGGATTGCCAAAGGTTCTTCTTCTGGGGCTTCAACACACATTTGCCATGTTTGGCGCTACCGTACTGGTGCCGCTTCTGACAGGCTTGGACGTATCGACGACTTTATTAATGGCAGGGCTGGGAACTCTTCTGTTTCACTTTGTGACGAAGGGTAAGGTACCTGCTTTTTTAGGGTCATCTTTTGCCTTTCTGGGCGGTTATGCGGCGGTGGCTCCGATGATCGACGGCACGCCGAATACGGAGATGCTGCCCTATGCCTGCGGAGGCGTGGTAGCGGCCGGCCTGTTGTATCTGGTGATGAGCGGGCTGATCAAAGCCTTCGGCATTAACCGGGTCATGCGGTTCTTCCCGCCGGTGGTGGTAGGCCCCATGATTATTTCCATCGGACTGATTCTGGCCCCCTCCGCAATCAACAACTGTACGACCAACTGGCTGCTGGCGCTGGTTGCTCTGGCAGTGATTATTGTCTGCAATATCTGGGGGAAGGGAATGATTAAAATCATTCCGATTATGATGGGAATCCTGGTTTCCTATGCGGTTGCCCTGGTCATTGGAGCCGTAGATTTTTCGGGTGTGCGGGAAACCGCCGCGCAGGGCGTGTACGGAGGAATTTTTGCCCTGCCCCTTCACAGTGCCAGTTTTGCGAAGTTTGATTTGAGCGCCGTCCTTACGATTATGCCCATTGCCCTGGCTACGATGATGGAACATATCGGAGATATTTCCGCTATCGGCGCTACCACGGGCCATAACTATATCGCGAATCCGGGACTGCACCGGACGATGCTGGGCGACGGTCTGGCCACTGCGCTGGCAGCCATGTTCGGAGGTCCGGCCAATACGACTTACGGAGAGAACACAGGCGTTCTGGTGCTGAGCAGGGTATATGATCCGCTGGTGGTACGGATCGCGGCCTGCTTTGCCATCCTTCTTTCCTTTTTCCCCTGTTTCGCGGAGATTATCCGCTCGATTCCGGCAGGAATCATCGGCGGCGTCTCTCTGATGCTTTACGGAATGATTTCCGCCATCGGCGTTCGGAACATGGTAGAAAGCAGGGTGGATCTGACGCAGAGCCGGAACCTGATCATTGCGGCGGTGATTCTGGTCAGCGCCCTGGGCTTTAACGGGATCGGCGGTATTACGTTTTATGTGGCAGGTTATGGCATCACCCTGTCCGGTCTGGCCATCGCGGCCATTCTGGGAATTTTGCTTAACGCGGTTCTTCCGGGGAATGATTATGTGTTCTCTCCGGAAGCAGAGTAACGGGTCGATGTACTGTTCCGGGAGGGAAAGCTGGAAAGTGTTCTTCACGGAAGCAAAAGTAAAGGTGACCTATAAATCGGAAAAAAATTCCTGATAAAAGGAATTTCCCCTTGTGGATGCCCATAATATGTAATAGATATTTTTTATGATATTCGTGCAATTTGTGCAAATTTATGTATAATTTTATTTTTTCCGACTCATCTCTTGCCAATCTTTGTGAGAAATGATATAATTAAAAAAATATCAATACGCTATGGCAATAGCAAGGAGTTGGAGGAAGGTATGAAGAAATTATATGTAAAAGATCAGTCTGCATGTATGGCTTGTCTGGCATGTGAGAATGCCTGTTCAGAGGCTTTTTACAAAGAGACGAACGTAACCAAAGCATGTCTTCACATTATTGAGAAAAAAGGCGCGGTGAAGACGCAGGTTTGCGTACAGTGCGGCAAGTGTGCAGAGGCCTGTGAGCATGATGCGATCAGCAAGAATGCAAAGGGCGTTTATGTGATCGACAAGAAGAAATGTCAGAACTGCGGCAAGTGCGTGGATGCATGTCCGTTCGGCCTGATGGTGAAGGATGAGAACAAGGACAATCCTTCCAAGTGTATCGCCTGCGGTATCTGCGTAAAGGCATGTCCGGCAGACGTACTGGTGATCAAAGAAGATTGATGAATGTGATGTGATTTGGAAAAAGAAGCTGTGTTTCGGATACAGCTTCTTTTTTCTTTATCAAACTTCTTTATCAAACATTCGACCAAATGAGCTGGCGGTCCATTTTCCGGATTGCAATATGGACGGTTTTCAAGTATGATAGATAACAGAAACGAACCGGACATTGCATGATAAGGGAATTGCGGAACTATATTTAGGAGGTATGGGTATGACGAGTGCTTTTTATCGGGAACAGGCCAGGGAGTCGCTGAGAGGAAATTGGGGCAAAGCCATAATCGTCTGTCTGCTGGGGACCCTTTTGGGCGCCGATGTCGTTACGCTCGGGACAGTGGAAAACCGGAGAGACAGCATACGGGATAATATCGAATATTTCCGTCACACGGTAGACTCCTCGGTATTCCGGATGTTTTTGTTGATTTTTCTTGGGGTAGTTTCTATTATACTGGTTTACTCCATTATCGCTTTTATCATCGGCGGAGCTATTCAGCTGGGGATGATTACATTTTTTATCGGTTTGCATCAGGGTGAGCAGGTGAGAGTGTCTGATCTGTTCAGCCAGTTCCAATCCTTTGGGAAAGCGTTAGGGCTGCGGATTGTGACTGTTTTTTTCGTGTGGCTCTGGTCGCTGCTTCTGGTGATTCCGGGTCTGATCGCCGTCTTTCGCTATTCTATGGCCCCATATATACTGGCAGAAAATCCGGATATCGGTATTATGGAAGCGCTGGATTTATCCAAACAGATGATGATGGGAAATAAGCTTCGGCTTTTGTTTCTGGGCCTGAGCTTTTTCGGATGGATGATGTTAGGCGTCATTACCGGCGGGATCGCTCTTTTGTGGGTGTCGCCTTATATAGAAGCGGCTTACGCGGCTTTTTATCTGGATATTTCGAGCGCGGGGCGGGGAACGGTATATATGTAGGAATATTTGCCAGGTGTATTTTTGATAACAGGGCCTGTGTTTTGACGGCCTGGTTTGATTATTTTAACAGCTTATGATTGAAACATCTTTGTGAATTCCGGGAGATAACAATGAGTGAAAATAAGAAACAATCTGTCCACAGTCATCCCCATGTCCATCTTTACAAGCATTCCCAGTTGCATCGGAGGGAAGGGGAAGTCATCTGTGAGCTGTGCGGCTACAGTCATGACGGCATGAAAATTGAGGAAAAGGACGGGTTGATCGATGTGGCCGGGGTGCGGATCGTTGAAGGGGATTACGACGCGCTGGAGGAGCAGGCGATCACGGAGATGGAGATGCTGACCCAGTGGGTGGAACGGCAGGGCGGCATCGTGGGACATGTGAAAACCTATCTGGAGGAGAGAGGCTCGGCCTCCTCCCTGACCTTGGCGGGCGGTCAGGTCCAGGTAGAAAGGACAAAAGAGAGCAGGACAAATGTGATTTTGTCCGCGGTGATTCTGAACGTGGATGTGGAAAAACTCAGATGCAGGGTTGCGGAGTTTTTAGGCAGGATGATTATTTAAAGGCGCCGCGTTTCTTTGATCGAGAGCCAGTCCAATCAGCCGGTCTGTATGATCTGCCATAAACAGAGGGATATTCAAAACGTCGCCGTCCAGTTTCAGATTGTTCAGAGAGAAGCGCACACGAAGCTTGATCTGTTCCGGAAACAGCTCCTTAAATTTTCGGAGGCTTTTGCCGGTCAGGTTGGCTTCCGATTTGACTTCAACAGGGAAAATATCATTTTCGCGCTGAATCAGGAAATCTACCTCATAGGGAGGATTATTCTGACTCCAATAGCGGGGAACAGCTTCAAACTGGGTAATCAGTGTCTGCAGCACATAATTTTCGGTTAATGCCCCTTTGAATTCGGTAAACAGACGGTTTTCTTCTCCAAATGCCGTAGGAGCCAGCAAAGCCATACGGCGGAGCAGACCCATATCCACCAGGTAAATCTTAAACGCGGACAGGTTATCATAAGCAGCCACCGGCAGGCCGGGAGCAGTACTGCGGTAAATTTTATGCACCAGTCTGGCATCCGTCAACCATTGAAGCGCATCTTCGTACTCACGGGCTCTTGCGCCCTCTTTGACAACCTTAAAAATAAATTTTTTGTTTTCCCTTGCCAGCTGAGACGGAACGGACTTCCAGATCATTGAAATCTTCGGAAACTCGCTGATGTTGGGGTGCTTGGCAAAATCCCGTTCGTATGCGCCGATGATTCCGGACAGAGCCTCCTGCATGGCGGGGATATCCCGTGCTTCTGTCCACATTAGAACAGGTTCCGGCATACCGCCGGTGACATAGTACATTTTCAGTTTCTCACAGAGCGGATTGAAAAAGGCGTCGGGAATCGGGCTTTGCCAGCGCGATTCCCAGCAGGGAGCCGGCGCAGGCTATGTGATATTGCGGGGCATTCTCACAGAAATATTTCATAGAGTTGATCACTTTAGGGCAGTCCTGTATCTCGTCAAAAATGATAAGGGTCTTTTCCGGTACGATTTTCTGACCGCTGGCCAATATCAAATTTTGCAGGATTCGATTCACATCCTTGGTGGTCTCAAAAAACTGCTTATATTCTTCGTTCTCATCAAAATTAAAATAGGCCGTATTTTCATAATAACGTCTGCCGAATTCTTTAAGTATCCAGGTCTTCCCTACCTGGCGCACACCCTTTAGGATCAGAGGTTTGCGGTAGGGGGAAGTCTTCCAATCCAGCAGCTTATTTAAAATTAAACGTTCCATTCACATGTCCTTTCACGCTTTTATATTAGTTTTCGTGTTGTTTTATCACATTTTTATTATATTTTACAGGCAAAAAAATTACAACCC
>CAJTTU010000119.1 GCA_910579325.1 uncultured Lachnospiraceae bacterium | reverse complement strand
GATTTCATAAACGGTATTTATTTTAATAGAAAAAACGGAATTATGCAATTCTTTTCATAAAAATTTAAGATAAAAATTATCGGCAGTTTAATCCTGACCAACAGTTTTTTTCAAAAATGCTTTTAAAATCCGTTAAAAATCGTTAAGCAAACTGACTGGAAAAATTTAAGAACTGCCTGTTATACTCAAAAACAGTTTTAACATAAAGACTGCAAAATATCCAGTTTATTACAGAATATTCAGTAAAATGTCCGTGCCGGGAATACCCTTCGCGCGGCAACAAAATTTTCCGGATTTACGAAACAATTTGTTATTTTCCCCTGGAAAAAGTATAATACTGATTTCCTTTTAATGGAGGTACCACAATGCAGCAAAATCAACTACCCGGACAGGCATCGCCGCAGATCGACAGGTGGAAACGGATTGTGTCCGTCACGGCTCTGCTCGCCCTGCTGGCCATTCTGCTCTTTTTTATCAGAGCCTATCTTAACGGTCAGTTTCAATCCGTAGATTCCCTGAGAGCCTATATCAACGGCTTCGGCGTTTTGGGGCCGGTGATCCTGGTTGTATTCCAGGCGCTGCAGGTCGTATTCCCCATTCTGCCCGGCATGGTGGGCTGTGCGGCGGGCGCGCTGCTGTTCGGCGCCTCCGGCGGCTTCTGGTACAACTACCTGGGCATCTGCGCAGGCTCCCTCATCGCTTTCTACCTGGCCAGACGGTACGGCTCCAGCCTGGTGAAAACCATGTTCCCCGACGGCAAATACGGCAAATGGTCCGACTGGCTGGGGAAAAGCCGCTTTTTTACACTGATGCTTTTCGCATGTATCCTGCTCCCGCTGGCGCCGGACGATTTTCTGTGCTATTTTTCGGGGCTGACGAGTATGGCGTCGAAAAAGTTTGTGTGGATCATTCTGTTGGGGAAACCGTGGATTATATTGGCATATAGTCTGGTGTTTTCGGGAGTGCTGGCGGTGTAGGCGGTCCAAAAACTGTAACCATCAGAAAAGAACTACAGGAAATTAAAAAGCATCACATGCACCAGATAATGCTCAACGCATCCGAGGACATAAAACGGACATGGCTATGTATCCCATTTTACCCCAGACCCCGCCGAAATACCTCATAATTTTTACTGTCCCTCGGAGAGCAGTAAACCGCAAATTCAATCCGCTTAAAATATGGCGCAAATTCTTCAATTGTTTCCCGATATGCCCGCGCTACAACCTCCGGCTTGTTTTGAAACGCGCCGCAGTCAAAGGCTCCCAGCACCAGAATCTCAGCGCCGTTTACCGCCGCTGCCGCAAGCATATGCCTGGATTGCTTTTTATGAAGTTCCGGAAGTTCTCTGTCAGACACCTTCACCGGCGCACCGGTTCCCGGATTCATCGCATTGTTGGGGATTACCCGCAGATTTGGTGCGGCACAGGTTATCACATCCACACTGCACCACTGATCCTCCGGCATTCTCTCCGGCATTTCCGTATCGGTTTTTATAATCAATATGTTGGACGTATAAATGCGGGCGTCCGTATAGCGGACATCATGGCGGTTTCTGTGAAACTGATAGAACTGTCCCCATAACGCTTTCGTATTCAGCACCGGATAAAGGGTGGAGCACCTGCACAGACACTCCTCCTGCGCCCTGCTGCCCCGGGTCACCCCGCCGCCGGGGTTGGTCACGGAAGCGAAATTGTGGACTGCGATTCTGGAATTTCCCATAAAGCAGGCCTATCCTCTTCCATATACACTTTTGTCTGCATGACAGACTGCTTCACCGCTTCTGTCAGTTTCGGTTCTTCCTCATACCAGCGTTTTGTATCTTCGAATATCTCGATTAGTTGGTCTTTGTCTGCCATTGAATCCCCCTTATATTTTCAATCATATTTACACTATCCTTCAAAAATCAGCTGAATCCGCACGCCTTCCGGAGAATCCACAAAGAAAAATTTCGTATGGGGATTAGGGGAAATCACAGGGGAAAGCGTCAGCCCTTTCTCCTGCAGCCGCACATAAGCCGCGTCCACATCGTCAACATGAAACCCTATGGACAGTCCGTCGCCGTGGTACGGCTGCTCCGGGTTCTCGATCAGCTCCACACATACGTCCTCCACTCCGTCTGCCAGAAAGACAATGGGTCTGCCCGCCGTTTTGCGCAGGTCAGTCTGTATACTTAATCCGATAATTTCCTGATAAAATTCCAGTGATTTTTCCAAATCTGACGTATTGATTGTAACGTGTACCATTTTCATTGTTCGCTTCTCCTTTCTATTTCAAATCCTCTTTCTTCGTATCATTTCAAAACTTATAATTAATGCCGCTTTGTTTTAAGATTGCGTTTGCGGTATGTCTGGGCGTTCAATAGGACGCCTCAATCTCCATCACCCTCCTATAAAGAAACTCATTCGCCGGCACCAGAATATGGTGCTTTTTTGCCAGAGTCCTGACTGTTCCCGCAAAGATCTCCACTTCTGACCGGCGGCGGGCCAGGCCGTCCTGGCGCATGGAAGGGACGGCATCGGGGGCAAGGGTGTCAAGCATATGAACATACTCATTCAGATTTTTTTCCTCAATCGGAATCCCCTCACAGCAGACTACCGCCATAGCCTCCCGCATGGCCGCAACCATCATGCGGTGCGCCTCGCTGTCCGGATTCGCGCATTCCCCGTAATTGGTTTCGTAAACCATACATACCTGATTGACGCCCACATTGAACATAAACTTGCTCCAAATGCGGTACATGATATCCTGTTCGACGGTATAAGGAAAACCGATCCGGTCGAAATACTCCCGCACAGCCTTTAGATTGGCTTCCTGACACGGCTCTTTCGCGCCAATCCGAAGCTCACCCATATTTGTGTAGGCCAGCCCTCCGCCGGATTTTACCGCGTCCGACCCCTGAGCCACCGTGTAGATCATATGTTCTTTTCCAAATCGTTCCCCGATAATTTCCTCGCTGGTAACGCCGTTGAGCACAGACATAATAATAGTTTCCGGCCCCACACATTTCTCGATCACGTTTAAAGCATCAAAAAGCCCCGTATATTTTACTGCCACTATGACCAGATCCGCAGGCACATCCTCCATACCGTCACACATCGGGAAATGACACGGCACATCGTTTACTGAAAAAGTGCGTTTCCTGTAATCCTCCAGGCGCTCCCTGTCCATCACATAATGCATCCTGTCCGCGCCGTCATGCTCCGCGATATGCTTCCCGTAAAGCATCCCCAAAGCGCCCATGCCGCAGATGGCTACATGTTTTATCTCCATAAATATTCTTCCTCCAATTTTATACTTTCACAGCTTTTTTCCATAACTTTGAACCGAACACTTAGAATCTGTTTTCATTATAATGGAATACAAGCATCATAGCAATATGAAAACCATCATTAGATAACTATAGTTGCTCTCCATTCGTATTTTTTACTTTTTACTCCCCGCCTTAAAATTATAGACAGGCTTCAATAGATCTGTCACCTCCACAGTATCCTTAATCCGCTCCGCAATCTCCGTTACGGAGCGGTAGGCAAAAGGCGCCTCATCTAATGTATCCACCCCTATACAACTGCTGTATACGCCTTTCATTTCCTTTTTAAATTCCGATACCGTATACCGGTTTTTCACATCCTCTCGTTTCAGCTTCCTGCCGGAGCCATGGGGAGCCGAACAGTTCCACTCCTCATTTCCTTTGCCGACACCCAAAAGGATTCCGTCTTTCATATTGATTGGAATAACGACATTTTCACTTTTACGGGCGGAAATGGAACCTTTCCGAAGCGTTCCGCTGTCATCCAGATAATTATGCGGCACTGAAAACTGCTCCACCGCTTTCCATTTCATTCCCTTCAATATTTCTCTGACGATAATCTGCCTGTTCCATTCAGCATAGTCCTGAATCATCCGCACATCTTCCAGATATGCCTTTTTATGCTCACCTTCCAGATAGCTCATATAATACGGAACATCTTTTCCCTGCTCTTTCAGGCAGGAAGAAGCCAGCTTCGTATAGTATTCCGCCACTTCCTCCCCCAGATGCCGGCTGCCGGTATGTAGGACAAGATACATGGAGCCGTCGGTTCCTTTATCCAGTTCGATAAAATGATTGCCGCCTCCCAGCGTGCCTAAACTCCGTTCTGCTTTCTGCCTGTTTATATGGCTGATACAGTGCAGTCCGTCAAAAGAAAATTCCGCCGCCATATAATGCGGATTTTTGCGTAAATCAAATCCTGACGGCACGTTTTGCCGGATAACCCTGTCCAGCTTCTGGAACTCTGCGCTTGTTTTATTCAATTTTACGCAGGTCATTCCACAGCCGATATCCACGCCCAAAAGCTGTGGAATCACCCGATCCGTCACTGTCATAGACAACCCGATCGGACCCACCTTGCCGGGATGAATATCCGGCATCAGGCAGATTCTGCTGCCCGCCGCAACCTCATTGTCACAGATCATTTTTACCTGTGCCTCCGCATAAGGCTCCACATCATCTGTAAAAATTTTCGCTTCGGCATAAATGCCTTTTATTATTTTCATACTATTAAATTTTCTCCTTAATTCCCTTAAAACCAAATAAAAACCTGAAAATGCTGTTCAAAGCATCCCTTCCTTTTACCAATCATGACAGCTCTGGCAAAACAATCATAGCATGGCCATTTAGGATTCGCAAGCAATCTTTTATGTTGATGGAACAGGCTACAAATGTAAGAAAACAATGGAGTTCCGTATGCGACAGTGTGATTCATGATAAACCTAAATTTATCAAGCGTACAAGGGATAAGATGCGGTTTTGATACCATATATGAAATTTTGCAGGCTTATCAGTTTTCCGCCGTAAAATATATCGAAGATGATCAGTCAATTACGCTTTCACTTAATGAAATTGACCTGGTTGAAAACGGCCGGGATGAACAAGAAGCTCGTTCCAATCTCGGAAAAGCCATTCTAGAATATTCTCTTGATTATTATAACGAATATGAATTTTACTCACACAGCCCGAACAGAAAGGGGCATATTCCATATATATTTAAAGCATTAATGATAGATGACCCTGATAAAATAGGAGATATGGTGCAATGCCGCGATGGAAAGAATTAAAAAGATTCTGCGACAGAGACGGATGGGAATTATATAAAGATACCGATCACTATTTTTACCGGAAAATGAATCCCGATGGAAATATTAAGCTGACAAAAGTATCGAAAGGCAGCGGTGAAGTCCATCCTCATATGTGGAAAGAAATATTAAAGAAGCAGCTGCAGGTGTCACAGGAGTACACATCCTGTTCTTGAAAATGGTTGATATATCTGGACTTTTAATAGATATCCACGCAAATGTACTACCTGTTTACTACTTTTGAGGTCTGGATGGAAAATTCAACGCAATAAAATATAGATATTAAGTAACTAAAGACAAAATCAAGTAAAGATCAATCAATTACCCATTCCATTCCTATCCTTTCCCATACCCCCTTCCTTGGGGGATGGCGGTAAAGCCGCCAGAAGGAAATGGAACGGAAGTGAAAAGCAGAGAGGTCAAATAGCGGCAGGGGTTATCATGGACATTATCTGACAGCACAGTTTACAGTCCAACAGAAGCCAGGACAGGAGCACCGGAGTGTCAGCCTCACGCCCTGACTTTTTCATGCCTATTTTTACGCATTTAGAACCTTGTTTTTGAGGGAGCAGGTCAAATCGTATTACCCCCTGTGTGACCGCCGGTTCTCCAAAAAACAGAGTGGTCACATTGGACAAGGGGAGGGGGCAAAACCATGACCACAGGGGTCACATTGTCTGCCCGTTCAAACAAGAGGTTGAACATCTGCGAAAAGGCAAGGGCCACAATGAAGTTATAGGCCGTGTCGGTATCGCTGATTGAAACAGGACAAGAATGAAACATGGGGAAATACTTCCAAGCCGTATCTCCCCATGTTCTTTCATTTTGATATCCACTGCGACACTGTCGCTAGGACAGTACACTAGCATTTCTTCTGGTACTGCTTCTCCAGCATATTGATACAGGAATAAAGGGCCGTAGCCAGAACGCACAGGATAACGATACTCATCATCACCCAGTCCATTTTAAACACCTGGCTCCCATAGATAATCAGATACCCCAGCCCTGCGTCCGCCGCCAGAAACTCGCCGATGATCACGCCCACCAGGCAGAGGCCGATATTCACCTTCATCTGGCTGATCAGCACGGGAACTGACCGGGGCAGCAGAACCTTTCTGAGCACATCCCATTTACTTCCCTTTAACGTATAAATCAGCTTGATCTGTTCCGGGTCGGCCTCCTGAAAGCTGATGGTCAGAGTCAGAATAGAGCCGAACACGGCGATCAGAATCCCCGTCACGACAATGGTCTTCGGATTGCTCCCCAGCCAGACGATCAGCACCGGGGCCATGGCGGATTTGGGCAGGCTGTTTAACACCACCAGATAAGGCTCCAGAATCTCATACAACCCCCGGTTCCACCACAGAGCCATGGCCAGCAGCAGGCTGAACAGCACCACGAAAAAAAAGCTGGCCAGCGTCTCCGCCAGCGTGATTCCGGTATGCCGGAAAATAGAGCCGTCCGCGGCCATGCCCATGAAAGTATGGTACATCCTGACAGGACTGCTGAAAATAAAATCGTCCAGAACGCCCGTTCTGGCCGCCAGCTCCCACAGAATGACCAGCAAAATAAAAATAAGCAGACGGAAGCCTCTCACCCTCTGCCTGTGCCTTTTCAGACCGGAAAGATATGCCGCCTGAGCGGCCGATATATTATTCATGGCCCTTCAACTCCTCCCAGATCAGATTGAAATACTGATAAAACTGCTGATCGCTGCGCCGCTTTAGAGGCGACAGCCCTTCGTCGAAGGACAGCCGGATATCTGCTTTCACCCTGGCCGGACGACTGCTTAAAACAATGACCCGGTTCCCGAAGCTGATGGCCTCCGACAGATCATGCGTGACCAGAACGGCTGTTTTTCCGGCTTCTTTGATAATCATGGCAATATCGTCGCATACCTCCAGCCGGGTCTGATAGTCCAGGGCGGAAAAGGGCTCATCCAGCAGCAGCAGATCCGGATGCAGCGTCATCGTGCGGATCAGCGCCGCCCTCTGGCGCATTCCCCCGGACAGCTCGGAAGGCCTCACATCCTCAAATCCCTCCAGCCCGTAGGACTTTAACAGCTGGGTGGTATAGGCCAGGCTGTTCGGCGTCTGTGCCTTCTGGATTTCCAGCCCGAGGCATACGTTTTTAAAGATATTTCTCCACTCAAACAGATGATCCTTCTGGAGCATATATCCGATTTTCACGTCAGACTCATCCGGGGGATGGCCGCCCACCAGGATACTTCCTTCCTCAGGCTTCAGCAGGCCGCAGATCAGGGACAGCAGCGTGGATTTGCCGCAGCCTGACGGGCCTACGATGGACACAAATTCACCTTTTTCTATGGAAAGACAGAGATCTGTCATGGCAGGCAGCTCGCCCTGGGGAGAATGGTACGCGTAACTGACATGATTCAGTGCAAGAAAAGAGTCCATATTCATCCTCCTTAGGTTTCATACTATATTGTATGGATAAAACCATAAAAAGTGTGTGAATATGGACCGGGGCAATCAGTCAAATATCCAGTCTTTCTCCTCTGTACCGGGGAAAAATTCCTCCGCCATGCGTTTCGCGCTTTCTGACCAGCCCACGTTTCCGGTATATTCCAGAAGCAGATCCCGCAGTTCATAATCGGCCTTGGAGTCATCCCAGTTGTACACCCGCCCGAAGGCATCCTGTTCTTTCAGCGCCATGTAGATTCCTTCCGCGCTGCCCCCTTCCACAGCCCATCCGAAATATCTGACACAGGCGGTTTCCGTCGAAACTTTCGCGTCATTTTCGATAAACTCCCGCAGCAGTCCAAAATAAGGCGTCCTGTCAGTCAGCGTCAGCAGACCAAAGATGAAAAAACGATAATCCATCCCCGGCTCCGACAGAGACTTCTGACTGGGCGCATATTTCAAAAAGTCATTAAACTGCGCCCTACGCTCCTCCACGGGAACGCCCAGTACCGGGCTGGACTCTGCCTGCGCTTTATAGTCTTCCAGCAGTTTTATAATCAGAGGAGAATGGCCGCTCATCTGCCTGATCATCCGTATAGCGCCTGGCAGATCCATAATATAATCCCGTACGCCGTTATATCTATTCGCATAAAGAATTCCCCCCTCCCCGTCCGTACAATGTACGCACATCAGCAAAGCCGTCTGTAGCCTGCGGGTCTGCTCCGAGCGGATATCCGGATTCTTAAAATTCCCGTATGGACGATTATAATATTCAAAGAACCGATCCAGTTCTCTTACATAATCCTCAACGCCATATCCCGTCGCCTTAGCCCTGGCTTTCGCGTACCAGCTTTGGGCCCGCGCTCTGTCAAAAGGGAATCCGTCGATACCGGCATCATACCGGATACCCATAATAAAATCTGTAATCCAGTGTTTCACATCGGCAGCCACGGCTTCTTCAAAGGCCTGCAGCGTTTCTTCACAGGGATTGTCCCGATATGTCTGCCAGGCCAGCGTCTTCTTTTCTTCCTCTGGCGACGGTTTCGACAATTCTTTCCATCTTTCCTGCGCCTCTTTCTGCTTCCTTGCATTTTTCCTGCGCTCATTGAGTGTCCAGAACACAATGAGCAGTAGGATGATAATCACTAATTTTCCCATTTTTTCCTCCTGTTTTACGATTGAGCGGCTTTTTCGGACATGTCCGGTCCGCCGCTGTTTTCACGAAGCGCCGGATCCGTATTTTCCGACCCGTGCGCTCTTATGTCAGCTTCCTGCCCATACGCTTAGCTATCTACCAGTAAAAATAACCGGCAGAGATTGTGGCGCTGTACCCCATGATTCCCGCCTGAATGTCCTCATCCCGGATTGTCACCAGATCATTGTCCTCCCGGCAGATATAATCGGCGGAGCGAAGCCCCGAAGCAAATCTGTGATAGACGCGGTTGTACGGCCCGTAGATCCTGTCCGGCATATTCGCGGCCTGAAAGAAGGAATGCTTTGTTTCTTCCGGCTCATACGCTTCTCCCTCTTCTTCTGCGCCATCGTACTCTCTGGCAGGCGGCTCCGGTTTCGACGCGTAATCGGTATCGGCATCCAGAAGTCTGGCGGAAGCCAAGGGGTTTTCCATATAAGAAAAAGCCGTCCGCTTCAGATAAATCGAGGCCAGCGGATTTCCCTTTGTCAGTGCCTCTGTCAGACAGTCATAAGCCAGCTGCAGATTTTCCTCTTCCCGGCCATTCAGCGCATAAATATAGTAAAGAGCAACGGCCATCTCTGCCGAACCGTCCCTGTCCTCTCCTTCCCGGATCTTTTTTCGCAGAGCAGTCAGCCTGACATCGATCTCTCTGTCAACCATCCGCAAAAAATCCTGATTTCTTCTGGCTCCAACCTGCCGCAGTTCCTCAAGCCTGGCCGCGGCGGCCTCCGCGCCGGTTCCCCCTGTCGCCCAGGCCCGGCAGAAAAGTCCGACAGCGTCGGGCATTCCGGACTGATAGTGAATCAGCGCCAGCTGCAAAAGCGCCTGGGAATGACCGTGATCCGCCGGATTTCGCAATAGCTGCTCCGCTCTGGTCAGATCCCGGGGCGCGCCTCCTTTTCCCTGAAAATAAAGACCGCCAAGCATGACCTGCGCCGCCTGTACGTCGGCATTTTCCGGATTTTCCTTTACAAGAGCGTCCAGAAGCTGCCTCTTTCTGGCGAAATCCTGTGTCGACACCGCCTCGTCGAACATTTTTTGAATCTGTTCCTCTGTCAACAAAATCCTCCCCCTCCTTTCCCGCGCAACGCAGATTATTGTAGCATTACCGGCCGGCGGCGGGCAATAAGGTGAATTTTAACATTCTGAGATCCATTCCGCCGATCCGGTTAAAA
>CAJTTU010000118.1 GCA_910579325.1 uncultured Lachnospiraceae bacterium | reverse complement strand
CCAGCCCCAGGCCATAGAAGCCCTGGTCAAAGGGTTTCAGGAAGGCAACCAATTCCAGACTTTACTGGGGGTTACGGGTTCCGGGAAGACCTTTACCATGGCGAATGTGATCGCACAGCTTAACAAGCCGACTTTGGTAATAGCGCACAATAAGACATTAGCGGCACAGCTCTATGGTGAGTTCAAAGAGTATTTTCCGAGTAACGCAGTGGAATACTTTGTCTCCTACTACGACTACTACCAGCCGGAGGCCTACGTACCTTCGACAGATACTTATATAGAAAAAGACTCCTCTATCAACGACGAGATCGATAAGCTGCGGCATTCGGCGACGGCGGCGCTTTCGGAGCGGCAGGATGTGGTGATTATCGCTTCCGTGTCCTGTATCTATGGGCTGGGAAGCCCAATTGACTATAAAAATATGGTAATTTCTCTGCGGCCGGGTATGATAAAGGACAGGGATGAGGTGATCAGGAAGCTGATTGATATCCAGTATATCCGCAGCGAGATGGATTTTAAGCGGGGCTCCTTCCGGGTTCGGGGGGATGTGCTGGAGATTTATCTGGCGGAGGCCACGGATACGGCGGTGCGCATCGAATTTTTCGGCGACGAGGTGGAGCGGATTACGGAGATGGATGTGCTGACCGGCGAGGTGAAAGCCAGGCTGGAGCATGTGGCCATTTTCCCGGCTTCCCATTATGTGGTGCCGAAGGAGCAGATCGACAGGGCGGCGGCGGCGATTCTGGAGGAGCTGAAGGAGCAGGTGGCGTACTTCCGGAAGTCGGACAAGCTGCTGGAGGCCCAGCGGATTGCGGAGCGCACGAATTTTGACGTGGAAATGATGAAGGAAACGGGTTTCTGTTCCGGTATCGAAAATTATTCCCGCCATCTGACAGGGCTTGAACCGGGGGTTCCTCCCTATACGCTGATGGACTATTTCCCGGAGGAATTTTTGATTATCGTGGACGAGTCCCATATTACGATTCCTCAGGTCAGGGGCATGTATGCCGGGGATCGTTCCAGGAAGACTACGCTGGTGGAGTACGGCTTCCGCCTGCCGTCGGCGCTGGATAACCGGCCGCTGAATTTCCAGGAATTTGAGCAGAAGATTGACCAGATGCTTTTTGTCTCCGCAACGCCGAATGTGTATGAGGAAGAGCATGAGATGATGCGGACGGAGCAGATTATACGCCCCACAGGGCTTTTAGATCCTTCCATAGAGGTGCGGCCGGTGGAAGGCCAGATCGACGACCTGGTGACGGAGGTGCGCCGGGAGGTGGACAGGAAGTACAAGGTGCTGGTGACCACGCTGACCAAACGGATGGCAGAAGATCTGACGGATTATATGCGGGAGGCGGGGATTCGGGTGAAATATCTTCATTCGGACATCGACGCTTTGGAGCGGATGGAAATTATCCGGGATATGAGAATGGATTTGTTCGATGTGCTGGTGGGCATTAACCTGCTTAGGGAGGGGCTGGATATTCCGGAGATCAGCCTGGTGGCCATACTGGATGCGGATAAGGAAGGGTTTCTCCGGTCGGAGACTTCCTTGATTCAGACCATTGGCCGTGCGGCCCGGAATGTGGACGGCCATGTGATTATGTATGCGGATATGATTACGGACTCCATGAAGGTGGCCATCGGGGAGACCAACCGGAGACGGAAAATTCAGCAGGAATATAATGAAGCCCACGGCATTACGCCTGTGACCATTAAGAAGGCGGTGCGGGATCTGATCAGCATTTCCAGCGCGGTGGAGGGCGTTTCCACGAAGCTGGAAAAAGATCCGGAATCCATGGACGAGAAGGAGTTGAAGAAGTGCATCGGAGAGGTGAAGAAAAAAATGCACCAGGCGGCGGCGGAGCTGAACTTCGAGGAGGCGGCAAGGCTGCGTGACAGGATGATGGAACTGAAAAGGATATTGGAAGACTTATAAAAAAGCTGCAAAAACCCACGGCAATCCGTATGCCGGATATTGTTAGTACACAAGGATACATTCGAAAAAATGTGCCGCTATGCAAGATATGTTACAAGCCGTAACACAGTTGAGTACTATAGAGTGACAGAAAAGAGGAAGAGATGGCGAGAAAGCAGTATATAAAAATCCGGGGGGCCAATGAGCACAATCTGAAAAATCTGTCGGTAGACATCCCGCGAAATGAGCTGGTGGTGCTGACGGGCTTGAGCGGCTCGGGAAAATCCTCCCTGGCCTTTGACACAATTTATGCGGAAGGACAGCGGCGCTATATGGAATCTCTGTCCTCCTATGCCAGAATGTTTCTGGGGCAGATGGAGAAGCCGGATGTGGAGAGCATCGAGGGGTTGTCCCCTGCCATTTCCATCGACCAGAAGACCACGAACCGGAATCCCAGGTCTACGGTGGGAACGGTGACGGAGATTTATGATTATTTCCGGCTGCTCTATGCCAGAATCGGTATTCCCCACTGTCCGAAGTGCGGCAGGGAGATCCGGAAGCAGACGGTGGATCAGATGGTGGACGTGCTGATGCAGCTGCCGGAGAGGACGAAGCTGCAGCTTCTGGCGCCGGTGGTACGGGGGAAAAAGGGACGTCACGAAAAGGTGCTGGATCAGGCCAAAAGGGGCGGCTTTGTCCGGGTGCGGATCGACGGGAATCTTTATGAGCTGACGGAAGAGATTGCCCTGGATAAAAATATCAAGCATACGATCGAGATTGTGGTAGACCGGCTGGCGGTTCGGGAGGGAATCGAAAAGCGGCTGACGGATTCCATCGAGACGGTGATGAACCTGTCCGACGGGCTGATGACCGTGGATGTGGTTGACGGCGAGCCCATGAATTTCAGCCAGAGCTTTTCCTGCCCCGACTGCGGCATCAGCGTGGAGGAGGTGGAGCCCAGAAGCTTTTCCTTTAACAATCCTTTCGGCGCCTGCCCGGAATGCGCAGGGCTGGGCTATAAGATGGAATTTGACATGGATCTGATGATTCCGGATAAGACGATGAGCATTGCCGACGGGGCGATTACCGTGACGGGCTGGCAGTCCTGCACCGATCCGGGCAGTTATACCAGAGCCATTCTGGATGCGCTGGCGAAGGAGTATCATTTTGACCTGCATACGCCTTTTGAAGAATACTCTGACGAGGTAAAGGAGATTCTGATCCACGGGACGGACGGGCGTAAGGTGCGGGTTCACTATAAAGGAATGCGGGGCGAGGGCGTTTACGACGTGGCCTTTGACGGCCTGATCCGCAATGTGGAGCGCAGATACCGGGAGACGGGGTCGGAGAGCATGAAAGCGGAGTATGAAAGCTTTATGCGGATTACGCCCTGTAAGGTATGCCGGGGGCAGCGGCTGAAAGCCACTTCCCTGGCAGTGACCGTGGCGGACAAGAATATATATGAAGTGACGGCCATGTCCATACGGAATCTGAACGGGTATCTGAAGACCCTTGAGCTGACCTCCGCCCAGCAGGCCATCGGCGACCAGCTCTTAAGAGAGATACGGGCCAGGATTCAGTTTCTGGTGGATGTGGGGCTGGAATATCTGACGCTGGCCAGAGGAACGGCCACTCTGTCCGGCGGCGAGGCGCAAAGGATTCGTCTGGCGACTCAGATCGGCTCAGGCCTGATCGGCGTGGCCTATATTCTGGACGAGCCCAGTATCGGCCTTCATCAGAGGGACAACGGAAAGCTTTTGAAAACGCTGCTCCACCTGCGTGATCTGGGAAATACCGTGCTGGTGGTGGAGCATGACGAGGAAACCATGCTGGCTGCCGATTATATCGTGGATATTGGCCCCGGGGCCGGGGAGCATGGCGGCGAGGTGGTGGCCGCAGGCACCGCCCAGCAGCTGATGAAAAGCCGCCAGTCCGTAACAGGGGCGTACTTGAGCGGACGGAAAAAGATTCCTGTGCCGGAAGCCAGGAGGGAGCCCTCAGGTTATCTTCTGGTAAAGGGTGCGGCGGAACATAACTTAAAGAACATTGACGTGAGGTTCCCGTTAGGGGTGATGACCTGCGTGACCGGCGTGTCCGGTTCGGGAAAAAGCTCATTGGTCAATGAAATTTTGTATAAGGAGCTGGCCAGAAGGCTGAACAGAGCCAGAACCGTTCCGGGGAAGCACAAAAGCATCGAGGGAACGGAGCAGTTAGATAAGGTGATCGCCATCGACCAGTCCCCCATCGGCAGGACGCCCCGGTCAAATCCGGCTACTTATACCGGCGTTTTCGATATTATCCGGGATCTGTTTGCGGCGACGGCGGACGCAAAGGCAAAGGGCTATCAAAAAGGAAGGTTCAGCTTTAACGTGAAGGGCGGCCGGTGCGAAGCCTGCAGCGGCGACGGCATTCTGAAAATTGAGATGCATTTCTTGCCGGACGTGTATGTGCCCTGCGAGGTTTGTAAGGGAAAACGGTATAACCGGGAAACGCTGGAGGTAAAATATAAGGATAAGAGCATTTACGACGTGCTGGATATGACGGTGGAGGAGGCACTGAAATTTTTCGAGAATGTGCCGGCGGTACGGCGGAAGATCGAGACGCTGTATGACGTGGGTCTGTCCTATATTAAACTGGGGCAGCCCTCCACCACATTGTCCGGCGGCGAGGCGCAGCGGATTAAGCTGGCCACGGAGTTAAGCCGCAGAAGCACGGGCAAGACGATTTATATTCTGGACGAGCCTACTACCGGACTGCATTTTGCCGACGTCCATAAGCTGGTGGAGATTCTAAGGCGGCTGTGCGAGGGCGGCAATACGGTGGTGGTGATCGAGCATAACCTGGATGTGATCAAGACGGCGGATTATATTATCGATATCGGCCCAGAGGGCGGCGACCAGGGAGGAACCGTGATTGCCGAGGGTACGCCGGAGGAGGTCAGCAGGAATCCCCGGTCTTATACGGGGCAGTATATAGCGAAATATCTGGAACAGCGGTAAAGGCTGACGCAGAAGGAAATGGCTCTGGGAAAAGGCTGACGGAACATGAAAACAGGGATTCGGGAATTGACTTTTTGTGGATAATTTTTTATAATTAAGGACAATTAACAACTAAAAAGTATTTGTGAGCTGTTGAAAAGCCGGAAGGAATCATTGGAAGCGGATGACAGGCGGATAGCTGTAACGGAAAATGGCGATTCGGCAAAGACAGGCATGTACACGCGGAGTCTTCCAGCGGCGCTGAGAGATTCCGGGGGTACACAGGATGATGAAGGAGGCGTCGGGATGGCATTTTTTGATGAGGTGAGCGGTAAGATTCTGAGCGGCAGCAAGACTGCGGTGAATAAGGCGAAAGAGGTTGCGGATATTACAAAGCTGAAAATGGAGATTATTTCCGAGGAGTCGAAGATAAGGTCCATTTATGCGGAGATCGGGAAATTGTACTGTGATAAGGCCGAGGGAGAGATCGACCCTGAATTTCAGCCGTTTTTGGAAATGGTAACCGTGGCGAAGGCGGCGATTGCCGATTATAAAGCGCAGATCCAGAAGATTAAAGGAACGAACCAATGCCCGGAATGCGGCACGGAGGTAGCGGATAACGCCCAGTTCTGCAGTTCCTGCGGCGCGCCTGTTCCGCCTAAGACGGAGGACAGCGTGGAGAAGGAGCCGTTGGAGCGCGAGGAATCCTGCGGATGCGGCTGCGGCGGCAGTCAGGAGGGCGGCGAGGAAACGGCTGCGGAAAGAGAAGAAGACTGACGCTGTCTGCCGGGAGGCCAGACAGAATATTTCAGGAGCCAGGGATACTGCGGGGTGTCAATGGCTCCTTGTCGTTGCTGTGCGGCGGCGCATCGTTCCGGATGGAGGGATGCCGGAAAATGATACCAGGAAAGAGGACAAGCTTATGATTCAGAAAAAAAGGCTGGTACAGTTTTATGTTTCGGAATATGAAACGATGGCGAAAAAAAAGAAAGGGAAGCTGCCCCAGTATTCTGACTTCGTGAAAAACGCGAACCGGCTGTTTAAGTCGGTCAGACGTACCAGGCCTTCTCAGATCAGCCAGGCAAGCCTGGAGGATTACCACAGGCAGGTAAAAAATGTGGTCTGCTATGCGTTCCGTAAAAACCGGATGGACATTATGGAGCAGGCGCTGACGGAAATCGTTCCCCAGCTGGTTCAGATGGATCTTCATTTTCTGCTGAAGGAGCAGCGGGACGGATTAAACGGGGAATGCCTGGCTTTTCTGAAACGGACGATGCCCGGGGAAATCTGCAGCCGTCCCATGTTTGAGCTGTATCCGCTGTACAGGCGGCATAAGCTGCAAAATAAAATTACGGATCTGGTGCCTACCCGTCCGGAGCTGGAATTCCCGGAAACGCTGCGGATGAAACGGCATTTTGTCCTTCATATCGGCCCCACCAACAGCGGAAAAACCTTCCACGCCCTGGAACGGCTGAAGGAGGCGGCGTGCGGCGTTTACCTGGGGCCGCTGCGCCTGCTTGCGCTGGAGGTGTATGAGCGGATGCGGGAGTACGGCGTACCCTGTACGATGATGACCGGCCAGGAGTGTATCGAGGAGGAGAACAGCCGGGTGACGGCGGCCACTGTTGAGATGGCGGATTACGACGCGCTGTATGACGTGGCCGTGATCGACGAGGCGCAGATGATGTGCGACGCCGACAGGGGGCATGCCTGGACACGGGCAATTCTGGGGATCAAGGCGAAGGAGATTCATATCTGTGCCAGCCCGACGGCGGAGGAGGTGCTGAAGCATCTGATCGGTTTGTGCCACGACGACTGGGAGGTCTGCCATTATGAGCGGAAGACGGCGCTGGTCTGCGAGGATACGCCTTTTCAGTTCCCGGAGCATGTCCGGGACGGGGATGCGCTGATTGTATTTTCTAAAAAGGCGGTGCTGGACGCCGCCGGTCGGTTGGAAAGCAACGGAATACGGGCCAGCGTCATTTACGGCAGTCTGCCCCCGGAGATCCGCCGCCGGCAGATGCGTCTGTTTACCAGCGGAAAGAACCGGGTGGTGGTGGCTACGGACGCCATCGGCATGGGGTTAAATCTGCCAGTGCGCAGAATTGTCTTTTTGCAGACGGAAAAATATGACGGGGTCAGCCGCAGAAAGCTGAATGTGTCGGAGGTCAAGCAGATTTCGGGCCGTGCCGGACGGTTCGGCATGTATGACACCGGCTATATCAGCGCTATGGGAGAGGAAGAGCTGGAGCATGTCCGGGAATTTTATCAGGCTTATGAGGAGCCAGTTTCTCAGGTGAGCCTGGGATTTCCGCAGATTTTGCTGGATATCGACGAACCGCTGGACGCAATTTTAAAGGTGTGGTCATCGGTGGCGCCTTCTGCGCCTTTTGAAAAGGAAAATGTGGAGGAAGCGCTGTTTTTGTATGAGCGGGCGAAGAAGGTGAAGAATCAGATTGAGGATTTTGACAATAAATATATGCTTTACCGGATGATTACCTGCCCGATCGATATTAAGGACAAGCGTGTGGTGGCTCTCTGGCTGGAATATTGCAAAACCTACGGCGCCGATGTCTCCCTGTCAAGGCCGAAGCTGGATGAAAAGGACAGGGGCGGGCTGATGAAATATGAGACCTATTATAAGCAGCTGGATCTGTATTACCAGTTTTCCCACCGCATGGGAAAGATTGTGGACGAGGAGTGGCTGAAGGATCAGCGGGAGGAGACGGAAGCCGTGATTATGCGTTATCTGTCGAAAAAGAAGCAGGATTATATCGCCAGATGCCCTTATTGCGGCAGGCAGCTGCCGCTGGGGTATCCCTATCGGGTGTGCGAGCGGTGCCACAGCAGGTCGGAGATTGCGTGACGGGAGAGATGCTTGCAAATCATACTTTGAACGGCAGTTTATTTGTATTATTAAATTTGTCGAATGATTGATGTGTTAAAACAATGACGATATCAATTCGAAGCGTTTTGCTTGCAAAATACTGATATGAGTAAAAGGTATGAGACGAGGAAGGAGTTTAAATGGGCAGAGAAACTGTGATCGTTCTGGATTTTGGAGGTCAGTATAATCAGCTGGTAGCCCGCCGTGTCCGGGAGTGTAACGTCTACTGTGAGATTTATTCTTACCGGACGGACATTGGGAAAATCAGGGAGATGAAGCCGAAAGGCATTATTCTGACCGGCGGCCCGAACAGCTGCTACGAGGAGGGGGCTCCCTCCTGTACACGGGAGCTGTTTGAACTGGGGATTCCGGTTCTGGGGCTGTGCTACGGCGCCCAGCTGATGCAGCATGTGCTGGGCGGAAAGGTGGAACGGGCGGCGGTAAAGGAGTATGGAAAGACAGAGGTTTATGTGGAACCTTCCTCTCCTTTGTTTCAGGGCATAGAATCGCCGACGGTCTGCTGGATGAGCCATAACGATTATATCTCCGGGGCGGCTCCTGGGTTTTCCATCTGTGCCCACACAGACAACTGCCCTGTGGCGGCTGCCGAGAACAGGGAAAAACAGCTGTATGCCATCCAGTTCCATCCCGAAGTGCTCCACACGGTAAAAGGAAAAGAGATTCTGTCGAATTTTGTGTATGGTGTGTGCCGCTGCAGCGGAGACTGGAGAATGGATTCCTTTGTGGAGGATTCCATCCGGGAAATCCGTGAAAAAGTGGGCGACGGGCGGGTTCTGTGCGCTCTGTCCGGCGGCGTGGATTCCTCTGTGGCGGCAGTGCTGCTGTCCAAGGCTGTCGGAAAACAGCTGACCTGCGTGTTTGTGGATCATGGTCTGCTGCGGAAAAATGAAGGGGACGAGGTGGAAGCCGTATTCGGCCCGTCCGGCGCTTATGATCTGAATTTTATTCGGGTCAATGCCCGGCAGCGGTATTATAAAAAGCTGGCCGGCGTGGAGGAGCCGGAGGCGAAGCGGAAGATCATCGGTGAGGAATTTATCCGGGTGTTTGAGGAGGAAGCAAAGAAAATCGGAGCCGTGGATTTTCTGGTGCAGGGGACGATTTACCCGGATGTGGTGGAGTCCGGTCTGGGCGGGGAGTCCGCTGTGATTAAGTCCCACCATAATGTGGGCGGCCTGCCGGATTATGTGGATTTTAAAGAGATTATTGAGCCGCTTCGGGATTTGTTTAAGGACGAGGTGCGCAAGGTGGGGCTGGAGCTGGGGATTCCGGAGTATCTGGTATTCCGTCAGCCGTTTCCGGGGCCGGGTCTGGGCGTCAGAATCGTCGGCGAGGTGACGGAGGATAAAGTGAGGATTGTCCAGGATGCGGATGCGATCTATAGGGAAGAGATCGCAAAAGCGGGGCTGGATCAGGAGATTGACCAGTATTTTGCTGCGCTGACCAATATGCGGTCGGTGGGAGTGATGGGGGATGAGAGAACCTATGACTATGCGGTGGCGTTAAGGGCGGTGCGTACGGTGGATTTTATGACGGCCGAGGCGGCGGAGATTCCCTTTGCGGTGCTGCAGAGGGTGATGGTGAGGATTATTAATGAGGTGAGAGGGGTTAATCGGGTGGTTTATGATTTGACTAGTAAGCCGCCGGGGACGATTGAGTTCGAGTAGTAAACGGAGAGCCGGGAAGCCGCATAAACAGCGGACTTTCCGGCTTTTAGAATGGAGTGTGATACCTTTTTGATACCTGAATTGCCTTTATTCAGTCAGTGTTGAGAGTAGACCATAGTTTAAAATAGGTATATGAGTTTTATATACAGCTTTATAAAGTACATCTATCGTTTGAAGGATATTCTGTAAAGCAGATTCCACCTGGTGATATGTAATTGTAAGTTCTGATTTTGGATGTACTAAATCCAAATCCTGGCCAATTGTACGAAAATCTTTTTTATCGGTATCTCTTGCGTGTACCACCTAGGACATCAGTTCGCTTTCCATAGATGGAGAGAGTTCTCTGAACGCCGGAAAATGGATTGCGACTACAGGGGGAAATCCGTCTCTGCAAATATCCAGTATTTCTTTATATGTGGTTTCCAAATACGCTATTGTATAAAGCGGAATGTGGTAGAAATCCAGCACTT
>CAJTTU010000117.1 GCA_910579325.1 uncultured Lachnospiraceae bacterium | reverse complement strand
GATTCGCATCATCTATCCTTCTGCTCCAATAAGCTGCTAAATCACCACTTAACCTTTCCGGCTTTCCTATTCCATCGTATCCATTTCGGTCAATATCCTTCAATAACTGAAGAATACGCCTTAATGTCTTTTTATCCTGCTTTGTCCAGTATTCAAAATCTTCCCACGCTGAATCTGACCATGACTTAATCATCAATGTCCACCTCATGTACCGTACCACCTGTAGCCTCCATTTGCGCTACAGATTCTTTAAGTCTGGTCATATTCTCCTGCGAATAAAACGGATCAACAGATACTTCAAACGGTATCCTTTTTTCTCGTCCTAGTTTTTTGAGATAAATATTTATAGCTGTAGATAAAGACATTCCAATATCAGCACAAGCCTGCTCTGCCTTTTTCTTTACATCATCCTCTATACGCAAACTAATTTGAGCCATTATATATCACCTCTTCCTTTTTCATATTACCAACATATCACATATTGCATTATTTGTAAAGCATTTTGCTATATATTTGCTTATTTTTTTATTATCTTTTCTACAATCATCCATAAAAATACATAATTACACTGGCAACAATCCACTACGCTAATTTCCCTAAAAATGACAGATTGTAAATATAGCAGGCAATCTCATAGACTACCTGCCATATAAAATAATCTGTGTAAACTTTTTCATCACTCGAACTCGGCGTGTTTTTTGTTGTTCTCAACTATATTTATTTAATTTTTAGGGTAATACACGCCCGTTTTCACTTCAATTACACCATTTATTCTGGCTTACTGATTTTTTCTTGCCAAAAGGTTGCCACCCATCCGTAATTCAAAATTATTGTAATATCATTTCTGCTATTTCCTCCACGGTTTCTTGGGTTGTATTTCTTGCCACTTTATCTGCTAATGAAGGACTATAATCAATGACTTCTTGCTTTGTAATATCATGCCAAATCGGAAGCAACGTTTGCTGCCCAGACACAGCTTTTGTCATCAGTCCATCCAATTCATAATTAGTCCATCCTTTTTTATAAATGATCTCGAAATTCTCTTGTCAGCAGGGTAAAACCCCACACAAGAAATAACCAATGTCTCACGCGCAAATACATTCCGGCCATCACCTGCACTCATTAAAGATTTCAAATATTTCTTCCCGTGTCATCCTCTTATAACTTCCGGGTGCAATCGCGCAGGAATCCGCAATGGCTTTCATGTCAGCATCTTTACCCACGCCCAGTTCCCGAAGGTTCGCCGGCAGGCCAATCTCTTTAATCAGGCCTTCAAGCGCCTTAATTCCGGCCAGCGCCGTCTCCTCATCAGATTTCCCGGCGGGGTCAATGCCCCAGACATTCACAGCAAACCGTTTAAACTTCGCCAGTCCTTCTTTATAAATATGCCGGTTATAAACCGGATGCAGCACCGCCAGTCCCGCCCCATGGCTGCAGCCTGTGTAAGCGCCCAACTGGTATTCCATCCGGCGGCACTGGAAATCTGCGCGCTTTCCCAGCTTGATGATCCGGTTTTCCGCCATTACCGCGTCCCACATCAGGTTGCTCCTGGCCGTATAATCCTGCGGGCCGGCGACAACTCCCCGCAAGCTGCGGATCACATTTTTCATCAGCGCCTCGGCCATATCATCGGAAACATTGTCCTCATCCGGCTCACTGAAATAGACTTCCATGATATGTGACAAAATATCAAAGCCGCCTGACGCTGTCTGAAATTCAGGGACAGTATAAGTATACACAGGGTCAAGGAGGGCAAACTTCGGATTGCACTTTGGATAATCCCTCCCTGTTTTCACTTTTAATTTTTCATTGGTAATCACCGCCCTGCCGTTGCACTCGCTGCCGCTGCCTGCCACTGTGACAATCACACCCACAGGCAGCGGCTCAAAATTGAATATGCCCGGCCTTTCCCAGAAATCAGTCCACGCGTCGCCGTCATACCGGGCGGCAATAGAAACCGCCTTGCAGCAGTCCGTCACCGAACCGCCGCCCACTCCCAGGATCAGCCCCGCCTGGTGCTCCCTGGCCATCCTGGCGCCCTCCAACACCTTTTCGTAAGTGGGATTTGCCACAATGCCGGGAAATTCAATCACATTTTTCCCGTCCTTCCGCAAAATGGACAGCACCTCATCATAAATTCCATTCCGTTTGACCGAGCCGCCCCCATAAGCCAGCATCACCGTATCCCCATAATGCTTCGTCTGGCAGGCCAGGTACTCCTTCACACAGCCTTTGCCAAAAAAGACCTTTGTGGCATTCTCAAAGATAAAATTGTTCATGGTAACGTATACTCCTTTTCTTTCCCGCCGCTTCCTACTCCGTCTGTTCCTCCCAGAACGCCGCCGCGTCGTCGATCCAACCTTCCGCCGCCGTCCCTGTCCCAAGGCCGAACCCATGGCGCAGGCCGGGGTATGTGTGAAACTCCGTGGCAATGCCAAAAGACTCCAGACGGTCCAGCCTGCTTTCCATCACTCTCCAGCTTGCGATTCCATCATTCTCGCCGACACAGGCATAGGTAGGGGGATCGTTTCTTGTATAATCGCTGTGCCCCGTGTACTGCATGACCACCGCGCCGGGGCGGGGCAGATCCCTTTCCCCAAAGGCGGCCGGGCCATAAGACCCCAGCCATGCCGCCATCCTTCCGCCTGCGGAGCCTCCCCACAGGGAATAGCCTTCCGTATCCACCTCAAGCTCCTTTGCATGGGCGAAAACAAAGCTGACCGCCCTCGCCAGATCCTCACAGGCCGTCTGGGCACCCGGACGGTAGATCAGGGCAAACGCATTGTATCCTTTCTTTGACAATTCCAGCGCATGGGGAAAACTGTCATGCATCGCTCCTACATAGGCAAATCCGCCCCCGGCATTGCAGATGGCAAATTTCTCCCCCGGGCTGCCTTTAAAAAAGAACAGGCCCGTATCTTCTTTTGCCGGGTCCGCCGCCTTTTCCTCCTCCGTGTAGATATCATAAAAAATGACATCCCCGGCTGCGGCATGGTCTTTCATATAATTTGCGATCTCCACTGTCTTATCAGGATCGATGTTGTTATACCATACCAGCCCAAGGCCGCCCAACGTATCCCCGCTGTAATAGCCGTCATCCACCGGGAAGATCAGCCTGCCATACGCTCCGAAAGCCGGGTCGCTGACCACCTCGGATATCTTTGTATCAATTGTATACGGCTCATTCGCCTTTTGCCCCTCCTGCATAAAGCCCTCCGTTTCTGTGTTTTTCTGCCGGTTCTGTTCTGCCGCCGGTTCTTCCCCATCGCCGGATTTCCGCTCCGTACTGGCTGTTTCATCTAACTCCGGCCGTGAAGTGCCGCACCCTGCCAGACAAACCAAAAAGCCGAGTAACCCCATGATGAAAGCTGTTTTTTTCAATGATTCCCTCCTCACACAGGTATTTGAACACTATTTTTATAAGCACACATATAAACTGACGTCACAACACTCTCAGCCGGCCTGCAATCGCTGCCGTGACACCTAAAATATTTTTATCCATGTACCCGTTTCGCTTTGTTTATCAGTTTATACCGGAAGTTTATAACTCCCCTGTTATGTTTCCCCCGCAGCCGCCCTGGCCGCATCCAGGAAACGCTTTACCGTATCCGATGGCGCCGGGGAATGGAGCAGCCCGTAAGGGATGCCGTGCTCCCACTCTACCGGAAGCACCTTTAAAAGGGGATGGACATTCGCCCAGCCCGGGATCGCCAGCAGCACGTCATTGCCGTTTTCACACCGGTTAAACACATTCATATCGTAAAAATCAAAATCAACGATATGGATCTGGCTATGGTTTTTCCACAGCTCGTCCCGCAGCTGGTCCACATAATGGCTCCAGTCCCTGCGCATCAGCATCAGATTCTCCCCGTAAAGGTCACGGATGTTTAACCTGTCCTTCGCCGCAAGCCTGTGGTGGATGGACACCGCGCAGCAGAAAGGCTCCCTGGACAGCGCAAAGCCGGCGCACCTCCTTAACTCCAGCATGGTCTCGTCAAAAATCCCGGCCACCACGTCGATATTCTTTCCCAGATTTCCCAGAATCTCCCTGGCATTTTCCGGCGTGTTCTCGAAAGGGATGATCTGGAATTTAATGTCCGGGCAGTACACCTGGATCTTCGGCCACATCTGCATCAAAAGCTGCGCCGGCGTCATCGGGGAACTGCCGATCCGGATCACATTGGTATCCTCCTGCATGGCGTTCTTTGCCCTGGTGACGGAATCCTTACAGTACTGAATGATGTATTTGGTATCCTGGTACAGAGAACTGCCTGCCTTCGTGATGCGAAGCCCCCGGTGGGTCCGTTCAAACAGTTTGACCCCAAGGGAATCTTCCAGCAGGTTGATCTGCTTGATCACCGCGGTAGGCGTAATGTAAGCTTCCTCCGCCGCCCGGTTAAAGCTCCCCGCATCCGCCACACGGATAAATGTTTCCAGTTGTGGGTTGTAGATTGGAATCACCCTCTTTCCATTAAAATGGGATTCTGAAAAAACCCCGTGATTAAAAAAGCTTTGGGAAAACCTTCCTGATAAATGCAGTATAAACGAAACAAGGCCCCAATGGAAGCCTTGTCTCATTTTTTAAAATTTATTTCACATTTTCCGCCGGCCGAAACCAGCTTTCCTTACGATCCGGAACCTCGTCTATATACCTTACAGATCCGGTCCCAGCTCCATCGACGCATAAGCGGCTATCATTTCAGGGGTGGCCGTATAATAGCGCACACCCTTGTTCACTTTCGAAATCTCCCTCATTTCTTCCTCAGCAAGGACAAAATCAAAAATGTCAAAGTTATCCCGGATGTGATCCGGATTTTTTGAACCGGGAATCACCACATGCCCGCTCTGTATATGCCATCTCAGGATGACCTGGGCATTGCTTTTTCCGTATTTTTCTGCAAGCCTGCCGAATACCGGCTCCTCGATCAGCTGCCTGTCCCCGTGCCCCAGCGGATACCAGGCCATAAGGCCTATCTCCTTCTCCTTTAAGATCTTCTTTAATTCCTCCTGAGGATAATAAGGATGGGCCTCAACCTGCACGATCTGCGGCTTGATCTTTACCGTATCAACCGCTTCTTTAAGAAGCTCCTCCGGGAAATTTGACAGGCCGATCGCTTTGACTTTCCCTGCTTCCACGGCCTTTTCAATCGCTTTGTAGCCCTCCCGCCAGTTGGCGGTCGGCTGATGAAGGAAAAGGAGGTCGATGTAGTCGGTGCCAAGCCGCTTCAATGTCTCGTCTACTGCCGTCTCCTTCTCATAAACCGTGGGCCACAGTTTTGTTGACAGAAAGATTTCTTCACGTCTTACCCCCCTTTTTTTCATTCCCCGGCCTGTCGCGCTCTCATTCATATATCCGTTCGCCGTGTCGATCAGCCGGACGCCTGCTTTTAACGCCTGCTCCACGGAATGCTCCGCTTCCTCCGGCGACAGCATAAATACGCCGATTCCGGCTGCGGGTATTTTCACGCCATTATTCAGTGTAATATATTCCATTGATTTTTCCTCCATTATCAGTTCCGCAACTCCCCCTCTAGGGCTTTGTGCAATTCGTTGCTGTTTTTATAAATCAACACTACTATTTTAGCTACGAGCACTTCTTAACAATTTTCGTACCTCCGAATACGTCGGACATCTCCATATGGGCCAGCGCTTCATCCAGTACCGCCACTTCCTCTGCTGACAGCACAATGTCCGCCGCCTTCGCGTTCTCCAGCATCCGTTCCGGTTTACGGGTACCGGGAATCAGGACAATTTCCCAATATTCTTTCCTGCATAGCCGCCTCTCCTGATCAATTTTCATTCCGGTAAAATATATATGCCTGTGTTACCAGCATTCCATAAGAATCTCAAGCACTTCCTCCCTGGAAAGCTTTTTACAGCAGCCCGCCGTCAGATTACAGCTGTCCGCCACTTTTTTAAGCACGCTTTTATCGGTGAGGCCCATCTGGGTAAAAGTGGACGGCAGGCCGATCTCACGGATAAAGTCAGCAAGCGCCAAAACACCTGCTTCTGCCAGTTCCTCCTGGGATTTGCCTTCTGCTGAAATTCCCCATACCTCCCGCGCCAGCCGCGCGAACTGCCCGCTGTTCTCCCGGCAGAGATGGCGGTAGAGAACCGGGTGGATCACTGCCAGGCCCTGCCCATGGTTGCAGTCCGTATAAGCGCCCAGTTGATGCTCGATCTGATGCGCCTGGAAATCCGTTACCTTTCCGATTTTCAGGATGCCGTTTTCCGCCATGGCCGACGCCCACATCAGTTCTGTCCTTGCCTCTTTGTTTTCCATATCCTGCAAAAGGACACGGATGTTGCGGATCACATTCCGCATCACTGCTTCCCCGATCTCATCGGACAGGTTGACCTCCCGTGGGGAACCCAGATAAGTTTCCATACAGTGGCTTAACGTATCAAATGCGCCGGATATAACCTGACCGGCCGGAAGGGACATCGTATATGCCACATCCAGCACGGCAAAACGGGCGTATGCGCCCAGCACACCAGCCTTCTGATTCGTCTCCTCATTGGTGATCACCGTGCCGTTGTTCATCTCCGCGCCGGTTCCGGAAGCCGTAACAATTGCTCCCATCGGCAGAAATTCCGTAGGGTAACTGTGCTTCTGAAATTCCATTTCCCAGATGTCCTGGTCCGTCACAGCCTGCGCCGCCACGATCTTGCAGCAGTCGATCACGGAGCCGCCGCCGACAGCCAGGATAAAATCAACCTTTTTCTCTCTGGCAAGCGCCGCTCCCTCCTGTACCTTTTTATAGGTAGGATTCGGCATAATGCCCGGGAAATCCACGATTTCCTTGCCTGCTTCCCTCAGATATCCGCAGATCTCATCATAAACCCCGCTGCGCCTTACCGAACCGCCGCCATAAGCCAGCATAACCGTCCGGCCCACATCCGCCAGCTCTTTGGGCAGCGCCTTAGCGGCAGCTTTGTCGCCGAAATATACTTTTACCGGGTAAGTGTAAATAAAATCTTTCATCGCAGTGTTCCTCCTTGATCTGTCAACAGATATTGATATATTTCCAAAACCTTTCCCCTCCCGCTTATACAGTTGAAAGGGGGGCAGGCATACATAATTCATTGCACAGGAATTTCCAGTTGTATTCCAATCGTTTATTTAGAAATCTCCGGATATGCCTCATTCATTTTACATTCTTCCGCCCTGACTGCCTGAGCCCTTTCGCTAGGTAATATCCGGCAGCCACCAACAGCCCCATAACCGCCAGATAATCCAGCATAAACAGCAGCAGCGGTTCCTCGAAATCAAAGAAAGCAAACTGGATCTTCAAAAACATATAGCTGCCAATATCCCGTTTTACAAACGCATACAAACCATAGACGGCGATCAGCAGTGCTATTATCCGCAGAATTCCTTTCGGCATTTTCCGGGAACCGCCGGACAGCTTTTTTACCGCTTTCATCATCATGCTCCAGTGCAGGCCCAGATGAAGGGACATTACCACGAATCCCCAGTAAGCGGACAGCATATGCAGGTTTCTTCCGAAAGCCCTGCCGCCGCTTATGGGAAGAAAAGCAAGGGCATGGCGGGACAGGATGACGCCGCTTACCATGGAACCAAGCATCGACGCCAGAGCCAGGAACACCAGAAGCGTCTGCCAAAGCCGAAAGAGGGTATACCTTCCTTTCGCCAGCCTCCCCCACCACCTGCGGTTCAGGATATGATGCGCGATAAACAGCACAAACATTCCGATTCCAAGCCATTCATGAGCCGCCTGCCCAATCAGCTCATAGGCCATGAGGAACAAAAGCCCCGCTATCATTCCGATATCGATGCATATTTTTACAGCCATTTTCGGTTTCATCGTTTTAATTCAGCCCCCGTTCGGCAAGCCATGCTTCTATGTGTCCGGCAATCTCTTTATTGTTCATCTCCTGGAACATGAAGTGGCTGTTTCCGGTAATTCCCTCTTTGGGAAGATCGACAACCGTACAGTCTCCGCCGTCTCCATTGTAACTTTCCATGAACTGAATGGCTCCGTCCCTGACTGCTTTCCAAAAGCCGGTGGATGCGATATCTTCCGGGCCGTTATCAATATAATCGCCAAAATAGATGACAATGGGAATCTTCGCCTCCAGCAATTTTTGATACTGTTCTGAGCCGATTTCCGGCGTTCCGCCCGGCTCGACCGCCACGATCGCCGCAACATTTTCCACAGGCGTATCCCAGCCCACAGCCCCGCCCTGGGAGTGGGTCATGTAAATCGCCTTATTTCCGGTCATCTCTTTTACATCTTCCAGCACCGCGCCAAGCGCAGCGGCATCCGCCGCCTGGTCGAAATTGCCGGTGTTTGGCGTCATCTGACGGAAAAACTGATTCTGCGCCTCGTCGCCCTCCGGGAACTGGGAGCCCTCATATCTGTCAGGAGCGACCCTGCCGATCCGGAAATGGGTATACCATGCCTGATCTCCCGGCTTATATTCCTTAGAATCCTCTGCCCAGGCATCCAGAAAGGCATCCGTTGTCATCTGTGTCGTGGCGCCTGCCTCGCCCCTTCTTGGCTGATCGACCAAAAACGCGGCGTGTCCGTTTTTCAGGAAAATATCAGACCATCCTTCCCTTCCGTCCGGCGTAGTCATCCAGCCCATGCGGGACTGACCGTAACCGTGGAGATATACGATCGGATTTCCATTGTCCGATGCGGGAATCTGATAGAATACATTGGCATGGTCCACATGCGCCGTATTTCCGGGCCTTTCGGGATCCATACAGTTTGTCGTCGGGTCATAATCCCCTTCCACTGGCTCCGTAACGGTTCCTCCTGATGAAAACATTCCCTGCCGGGCAATCTGAAGGACATCGCTGTTTGCAGCCGCCGTATCCTGTCCTGCTGCCAGCTGAGCCGTCTCTGTTTCTGTCTGAGCTGCTCCGGCCTCTGTCTGCCCTGTTTCCAAACCCGCTTCCGTCTGCTGCCCCTCCGGGCGATCCTGTTCCTTAGTATTGCTGCACGCTGTCAGCGACAATGCTATGATAAGCGCAGCTGCCAGCAGTGCCGTTCTTCTTTTTTTCATCTGCTTTCCTCCGTTCCTCAAATTTAGTTCCGCAACTCCCCTCCCAAGCCCCCTGAATCTGGGATTCTGAGAGTACATTACCAATCGTTCCACAATTCCCCTTTCGGGATTTTGCCGTGAGTGCTTCATGTCTGTTTTTAAGTCCCAGTTATTTACTAATTCCCAGGCTATTCAGCCACTGCGCGATATCATCGGCAGCGTCGGCTACGTCGCTTTCATGGACGGTAAACCCGTCCGTGACCACCGTCGCCTCCGGCTCCAGCTTTGCGATCGTATCAATGGTACTGGAAAAGCGGCTCCCGTTATGGGAATTAAAGGGGATGATGGTTTTTCCCGCAAAATCATATTCCTCAAAAAAGCTGTACAGTACCATGGGCATGTCATACCACCAGTTAGGAAATGAAAACTTGTATCAAAGCAGATTTTCCTTTATTTATCAGTGTTTTAACACTATACACACTTTCCTCTATTTCACTTCCTTTTGCAGCTTATTCAACGCTCTAACCAATTTCCGGTTTTCCTTCTTCAAATTTTCATTTTCATCCAATAGCCTCTTTATTTCCCTTTGATATAGCTCTACCTGTTTCTCCAGGCTTTTATCTCGCACTTCTCTCTTAATCTGGGCAAGTGTTCCCTGATCCCGCTTTTCTTTCTCTTCATTTAATAGGTTTCTCACTTGCTCGTTCTTATAAAAGAATCCTTTTGACAATCCCGTATTTCTGGAAAGTTCAGATACGGATATCTGTTTTCCCTCTGACACCGTCCTATGGATCTCAGCAATGGCAAGTTGTATCTTTTTCTCGCTTTCCTGTCGATTCACTTCATTCATCTTGTCATACTTTGCCATTAACAGTTTCCCTCCCAGACTATTTTCTTCCTGTTTGAAAAACTCATCTGACTTCTTGGCCACTTTCTCATCAACCCATCCAATATATTTCTTTACTGTTTCATCCGTAGAATAGCCCATGTACTCCCGGATTGCATGGATTGAAGTACCGTTTCGATAAAGGGCTTTACATAATTCTTTTTGGTATCCGTTTCCTTTGAATACATATTCTCCATCCAACTATACCGAATTTTAGACATTGTTTCGTAAT
>CAJTTU010000116.1:8878-10146 GCA_910579325.1 uncultured Lachnospiraceae bacterium | reverse complement strand
TAATATCCAGAGCATTGCACAAAGGCTGTAAAAGCGATACGTCTGGCATTCCTCTTCCGTTTTCCCATTTGGAAACTGCCTGATTGGTAATTTCTAACAGTTCGGCAAGCTGCATTTGTGTCAGATTTTTTTCTTTCCTGCACTGCGCAATAAATGCGCCTGTTTTTTTCTGATCCATACAATCAATCTCCTTGCATTGCTATATTTGACCGCAGTATATCAAAAAGAGAATCTATTTAGAACATACGAAGCGTTGATTCAATACTAAACGCTTCGTTGAGCGTCACAAATTTAGTTGATTACCTGTCGAATCCGTACATTTTTCTTCACGTTCCAATTATACCACAATTATAGTACAGAAAACCTGATGGCTGGATGATTGGGCTGGCGGCAATGGGCGACACCGTTACGCAGAGGCTTGGGGCGCTTGTGGATTTCGGGCTGGCGAATGTCATGCTGATAAAAGAGATGTTCAGCGGCTGTCAGGTTTTCAATGGATTCTCTTGTTTTATTGTTATCAAATATAAACGTCCCTGATCATAGGGGATCAGCGTGCTAATCTGATTCAGCACTTCTTTACTAAACTGTTCATAATCTCTGTTTTACACCAGCGTCCGCTTCTCATCCGCCAGCTTCGTAATCCGCTTACTGTCAAAATATTCCAGGACCATCTGGGTATACTTTCTTGAGCTGTCCATAATCGTCCGGTATTCCGCCAGTGTGATGCTTCCATTCTTTTGGATATGGGCTTTTAAAAGCCCCAGGGCATTTTCATAGCAGTCCTTGTGCATATAGTAGGCAGGGGTGATTTTCACCAGCTCCCCGTCCTTTACCAGCTTGTCCAGCAGCTGACGGGTGACTTTGGCGTTTTTGCTGTTCTGAATAACGTCGTCGGTTTTCGGCATGGCAAAACCGGCTTCTTTGTATAATTGCAGAAGCGTCTGCACCTCCTGCTTGTTATCCGTGTTGTGTTTCGGCACAAAGGCATAGAGAGAGGTCAGGCCGTCCTTTTCCTTGATCAGCTTCTTCTGAATCAGATAATCATACAGCCTGTCGATCTTTTTTGCGTCTGCGCCGTACAGCTTAGAGGCCAGCCTGCTTTTTACTTCCTCTTTGGAGAGCCCTTCGGTCAATGCGTTCGCCTTATGGAAGGCTTCCAGTATATCTGTGATAAAGGGGGGGATGCCGTCATAAAAAGTCTGATGGAGAAATAAATCCTTCCCGATTTCCAGAACCCGTCCGGTGCCTTTTAATTTTTTCAGAATCGC
>CAJTTU010000116.1:0-8860 GCA_910579325.1 uncultured Lachnospiraceae bacterium | reverse complement strand
GGTATCTGCCGGGGGAAGATTGGTTTTTAAGGCCAGATAATTGATATCCGGGAATACCTGGCTTTCCTCCTCCAGAAATTTTTCCAGCAGTTCCTCCCTGGTTCCGGTATCTTTGATCCGCAGGGATGCAAGCACTGCCTCCTGGTTCCGTTTATGCCGCCTGGGACTGGCGTCCAGGACGATGCCGCCGCCGATGGTTTCCATCGGAGAGTAGAAGCGGATCGCAAAGTAATCAAGCCGTTTTAAAGCGATTTTCCGCTCAAAGCGAAGCTGGACATAAGCCGTCTCTCCCGGCAGCAGCTCGTCCCGGTCAAGTAAAATCACCCTGCCTACCGCCTCGTCGGAGCCGTAGTAGAAATGAACCCGGCTGTTGTTCAGAACGGTACGGCCGGTGGTTTCCAGCAGGTACAGGCGCACGTCCACCATATAGGTTTGGAGCATGGAACCGGGACGGGCGGCCACGAAGCCCCGTTCGATGGTTTCTTTTTTTACGGTAAGGTTCAGCGCCGTCCGCTGCCCCGCAAAGGCATAGTCGGCATCCTGTCCGTATACCTGGATGCCCCGGATTTTCGCAGGAATTTCCTCCGGCATCAGCACGATTTCGTCGCCGGTTTTGCAGCTTCCCTCCACCAGGGTTCCGGTGATTACCGTGCCGTGTCCCTTCATGGTGAACACCCTGTCGATGGGAAGGCGGAAAGCGTCGGGGTCATTATCGTGAGCCGGCAGTGTCCGGATCGCCTTTAAGATTTCTTCCCGCAGTTCTTCGATGCCGTCGCCGGTATGGGAGGACACGGCGAAGATGGGAGAGTGCTCCAGAAAACTGCCTTTCACATATTCGGAAATTTCCTCTTTGACCAGCTCGATCCAGTCCTCCTCGCAGTTGTCGCATTTGGTCAGAACCACAAAGCCATGCTGAATATCCAGCAGCTTCAGGATATCCATGTGCTCTCTGGTCTGGGGCATAATGCCCTCGTCGGCGGCGATGACCAGCAGCACGAAATCGATGCCGCCGATGCCCGCCAGCATATTTTTGATAAACTTTTCATGGCCGGGAACGTCGATAATACCGATTTTGATATCCTCGTCGCCGCTTTCCAGCCGGGCAAAGCCGCATTCAATGGTAATGCCCCGTTTCTTTTCTTCTTTTAACCGGTCGGTGTCCGTGCCGGTCAGCGCTTTAATCAGACAGGTTTTTCCGTGGTCGATATGGCCGGCGGTGCCGATAATGATATTTTGCATGGGTTCCTCTTTCTGACACAGATGATGGATGGGCAGTGTCGTGTATCTGGGAGCTTGTCCGAAGCTTTTTTCAATCTATTTGTGATTCTGCGGCGATTTGTGTGTCTGTTGCGTCCGGTATTGCTATGAATCTGACAAAACAGAGGGATCTCTGATGCCATTCATCAGCTGCTTTGTAAAATCCCGTCGGCAAGCAGTTCTATTTCATCCTCCTGAACCGTCCGCATATGGAGCCAGATCTGATCCTGGCATACATGGACGATAATAGGGATGTCATTTTCCCGCAGACGGCGTTCCAGCGCTTCTGTGGAAATGGTGTCGGAATCCAGAGTGACCGCATATCCTTCCAGCAGCGTATCGGGGGCGGAGCCGCCGCCCACAAAATCCTGGCAGGAGCGGATCGTTACATGGAACCGGTCGGACAATCCGGACTGGGTAAGGCAGGTTTGCAGTCTTACTGCTTTCGCGTAAAGGCTTTCTTTAGAGCAGGTCAGCATCTGCAGGGCAGGAACACGCTCTCTGGCTTTTTCCATGTCCTGATAGTCAAAAAACAGAGTTTCCAGCGCAGCCAGAGTCATTTTGTCAATCCGTACCACCCGGGCCAGGGAATGGCGTTTCATCCGGTCGATATAGGTTTTCTTTCCTATGATAATACCGGCCTGGGGGCCGCCCAACAGCTTGTCGCCGCTGAACAGTACGATATCGGCTCCGGCTTTGACGGCGTCGGGCACTGTGGGTTCAAATATTTTGCAGTCCTTTAAATCCGTCAGAAGCCCGTTTCCCATATCGTAGATGACAGGGAGATGGTACTGGTCGCCCAGCTTTCGCAGATCTGAAAGCCCCACATCCTCCGTAAAGCCGTGAATCCGGTAGTTGCTGGTGTGTACCTTCATCAGAGCGGCGGTGTAAGGGAATCCCTGCCCGCCAGGAGCCTCGCATGATGAAGGCGTTTTGGCGGCGGAGTATCCGGCAAAACAAACCTGTGCCTGCGGTGCTTTTTGCCGGATGGCATTGACATAGTCGTACAGATGGGTTTTATTGGTAGTCCCCACTTCCCTTAAAACAGCGCCGCTTAAGCTCATAATATCTGGAATCCGGAAGGAGCCGCCGATTTCCACCAGCTCGCCTCGGGAGACGATGACCTCCCCGCCGGCGGCCATGGCGGACAGCACCAGCATGGTAGCGGCGGCGTTATTATTTACCGCCATAGCCGCCTCGGCTCCGGTTACTTTACAGATCAGGCGCTCCACATGGTCATGGCGGGAGCCCCGTCTGCCGGCTTTCAGGTCATATTCCAGGGTGGAGTAGGAGCAGGCGCATCTGGCCGCATGCTCCATGGCGTCTTTTCCCAGCAGGGCGCGCCCCAGGTTGGTGTGGAGCACCGTTCCCGTGGCGTTGATGACAGGGCGGAGGCTGGGCATGGATTTGGCCCTGATGCGCCGGATGACCTGATCCAGAAATAACTGTTTGTCCGTCAGGGCGTCAGGGCAGTTCTCATCATGGAGAATGGCAGCCCGCAGAAGTTCGATTTCCTCCCGCACACAGTCTGCGATCAGAGAGTGGGGAAGGCGGTTTTTAAAAAAAACAAGGCACTCGTCCTGAAGCACCTCGTCTACTTTGTAAAGAGAGCGCAGCCTCTCTTTTTTATGATCCATATTCATATTCAGTTTTTCTTTCTTTTTTCTGGCGAGGGTACGTGAGAATCGAACTCACCTGAGAGGCTCTTAACCCCTCACAGCGGTTTTGAAGACCGTGAGACACACCAGCGCCCATCTACCCCCATAAAAGTCTTTTATCAGAATACCATAAATCGGGATAGAAGTAAAGTATTATACCATACATTCATGGATATCCTGTTCTTCTATGCCCGTGCGCTCCATCAGCTGCCTTAAAATATCCCGGGTTTCCAGTCCGGCGCACCAGGCCAGGCCGCAGCCGGCGGAAATTGCCCTGGGGACGGGAATCAGCCGCCCCGGGGCATTTTCTTTTTTGCAGGCTTTTTCCATGGCCATCGCGTCGGCGGTGGTGTGGAAGGTCACAACCAGCTTTAATTCTTTTTTTCTCATTATTTACACACAAATTCACTCAATGATAATTTCAAATTCCGATCCCTTTTCCGTTGTGGTGGCTTTTTTGCCGTGATCCTTGGCATATTTCTCCACATTGGTTCTCTGATGGGCCTCGCTGACCAGCACCCTGACAGGGCCGTCGGTATTTTTCAGCGCCTCGGCGGTCAGCATAAGGGGTTCGGGACAGGAAAGTCCTCTTGCGTCGATTTCTTTCATATCATAATACCTTCTTTCATAGGGATATTTATGATACCTGTGGGTGTAAAAAACATCAACATATGTTTTTTGCTTAATCGGTATCATACCATATTATGCAGTGAATATCCAGGGCAGGGGATAAAATTTTTCTTTAACCTTTTTCTTTAATCCCGCAGGATATTTCACTGTTTTCCGGTTCTTCTCTTATTTGTAAATGCGATCACAAAGCATACGATAATGCAGATGATACAGGCCACCTTGCCGTTCATCGGTACGGCGCCGGCTACTAGTTCCTTTGTCTCCGCGTTCAGGGCAGTTCCGCTGGCGGCCAGGCCCAGGTTGTGGCAGAGGGCGGCGCCGAAGAACAATCCCAGCACGGTGACAGCCGCGTCGGAAGAACCCTGTCCCGCAAGGATCAGCTGGCGTAACGGACAGCCGCCTGCTAAAACGGCGGCGAAGCCGACTGCGTACATGCCAAGGATATTCCATAAGAATTCGGAGTGGGCGATTACGCCGGGCGTGTTGAAGCCGAGTACAAATTTGCCCCGGGCTACATTGTATACCAGCATGACGGCGAACAGGCCGATAATGACGGTCAGCAGGTCGAAGTTTTTCATCAGAACTACGTCACGGATGCTGCCTGCGAAGCACATCCTGGATTTCTGTGCCAGAGCGCCGAAGATCAGTCCGCCGCCTAAAGAGAGCAGGATGGGCGCATGCATGCTGCCGGGGCCTGACTCGCTGAATTTCAGCAGAGTGGTGCATACGGCCAGCAGCAGAATCCCCACCATAACGGCAGGCAGTACCACGCCGCTGGCAGCGTTTGTTTCATGAGAGCGTCCCAGGCTGAATCCCTGTTTCAGGGCGAATGCGCCGGTGGAAACGCCCAGGATAAATCCGATCAGGGCAACCCATGCGTTTAAGTCGCCTGCGGACATACGGATCACCATCCGCAAAGGGCAGCCTAAAAATACCAGGGAGCCGATCATAATTACCATGCCCAACACAAACCGGATCAGCGGCGAAGAACCGGCCACGGAGCGGTATTCTTTTGTGGCAACCGCAATGATAAAGGAGCCGCATACCAGGCCGACGATCTCCGGCCTTGCGTACTGGACGGCCGCCGCCTGGTGCATCCCCAGGGAGCCGGCCATGTCACGGACAAAACAGGCGATACAGAACGCCATATTTGCCGGATTACCGAAAAAGGCCAGGCAAGCCGCCACAAGCCCGCACCCCAGACCTGCCAGCGCAAGCTTTTTCTTTGAATCTGCTAAGTTCATACTCATTCCTCCTAATGTAGTTCCGCAAAGGGATTTTTACTCCTCCAAAGCCAGCTCTTCTACCGCCCGGATGGCAGTATCCACTTCTTTTTCTGTATTGTAATGGGAGAAGCTGAATCTGACCGCTCCCTGTTCCGCCGTTCCAAGCGCCCGGTGCGCGAGCGGCGCGCAGTGGCCGCCGGAACGGGTGGAGATATTATATGTAATAAGAAGCTCGTCGCTTACTTCGGAAGAATCATAATCTCTGATATTCAGGGTTACAATGGGGCAGCGTTCCCGGGAAGTGAAGTCGCCGTAAATGATAACGCCGGGAATATCCTTCACCCCTTCATAGAATCTCCACATCAATTCCTGTTCTCTGGCACGGACTGTATCGATGCCTGTTTCCAGCAGATAATCCGCCGCCGCCCCAAGTCCGGCGATCCCGTGGCCGTTTAATGTTCCGGCTTCCAGCGCCGTAGGCATCTCAGAAGGGTGGCTTTTGCTGTAAGTTTGGACGCCGCTGCCCCCTGATTTCAAAGGCCGTACCGTAAGTCCCGGCCGCACATACAGCCCGCCGGTTCCCTGAGGCCCCAGCAGCCCTTTGTGTCCGGTAAAGCAGAGGATATCAATTTTCATTTCCTGCACATCGATGGGAAATACGCCGGCTGTCTGGGAGGCGTCTACGATAAACAACAATTCCCGCTCAGCCGCAATGCGTCCCACTTGCCGGAGATCTACCAGATTTCCGGTGAGATTGGAACCGTGGGTGCAGACAATCGCCTTTGTATTCTCTCGGATTTCCCGCTGAAAATCCGCATAGTGAATCCGCCCCTGCCGGTCGCTGTCTATAATGGTCAGCTTCACGCCGGTTTCTTCCAGTTCATAGAGGGAACGCAGTACCGAATTGTGTTCCAGGGCGGTGGTGATCACATGGTCGCCCGGAGCCAGCGTTCCTTTTATGGCAATATTTAAACTCTCCGTAGAGTTGGAGGTAAAGGCGATCTGTTTCGGGTTTTCCCCATGAAACAGCCGGTTCAGCTTCTCCCGGGTTTCATAGATGACCCGGGCGGCTCCAAGGGACGCGTCGTTAACGCCCCTGCCGGCATTTCCCATAGAGCACATGGCGGAGGCGACGGCGTCGATGACTGCCTGAGGCTTTTGGATGGTGGTTGCGGCATTGTCCAAATATATCATAGGTAATTTCCTTTTAGTCTGATAAAATTTATTTCCTGTTTATAAAAACCATCCTATTAAGTATAACTGCTTTAAAAATAAAGGTCAATAGAAAAATTAAAAATACAAATATATTTATTATAAAAATAAATGATATGGCGTAAAAACAGGGATGCCGTTTAACGATAGTGTCATCGCCAAGGCAGCATCCCCTGTGTTTTTGATCAGTAGTAATATCCCTGTGCCGCGGAAGTGGTCTTGCCGCCGTTCTGGGTGAATTCACCGACGGTTCCGCCGTCATCGATATACAAGCCGTCGTTTAAGATGAGATGGTCAACGCTTCCTGCCCCCACGGTGATATTTCCATCATTTACGGTGATCGTCCCTTCTACATAACCGTCACAGATAATAAAACCGGTGGATTCAATTCCCTGTGCCGCGATGATCCTGGCGTTCTGGATTTCGACGATTTCGTCGTCCATACCCTTATCTACCAGTCCGACCATAATTCCGCCGGAATTGGAAAAGGCTCCGTCTGCCTGGAGAATGCCGCCCTCATCGATTTCTACCGACCCGTCGTTGACGATGTCAGACCGAACCTCCACAGTCCCGTTAATCCGCAATGAGGCGCCGTCGGGAATATGCAGCGTAACGCCTTCGTCTACAATGACATGCCCGTAAACAGATCCGTTAAGCTCCAGCGTATTGTCCCCGTCACCGGCCTGGAAGACCAGCGGATGGTCGGCGTTGCTGCTCCAGCCTCTTAAAAGTTCGGAGGCCTCTTCCGCCGAAATGGGCAGGGTATAAATTCCGTTATCGGCCTCTGTTTCCGGCTGCTCTGTCATCGGCTCCGTTTCCGGCTCAGGAATGCTGTCAATCAGCGCGTTGTCGATCTCCGGCAGTACAAAGTCAGGGATATCCTCCCTGGTAAAAGTACTTTTAAGAACCTGCAGCCCGTTTTCGGTCGTCATCACAGTGCCTGCTTCGCCTGCGGAAATCGTGGTGGCCGCGTCTTTGCCCAGAGGCTTGCAGGCAACGGTTCCTTCCAGAAGATAGACCTTGGCGGGAGCCTCGGCGTCTACCCAGCCGCAGGTGCCCCGGATGCCCACGATCATATTGCCGACCTCGATTTCCATGGTCTCATCGTCGGCAAGGGGCTCTGTCACATTAAAAAACAGATTTCCCTTATCCACCGTGATTTTCAGGTGCTTGTCCTCCCTGGAAATGCTGACGGCGCTTTCCTTATCCATTTTGGTCAGCTTTACGTCGTCCAGATTGATCCAGCTATAGCTTTCTACCTGGGTAGACAGCTGATAACCGCTGTATAACGGAAGCTTTTCCTGCGGCGTTATATTTTCTTCCTTCTCATCCTGCACGACTACGGTGCCTTCCGTCTTTTCCAGCCGCATGGTGGTGGCGTCGGCGCTTTTTCCCTGGTTCCCGTCCCCTGCCCTGCCGCCGCAGCCGGTACACAGGCATGCTGCCAGCAGAAGAAGCGCCGGAAATCGTGATAATCGTTTCATTTTCAATTCATCCTCCCTGGATATCTTTTTTGCCGTAAAATAAAATGTCGGTAAATTTTAACTGACTATCTTACTATAGCATAATAATTATGGAATAAGTGTGACAAAATTGATGAAATATGCCGCACAGGTATTGTCACACCATAAGAAGCGGCTTCACTGTTAATAAAATGGGCGAAATTGTACTGTTCTGTTGGTGGCGTCCCGTCTTTGAAAATAGTATAATCGGGGCATAACATAATTCAGGAGGGAATGCCATGAGTTTGGGAAATCATTTATTTCACGCAAGAAAGAAAAAAGGGCTGTCTCAGGAAGCGGTTGCCGGGAAGCTGGGAATCAGCCGGCAGACCGTCTCGAAATGGGAGACGGATGAAACGCTTCCCGATATCTGCCAGTCAAAAAAGCTTGCGGTTCTGTACGACGTATCGCTGGATGAGCTGGTGGAATTTGATATCGATATCAAAGAGATACAGGAAGCGATCGACAGAACCAGCGAGGAGGTGTCGGATAAAATTGACTGGACAAAGGCATGGAGTAAGAAATATCCGATTTTAGCCCGGTATCAGAAGGAAGTGGACGCTTCTGGCTACAGGGCAGAGCTGGATCGGCTGTTAAGGGATCTGGAAAAGAAATATGGGTACAGTGAGCTGGATGCTTTTCTTGTCCTGAAAGATATTTTGGCGTCTGTCTGGAAGGGGAGGAAGAAGAAGGGGAGATAGCCGCAGGAACAAAATATGAATGCCGGTTAATTTTTTTGCGGGTCTCTTTAACGGAGGCTCCGTTGTCAGGACCGTATTGATCTGTTATGCTGATAGCAGCAGAAGCCGATGGGGGAATCACACAGGAGGGATGTTCATATGCCGTTGGGAAAGGTAATCAGGAAATACAGAAAAATCAGGAATCTGACACAGGAGGAAATGGCAGGAAGGCTTGGGGTGACTGCCTCGGCCGTAAATAAATGGGAAAATGAAAACTCGTATCCGGATATTACCCTGTTGGCGCCGATTGCCAGATTGCTGGATATCTCGCTGGATACGTTATTATCATTCCGAGAGGATCTGACGGCGGAGGAGATCGGGGAGATTGTCCGTGAGGCGGATTTGAGGTTGAAAGAAAGTGCATATGAGGACGCATTCCGATGGGCGAAGAAAAAGCTGGAGCAGTACCCGAACTGCGAGCTGTTAATTCTGAATCTTGCGCTTATTTTTGACGTTCACCGTATCGGGCAGGAAGCTTTGGATGGGGCGGAATATGACGAATATTTTTGTTCCTTATATGCCCGTGTACTGAAGAGTGGCGACGAGGCCATACGCATCCAGGCGGCAAGCTCTCTGGTTTTATTTTACATGAGAAAAAAGCAGTATGACAAGGCAGAACAGTATCTGGAATATTT
>CAJTTU010000115.1 GCA_910579325.1 uncultured Lachnospiraceae bacterium | reverse complement strand
GGTATATCTATGTTTTAATAACAGAAAGGAAATGGAAATCAATATTGGAAACAGTGAATTTTGAACAATTAGAAATCAGTGAACCGATTTTGCGGGCAGTGACCGAGATGGGCTTTGAGGAGGCATCCCCGATTCAGGCAAAGGCCATCCCCGCCCAGATGGAAGGGCTTGATATTATCGGACAGGCCCAGACCGGGACGGGAAAGACGGCGGCTTTCGGTATTCCGCTGCTTGAGAAAATTAATCCGGAGAATAAAAAATTTCAGGCGATTATCCTCTGCCCCACCAGAGAGCTGGCGATCCAGGTGTCGGACGAGATCCGCAAGCTGTCAAAGTTTATGGCGGGAATCAAGGTGCTGCCGGTATACGGCGGCCAGGATATCACGAAGCAGATCCGTTCCCTGAAAATGGGCGTACAGATTATCGTGGGAACGCCGGGCCGTGTGATGGACCATATGAGGCGGCATACGATCAAGCTGGAGCATATCCATACGGTGGTGCTGGACGAGGCGGACGAGATGCTGAATATGGGGTTCCGGGATGATATCGAGACGATCTTAAAGGATACGCCCGGGGAGCGGCAGACCGTTATGTTTTCGGCCACTATGCCCAGGGAGATTATGGAGATCGCGAAGACTTACCAGCATACGCCGGTAGTGGTGAAGGTGGTCAAGAAGGAGCTGACCGTACCGAAGATCGAGCAGTATTATTATGAAGTGAAAAGCAAAAATAAGGTGGAGGTACTTTGCCGCCTCCTGGATATGTATTCTCCCCATCTGTCCCTGGTATTCTGTAACACGAAGCGGCAGGTGGACGAGCTGGTGACAAACCTGCAGGGGCGGGGATATTTTGCGGAAGGGCTTCACGGCGATATGAAGCAGAGCCTGAGAGACCGGGTGATGGCAGGCTTCCGCAGCGGCTCTACGGAGATTCTGGTGGCGACCGATGTGGCGGCCAGAGGCATCGATGTGGATGACGTGGAAGCGGTGTTTAATTATGACATCCCTCAGGATGAGGAATATTATGTGCACCGGATCGGCCGGACCGGACGGGCCGGGAAGGACGGACGGGCATTTTCCCTGGTAATCGGCCGGGAGATGTATAAATTAAAGGATATTATGCGCTACTGCAAGACGAAGATTTATGCCCAGCCCATTCCGTCCCTGAATGACGTCACCCAGATCAAGGTGGAGAAGACGCTGGACCGGATGACGGAGATTATCCAGGAAAATAATCTGAGCAGCTATGTGAATATGATCGAGGAGCGGATTAACAAAGAAGATTATACGGCCATGGATCTGGCGGCAGCGTTTTTAAAGGCATCCATGGGCGCCGAGATGGAGGAAATCCAGGAAGACCGCCGCGGAAAACGCCGTTATGACCGTGACCGGGATACGGGCGCGGAGGAAGGGATGGTTCGTCTGTTCATCAATATCGGAAAACGCCAGAACATCCGCCCCGGCGACATCTTAGGCGCCATCGCCGGAGAGGCCAATATTCCCGGCAAGGTGGTCGGAAGTATCGATATGTACGATAAGTTTTCCTTTGTGGAGGTGCCTTACGCCTATGTAAACGATGTACTGAACGCCATGCATAATATTAAGATCAAAGGGAAACCGGTGAATATCGAGCCTGCGTCGGGAAGGCGGTAGGGAGGTGGATAGCGAGGGTGGTTTTAAACCACCCCGCTCCAGATCAGCCCGGCCTGTTCCTTAAGGGCGTCGAACTCTTCATCTGACATTTCATAAATTTTGTCGGCGTCGATCAGCTCCCTGGAAGGCAGATAATAAATTTCTCTTTTTGACGGGTGGTATCCTGTGGCCGGGTCAAAATTTTGGTCGTAGGAACTATTATCGACATGTATAAAGTTTTCCCGATATGTTGAGAAGTCGCCGTGGAAGATACTGCTCCAAATGGTTTTATAGTAGCAGAAATAGACGACGGTCACATCTTCTCCGTTCCGGCTGATCGTCCTGCTCCGGGCAACGTAGCCTACATTATTAATTCCCCGGCAGGCAAGTTGGACGATCTCAGTTTGTTCATATTTTCCCTTCAAAAAATCTTTGGTCTGTTCGAAGGTTAAATCATCCAGCGTTCTCATAAAAATACTTCCGTCCTCATTGACGACGCCAAATACCGCCTGAACCGGTTCCACAAACATACGGTTTGAATCAAAGGGAAGGGGAAATTCATAAATCATCGCGAAGATAATCAGTCCGGTCAGTATTACGCAGGTGGATACGGCGGCGGCGATGATTCTGTGTCGTATTTTTTTCTTTAGCTTTATCAGCGGGTCGATATCTTTTTCTTCCGGCGGTATATCTCTTGAAACGGTGGCCGTCAGCTGTTCATAGCTTTTGCGGCAGTTCTCGCAATCCTCCAGATGTCTTCGGATATCCCCGGCGGTTTCTTCGCTGGTCAGGCCGTCGGCATAATTGGAAAGCAACTCTTTTACAATACTACATTTCATGGCAAAATCCCTCCTGTTATAGTTAATGTATTCTCCCATCGCTATGAGTATTTAGGGTCTGTTTTTCAAAATTTTTCAGATGACCCCGCTCCAGACCAGCGTGGCCTTTCTTCGCAGCGCGTCAAATTCCTCATCCGACAGACCGCTCAGTCTGTCCATATTTCTCATGGGCAGATAATAAATCTCCCGCGTCTCCGGCTCGCATGTTTCCTGATAATCCGAACCGCCATAAATATCTCCGCCGCTTGTCCAGCCATTGCCCGGATGTCCGTTGTCTTTAAAAAACAGGATATCCCACAGGGTTTTTGTGGAGCAATAATAGATGACCCGGATCTTTTCGTCATTCCGGTAAATGACTCTCCCTTCGGAAGGAATCCGGCAGGTGCGGTCTATGCCGCGGCAGGTAAGGCGTATCATGTCGATGGTTTCATTGGTTCCGGCCAATACCTTTTTTTTATCCTCAAAATTCAGCTGATCGAAGTCAGTCCAGTGAAAGAACCCATTGTGATTGGTAATGAGAGCGGCCTGGTAAATTTCTGTGGACATATGGTCAGGGTCATAGGGAATCGGGATGTCATAGTTTATCGCGAAAACGGTGAAGCCTGCCAGAATAAGGGTCAGCAGGATACAGGCTGAAAAAGCTGTTTTGGCATATTTCCGCCTTGTTGCTGTCCGCAGCTTTTTGAGAAAATCAATGTTTTTTTCCGGCGGTGTTTCCGGCGGGATTGCCGCCGACATCTGTTCGTAGACAGTGCGGCAGTCTTCACAGTCTTCCAGATGCTTTTTCACATCCGTCGCCGCATCCCTGCCGGTCAGGCCATCGATGTAATTGGGCAGCAGGTCTTTTACGATATAGCATTTCATTGGGGTACCTCCATTTCCTCGATCATTTTCTTTTTGGCCCGATAGAAGGTTACTCTGGTCCAGTTTTCGGTTTTGCCCAGGATGTCGCCGATTTCGGCGAAGGAAAATTCACCGGTCAGCCGCATATGGACCACCTCCCGCATCGGCTCCGGCAGGGCGTGGATCGCCCGGTAAAGGGCAGCCTTTTCCATGCGCAAAAGGACGGCTTTCTCCGGCGATTCTTCGCTGGGGATATCATCCGTGAGGGCAACCGATTTTTGCCGGGCGTGCTTTTCCAGCCATTGATACCAGAGATGCCTGGCAATCTGGCAGAGCCATACCGACAGCTTGCAGCTTCCGTCATAATTGTCGATGGTCTTCATGGCGCGGAAAAAGGTTTCCTGGGTCAGCTCCTCCGCCAGATCCTCGTCGTGGGAAAGGCTTAAGAGAAACCGGTACACGTCCCGGGCGTGCCGCGTATAGGCTTTTTCGATGTCATTCAGGGCAGTCACCTCCTTTGGGCTGGTTACTTATATATCCGGAAAAAAGGGATTTCGTTACAGGGGAAAATAAATTTTTTCATAAAAGGATAAAGTTTCCCTGAATGAAAGAATCCCCGAAAGCTGCTGGATGCATTCAGGGATTCTTTCATTGCTATTCAGGGTGTTGCCATTTGTGCCGGGTTATTTACTGCCGGGTATTTGCATCTGGTTACGCACTGTCAGTTATCTATATTCGATGATTTGCAATCAGTTCATTCGCCGCCAGTCATCCGGATCAGTTTTTTGCAGATGGATTCTACCCGTGCCTTTACCTCCTCTAACGGTACGGCAAAGACGATGGCCGCCATGTTAATTTGAATTTCCTCCGTGTCCTGGGAAATGGTGTTTACCTCGTCCTCCGTGATGGAGAGCATGGTGGTGTGGGAGGACACCAGGGAGGATTTGATATGGCCAATGATGCCGCCCTGCTCCGTCGTCCAGTCCGCCAGCGCCTTCAGCTCCTTCTGCACGGTTTCTTCCAGCTCCTGATAACGGCCAGTTACCGTCAGCATGCCGGTGCCCACAGACGCGCCTTCATGGGTATGTCCGTCAATGATATAAGGGACGTTGGGGTCATGGTGGTGATGATGGTGTTCATGTTCATGCTCATGGTCATGGTTACAGCCGCAATCGCAGTCGTCGCCGTGTTCGTGGTGGTGATGCTCATGTCCGTGTTCATGGTGCTGTCCGCAGCCGCAGTCCTCGCTATGCTCATGATGGTGGTGTTCATGCTGATGTTCCATATTACCGTCTCCTTCTATTCGTAATGTACTCCCGGAATCCCGCAAAACCATAGGCAGCAGGATTCAGAAAATATGTCATATTGGCGGGGTATGAATAGTATAGCACATTGGCAGTTATGGCCGCAATGAAACTTTTTTAAAATGAGACTGCAAAAACCTGTATTAAAAATTGCAAAAATCCGGGTACTCTGTTACAATGGAACCTGCGGGAGGTGGTCATAGTTGTATTATTTGAACACAAAGACACCGATGAAGCTATTTCAAAAAGCACGGAACAGTAAGATTTATGTGGATAAAAGCCAGTTGATCGAGAAAGTGTCTGAAAGAATTGACACGATGGATCAGTATATCTGTATTACCCGGCCACAACGCTTTGGAAAAACGGTAAACGCATGTATGCTGGGCGCTTATTATACAAAAGATATGGGAAGCGCCGCGCTTTTTGAAACCTTATCCGTTGAAGGGGCAGCCGGGTTCAGAAAATATTTAAACGCCTATAATGTGGTTTATATTGATTTCAGTATCGGTCTGGAAGCCTGCTCTTCTTATGAAACATATCTTACAAAAATTGTAGAAAAACTGCGGAGTGATTTGTATGATAACTATCCGAAACTGGAAAGACGGGAATATGACGATATCAGACAGGTATTTTTAGACACGGATGATTCTTTTATTTTTATTCTGGATGAATGGGATTCCATTTTTCATCAGGAATTTATGACAGATAAAGATAAAAAGGAGCATTTGGGATTTTTGAAAGGGCTGTTAAAAGACCAGCCCTATGTGGATCTGGCCTATATGACAGGCATATTGCCTGTCGCGAAGTATTCCAGCGGTTCGGAACTGAATATGTTTCAGGAATATAATTTTATGAACGATCAAGTATATGAGGCATATTTTGGTTTGAGCGAGGAAGAAGTAAGAGAATTGTGCCGGACGCATAAAAGCGTCAGCTTTGAAGATTTGAAATGGTGGTATATGGTTTTCTGTCTTACTATAACGGAGAACTGCGGATTCCGAACAGGGAGCTGATGGAAAAGTATGAGATGGTTTTAAACCGTGAAAGCATGGGTGAGGTAAAACAGATTGTAGACCAGTCAAAGGAAATGCTGGAAGCCACGCTTTCCGACGATGAAAAGCGGGTGGCACAGATGCTGGAGGAGGTCCATAACCGGGAAATTCCATTTTTGCAATATAATGTTGAAAATTCGTTATCCTGTGTTATTACCTTATGTTATCTCGCCGCAAGAGATGAGTATCTGATGGAGCGGGAGGCCAAAAGCGGAAAAGGATATTGTGATTATCTGTTTTTGCCGAAGCGGCCGGGCCGGCCGGCAATCATTCTGGAATTAAAGGTAGACAGAAGCTGTAAGGAGACTATCGATCAGATCAAAGATAAAAGGTATATTGAAAAAGTACCCGCAGGCCATGAGATTTTTCTCGTGGGAATCAATTACAGTAAAAAGACAAAGGAACATACCTGTAAGATTGAAGTTCGAAAATAAATTTTTAAATTTGCCTGAATGACGCAGCAAGCTGCGTCAGGAAAGAGGAAAAAGTGGAATCCAATGGAATCATAAAATACAGCGAAAGTCCCTGCAGTTTTTGTAAGGACTGCGGCAAAATGTCATGATAAGGAGGAGACAATGGGAGGTTTTTTTGGCGTCGCTTCAAAAAAAGATTGTGTATTTGACTTGTTTTTCGGTGTGGACTATCATACCCATTTGGGAACACGCCGGGGCGGTATGGCGGTTTACGATGTGGAAAAGGGTTTTGATCGTGCGATCCACAACATTGAGAACTCACCGTTCCGCACAAAATTTGACAAGGATATGCAGCAGATGAAGGGGCAGTTCGGCATTGGCTGTATCTCGGACTATGAGCCCCAGCCGCTGATCGTCCGGTCCCATCACGGCACCTTTGCCATTACCACAGTGGGAAAAATCAATAACAATAAAGAACTGGTAGAACAGATTTTTGACAGCGGACATGCCCATTTCCTGGAAATGAGCGGCGGGGATATCAATCCTACCGAGCTGGTGGCCGCTATCATTAATCAGAAGGAAAATCTGATCGAAGGCATTCACTATGCATTAGAGGTGATCGACGGCTCCCTTTCGCTGCTTTTGATGACATCGAAAGGAATCTATGCGGCCCGGGACAAGTTTGGCAGAACGCCTGTGGTGGTTGGGCGGAAGGATGATGCCTGCTGTGTGGCCTTTGAGGACTTTTCCTATCGGAACCTGGGATATACGGATGAAAAGGAATTAGGTCCCGGAGAGATCGATGTGGTGACGCCCGAAGGGCCCAAGGTTCTGATGCAGCCCGGAAAGGATATGAAGATCTGTACCTTCCTCTGGGTTTACTACGGGTATCCGCCCAGTTCCTATGAAGGTCTGAGCGTGGAGCAGATGCGTTACAACTGCGGCGTAAAGATGGCGCAGAGAGACGACGCAAAACCGGATATCGTGGCCGGTGTTCCCGACTCCGGCATCGCCCATGCGGTAGGCTATGCCAATGAATCAGGCATTCCTTTTTCCCGGCCTTTTATTAAGTACACCCCCACATGGCCCAGATCCTTTATGCCCACGATTCAGAGTCAGAGAAATCTGATCGCGAAGATGAAGCTGATCCCGGTCCATGACCTGATCCGGAACAAGAGCCTGCTTCTGATCGACGATTCCATCGTGAGAGGGACACAGCTTCGGGAAACCACGGAGTTTTTATACCAGAACGGCGCAAGGGAGGTGCATATCCGTCCCGCCTGCCCGCCGATTCTCTACAGCTGTAAATATCTGAATTTCTCCCGCTCCTCCTCGGAGATGGATCTGATCGCCCGCCGGGTGATCCGTCAGCTGGAAGGGGATGATGTCAGCGAGGAAACCCTGCAGGAATATGCGGACCCGGAATCTCCCAAATATGAGAGGATGCAGGAGGAAATCAGAAAGGCGCTGAATTTCACTACCCTGCGCTACAACCGGCTGGATGACATGCTGGATGCCACGGGCGTCGAGCCTTGTAAGCTGTGTACCTATTGCTGGAACGGGAAAGAATAAAACTTTTAGTAATCTGTTTCGCTGATTTTTTCGTCCAGTTCTCTGAGAAACAGAAGGGCAAAGGGAATGGTCAGCAGAAGCGTACACAGGTCGGAAAGGGCCTGGGCGATTTCGATGCCGGTCAGTCCAAGCCACACCGGCAGCAGGACAATAAACGGCAGAAAGAAAATTCCCTGCCGGCAGGCGGATAAAAGGGTGGCCTTTTTGGAACGGCCGATAACCTGGAACACCATATTCATAACAGTAGCCAGCGGCATAAGAGGCAAAGCCAGCGCCTGGGCCCGGATCGCAATTGTCCCGATGGCGATTACCTGGGCGTCGTCCCGGCGAAACAGTCGGATCAGCTGCGGCGCAAAAAGAAAGCCCAGCAGTCCCAGAACAGCCATCATGCATACGCCTGTCACATAAGTAAAGATGGTGGCCTGTTTCACCCGCCGGTATTTTTGCGCCCCGTAATTATAGCCGGCTACCGGCTGAAAGCCCTGGCCAAATCCCAGCATAAAGGAAAACACCATCATGAATATTTTGCTGGTAATGGACATGGCAGCCACTGCGGCGTCACCGTAAACGGCAGCGTTTACGTTTAAGGCAATGCTGGCGACGCTGGCCAGCCCCTGGCGGCAGAAGGAAGGAAAGCCGGTTTGGATGATTACTTTATAGGTGTTCAGATGTCTGCTTATGTACTGTGGATGGAGTCTGATCGTGCTTTTGCCGGTGAGGAAGATAATCAGCAGAATCGCGAAACTGACGCACTGGCTGACCAGTGTGGCAATGGCGGCTCCGGCGATGCCCAGCCGGAAAATAAAAATGAAAATGGGATCCAGAAGGATATTCAGGATGCCGCCGGTGGCGATGCCGATCATGGAATAGGCAGCTTTCCCTTCGGAACGCAGAACATTGTTCATGACGAAGGAAGAACACATAAAAGGGGCGCCGAACAGAATATACTGGGCATAGCTTTTGGCATAGGGGAGAATGGTGTCGGTGGCCCCTAAAAGATCCATCAGCGGATTTAAGAATAAAGAGCCGAACAGGGTGATGGAAAGCCCTAGGACCAGTGCGGCGAAAAGGCCGGATGAACAGATCTGGTTGACCTCCTCCTGCCGTTTCTGCCCCAAAAGCCGGGAAGACAGGCTTCCGGAGCCCATGCCCAGCGTGAAGCCCACGGCCTGTATAATCGCCATAAGGGAAAACACAATCCCCACGGCTCCGGCCGCACTGGTGCCAAGCTGGGATACGAAATAAGTGTCCGCCATATTGTAAATGGATGTGACCAGCATACTGATGATGGTAGGGATGGCCAGGCTGCATACCAGCGGCGGGATAGGCGTTTCTACCATTTTTTCATATTGGGACATGGATTGTCTTGGGCGTGTGTTCATTGTGCTTTCCTTCTTTCCGATGGTAAAAATATCTGCAGTCAGTTGAATTTAAATGTTTAATTGACGTATGAAGCCTGGCTCATATAACTGTTGTGGTAGCGGCGGTCCTGGGTCACTTCCTTTCCGAACCAGTCCGGCGGCGTGAAGCTTTCCGCCTGTTCTTCGGAGGAAAATTCCACCTCCGCCATCAGCAGCGCAGGATCCGGGCTGTGGAACCGGTCAAGTTCTGCGGTCAGGCCGTCTTCTAACGGAATCAGGTAACGGGTTTTGGAGATGATATGGCCGTCGGCCTTGGCCAGAAGATGCCTATAGGCCTCACGGTTTAACGGCAGGTTGTATTCCTCCCGCATCATCATGCCTTTTCCTTTGTAAGTCAGATAATAGGTTTCGTCTTCCTTCCGCACCCGCACCACCGGATCCGTGCAGAGGTAAGCCTGCTCGATCTCGTGGCAGGGATAATTTTCCAGATCGCCGGGAAGATGGCGGAGCAGGTATTTTTTTTCTATTTCTACGGAATTCATGTTGTTGTACCTCTTTTCTTTTTTTGATGTGTTTGTAAAGCTTTGTAAAACCAGATGCGGCAGTGTCCTGCAGAAATATATTATATACGGATGAATCAGATAATATTTAATTGTTCTTTTAACGCGTCCTGAAGTATCTGTGAAAAATTTAATCCGGCGGCCATGGCCGAATCATTAAGCCATGACGAGATCGTAAGTGTTTTCTTGACGGAAATATTGTTCATAAGACGACGGTACACAGTGGTGTCGCAGGAAATATAAGTCGCGAACGAGCCGTCGTCTACGGCCATCCGGATTCCGTCTTCCAGATTGTCCCCGCAGGTAAAACAATTTTCAATATCCGGAAAATGTATCGAAAATTCCCCTTGTTCTTCCGGCGTAAAAATGGCTGGAAAGATATATTTGGCCATAGTGGTTCTCCTTTTTTCTTTCAAATAACAGATTATTTTGATGGGAAGGTTATTTTAATCCTGCATTTCGAAAAATATTGTTAGCCGTGCCTAAGGGAAGTTCCTTTCCATAATGTCGTGGAACAGGAAATTGATGGCTTTTATTTTTTTCGATTTCTGTAACTTTCGCCACTGTCCTTCTCCCATTATTTATTTTATAATGATATCATATACGTGTTATATACGTGTGTCAACTATAGAAAAAACATAAGGAAACCTTATTTATTTTTCATATATAGCTTCAATTGCTGATAAAAATTCTCCCTCGTTCCGGCCATGATGACGATAATGATTTTATCTTCCACATACTCTACCGTATACGCCAGTTCGTAATTTGTTTTATTGTAATAAATATCATATCC
>CAJTTU010000114.1:4004-10381 GCA_910579325.1 uncultured Lachnospiraceae bacterium | reverse complement strand
CCGGAAAAAAGAACGTATACAGGCAAACCGGTGGTTTCCCTACCATGAAATTTGTCTGCCCCAAAATGAAATGGGAATACAACAAAGAAACTAAGAAGTCCAAACGTGTCTGCCACTGTGACAATCCCTGCACCGCTTCTTCCTGCGGGAGGATGGTTTACATCTATCCGGAACAGAACCTCCGTGCATATCCCGGGACAGTCCGTGGCACGGAGGAATGGGACTCCAACTACAAAATCCGTGTGAATGTGGAAAAATCCATCAGCCACTTTAAAGACAGCTACTGTGTTGCCGGGCGTAAAACGCAGAATGAGAAAACACTCCACGCGGATTTACTGCTTGCCGGGATTGCCCAGTTGGTTACGGTAATAGTTGCTGATAAAATCCATAAACATCAATATATCCGCAGCCTGAAACCCCTGATTGCGTAAGCATACGCAGGATTCATATTCTTTTACCGGCAGATATTCCTATCTGTTTTATTTTCATGTCCCGGAGTCTCGTTTTCTACATGTATTTCCAAAAAATTCGGTATGATTGAATTTTTCCCTTGTTGAGGTCAAGATTGAGGGGGTGTTTCGCAATTACCTATTGAAATTTGGCAAAAATAAGCTATATTATTTTCGGGGGAAAACCCTAATATTTTCTCATATGGAGGGGAGTTTTATGCGCTTCATAGAAAACAAAAAACTTGCCGCGCGAATCGGCGTTATTACAACCGCTATCACACTGGCGGGAATGACTTTGCTCTGGCTGGTCGTATCGACCAACGCCGCTTCCATGGTCAAAAATGATATTACCAACCAGATGACCCTGCTGGTTGAAAACGGAATCAGGGAGATCTCCGCAGTGGTCCAGGACAATTCCGTTGCTGCGGAAAAAAGCGCGTCAGTCTCCAAAGAGCTGTCCCAACAGGCACAGACGCTGAACAGCCTTATCAGCCGTTTTCATATTTGATCAACGACTTTTCGTGTTCTTCTGACAGAGAAGGGCTGTCCATCTTAAGATACCACAAGGTATTTTAAAATGGACAGCCCTTTTACACTGCTTTACACCGCAGCCCTCTTCTCCTCCACATACCTCCTGATATCAGAAGCATTGGCATAGGTCCGATACCCGCCGCCCTGCTCTACCACCAGCGTCGGCGCCTGCATCACGCCGTAGTGGGCCGCCAGCTCCGGCTGCTCCTCGGCGTTTACCAGCTCATAACTCTCATCTTTTAAAAACTCTTTGGCCATACGGCAGTTGGGACAGGTGCTGGTGACAAACAGATAGGTTTTCTCAACACCCGCCGGCGTAACCTGATGGGTTTCCTCCATATTCACCGTCACGTTGGTTCCGGCGATTCCCCGCTGTTTCATCCGGGATGCCGCCATATCGTATTCTTTCCGGTTTTTGTATTCCTGTACCTTCCCTTCATTCCAGTTCTGTACCGGACGGTAATACCCTGTGATCCGGCTGTAAACCTCGGCCGCTTTGCCGCAGACCGGACAGGTAAACTGCTCGCCGGACAGATAACCGTGCTCAGCGCAGATGGAATAGGTGGGGGACATCGTATAATAAGGCAGCTTATAATTTTCCGCGATGGTTTTCACCAGCTTGGCCGCCGCCTTCCAGTCAGGCAGCTTCTCCCCCAGGAACGCATGGAATACGGTGCCGGAGGTATACAGCGTCTGCAGCTCGTCCTGGATATCAAGGGCATCGAAAATATCCGCCGTATAATCCACCGGCAAATGAGAGCTGTTCGTATAGTAAGGCACGTCGCCTTCCGCTCCCGCCGTGATAATGTCCGGGTACCGCTCCTTGTCGTGCTTAGCCAAACGGTAGGTAGTTGACTCCACCGGCGTCGCCTCCAGATTATACAGGTCGCCGTACTTCTCCTGATAATCCGACAGCCGCTCGCGCATATGGTTCAGCACATCCTTGGTAAATTCCTGGCAGACCTCGCCAGTCATATCCTGACGAATCCATTTCGCATTCAGGCCCACCTCGTTCATGCCGATCAGGCCAATGGTGGAAAAATGATTGTCAAAGGTACCCAGATACCGCTTCGTATAAGGGTACAGCCCCTCGTTTAAAAGCTTTGTGATAATCTCCCGCTTCATCCGCAGGGAACGGGCGGACAGATCCATCAGATAGTCCAGCCGCTTATAGAAATCCGCTTCATCCGCCGACAGATAGGCGATCCGGGGCATATTAATCGTGACCACGCCCACGGAGCCGGTGCTCTCGCCGGAGCCGAAGAAACCGCCGCTCTTTTTGCGCAGCTCCCTGAGATCCAGCCGCAGCCGGCAGCACATGCTGCGCACGTCGCTGGGCTCCATATCGCTGTTGATGTAATTGGAGAAATAAGGCGTTCCGTACTTGGCCGTCATCTCAAACAGCAGACGGTTATTCTCCGTGTCGGACCAGTCAAAATCGCTGGTGATGGAATAGGTGGGAATCGGATACTGGAAGCCCCGCCCGTTGGCATCTCCCTCGATCATCGTCTCGATAAAGGCTTTGTTGATCAGGTCCATCTCGGCCTTGCAGTCTTTATATTTAAAGTCCATCTCCACGCCGCCCACGATGGCCGGCAGCTCCGCCATATCGGCAGGCACCGTCCAGTCCAGCGTAATATTCGTGAAAGGAGACTGGGTCCCCCAGCGGCTGGGCGTATTCACGCCATAGATAAAGGACTGAATACACTGGAGCACTTCCTTATAGGACAGGTGATCCGCTTTTACAAAGGGGGCCAGATAGGTGTCAAAGGAGGAAAAAGCCTGAGCTCCCGCCCACTCGTTCTGCATAATCCCCAGGAAATTCACCATCTGGTTGCACAGCACCGACAGATGCTTGGCCGGACCGGAGGTAATCTTTCCGGTGATGCCGCCCAGCCCCTCCTGAATCAGCTGCTTTAAAGACCATCCGGCGCAGTAGCCGGTCAGCATGGAAAGGTCATGGATATGGATATCCGCGTCCCGGTGGGCGCCTGCAATCTCCTCGTCATAAATCTCGGACAGCCAGTAATTGGCCGTGATCGTTCCTGAATTGCTTAAAATCAGGCCGCCTACCGAATAAGTAACCGTGGAATTTTCCTTGACCCGCCAGTCTTCCACATTTACATATTTATTGACCACTTCCTTGTAATCCAGGATCGTGGATTTCATGTTCCGGATTTTTTCCCGCTGCTTTCTGTACAGAATATAGGCTTTGGCCACGTCGGTATACCCAGTCTGCTCCAAAACATGTTCCACACTGTCCTGAACATCCTCCACAGTGATCACGCCGTCTTTAATCTTATCCTGAAAATCTGCCGTCACCCGGAGCGCCAGCAGCTCCAAAATCTCGCCGCTGAAATTTTTCTTCGTGGCTACAAAGGCCTTCTCCATGGCATCGGAAATCTTATGCAGCTGAAATTCAGCGATCTCTCCGTCCCGTTTCTGTACGTCAAACATAATCCCTGCCCCTTTCTGTCTGACCCCGGCCCCGCAGACCCGGAGCGACGGCGTCAACAGGAAATACCAGATATATGTATTTTTTTAATCCGGCAACTATATATTGTGTATATTTATGCAAATCGGCAAATGCGCTGTTATGAGGAAAACCACTGTACGCATAGGACTATTCCCTGTCCCCCGCTCTCAGCTTTTCCACCATCTCCGGGTCAAACCGGTTTTCCCGTATACTGCATATTTCCTGTTTATACGGCGCATAAGATTTTTTCTCATTGTGTCTGTCCTTCACCCAGGGAGATTCCAGAATCTTCGGAATGTCCAGATAATCCGGATGATACATGATACGCTGAAGCGCCTCAAACCCAATCTGCCCGAACCCGTAATTCTCATGCCGGTCCTTCGCCGCCCCGCAGATATTTTTGCTGTCGTTCATATGGAATACGGCAATCATATCCCGGCCCACGATGCGCTCAAACGCCCCGAACACCTCCTCCGGATGGTGAATCAGGTCATAGCCGCTGTCATGGACATGGCAGGTGTCAAAACAAACCTTTAGCTTCTCTGGGTATTTCACGCCGCCGATGATCCGGGCCAGCTGCTCAAAGCTTCGCCCCAGCTCGCTGCCCTTTCCCGCCATGGTTTCCAACGCCACCGCCAGCTTCAGATCCGGCCGCAGCACCTGGTTCAGCCCTTCGACCACCCGGGCAATGCCAGCCTCTTCACCCGCTCCTACATGGGCCCCCGGATGCAGCACCAGCACCTTGCTGTGAAGGGCCTCAGAACGGCTGATCTCCGATATCAGAAATTCCGCCGAGGAACGAAAGGTATCCTCCTTTACCGTATTGGCCAGGTTAATCAGATAAGGGGCATGGATAATCACCTCCGACAATCCATGGGTCCTCATATATGCCCAGCCCTCCTCGATTTTCAACTCTTCCAGCGGCTTTCTTCTGCTGTTCTGAGGCGCTCCGGTGTAGGCCATAAACACATCCGAACCGTAGGAAGCCGCCTCCTTCGCCGAATTTAAAAACATATCCTTCCCGCTCATGCTGACATGGGAACCGATTTTTATCTTTGGTTGGTTCATCGTCATATTCTCCGTATTCTCTGTTTTTTATCCTGTTACATCAGGTTAGACATGAAACGTCCGGACAGATATCATTCCTCCGGACGTTTCTCATTTGTGACAATATTAATATCTGTTTTTCTTTATGTTTACATAAAGCCCCAGTACGCCGGCCAATGCGGCTCCCGCCAGCAGCAGGTACCAGATCGCCAAAGATCGGTCGCCTGTGGAAGGCGTGTTCGCCATGACAGCAGAAACTGTCTGGGACGGATCGGCCGCGTCGCCGCCATTATTTCCGCCGTTATTATTACTGCTGCCGTTATCGTTGGCGCCGCTGATATTGTTACCGCCTCCATTACCGCTATTGTTATTGTTGTTATTATTGCTATTGTTATTATTATTGCTGCCGCTGCTATTATCATTTCCGGCAGAGTTGTCCTGCGCCCTGGTCCAGCCTACGGCGACCGGAGACAGTCCATGTACTTTAAACGCAATGCCTTTTTCCGTCTTGGTCACTGCCGGATATTCCACATCCCCCACATAAAATCCCCGTAAAACAGAGCCGGATCATCTTGCGCCACATCAGGCCAGATTTTCCCCCAATCCTCCGCAGTCAGATGATAAGAAGATAAATCCACCGTAGTATCCCAGTCGGTCATCGCCTGAGTCATCACGTTCCTTGCGGCTTCGATCTCCTGGTCTGTTGCCATCACCATAACCGGTTCCGTAAAATACTCCAGCAGTTCCAGCAGTCGTTCTTCCGCTCCGGCAAGCAATGCTTTCTGTTCCTCCGTCAGATTCTCATACGCTTCGAACGCTTCCTGAAACTGTGTCCGTACAGATTCGTCCTCAGAAGCCGTCTCCATTTCTGACGGCTGTTCTTCCGCCGGTTCTTCCCCGGGGACTGTTTCTGACTCCGACTCCTTTTCGTCTGTTTCCTTATCGACAGGCGCTTCTAAAGTCGGCGCTTCCCCTTCCGCCGGCTCCTGCCCGGCCTCTGCCGCTCCGCTCTCATCCTGTTGCCGCTCCAAAGGCTCGCCGACGCAGGCTGACAGGTCCGCCCCGCACATCGGACAGTCTGCCTCTTTCTGCTCCGCCGTACACAGAATCTCGCAGACACATTCCGCTTCTTCTGTCATGCCGCCCTCAGTCTTTGGGATTTCTCCCGCTTCTTTTTCCGATGCGGCTACGGTAAACTGCAAGGGATTTATCATCCCGCCGATCAGCCCCAGAATAAGAAGAAATACCATCATCTTCTTACCGCTGCTCTTCCATTTAACCATGCTGCTTTTCTCCTATCGTTGTCCGTATTTTTTGCAATCTGCCTGACAGATCGAATGCCGTCTGCCGACTGAGCGTTCATTATACAAGAAAATGACCGCTGATACAACAACCAAAATATGTGAAATCAAACATGGAAAAATTTCCTTTACAGCAACCCTCCATACACCTCCGCCGGCACATAAGCCTCCACCGCGATGCCGTCCTCGGTATACTCCTCGGACAGCAGCGTGCCATACTTACGAATCGTCTGCAATTTCCCCGCCTGGTCATAGGGAAACAACTTTTCCAGATAAACCTTTCCCGCCCGCAGCACCTGGGCGATGGCTTCTTTCAGTTCTTCCAGCCCCTCCCCGGTTCTGGCCGAGAGGGTCAGCGTCCGCTCTGCTTTGAAATCTTTAAAAATGCCTGTCTGTCCAAATCCGCCGGGATTTGTCCCTGATTCGTTCTGGTAACTGCCGCTGCTTTCCATACATTCCGCCTCTGCACAGCCCCGCAGCAAATCCGCCTTGTTAAACACCGTAATCACCGGCTGGTCCGTCACCCCCAACCGGGCCAAAGTCTCATATACCACATGCATCTGAAGTTCCATC
>CAJTTU010000114.1:0-3994 GCA_910579325.1 uncultured Lachnospiraceae bacterium | reverse complement strand
GATTGGAACAGTCCACCACATGGATAATCAGATCGGCGTATCTGGCCTCCTCCAGCGTACTGCGAAAAGCCTCGATCAGATGATGGGGCAGCTTGCGGATAAAACCCACCGTGTCCGTCAGCAGCACTTCCTCTTTCCCCGACAGCGCAAGACTTCTGGTGGTAGGGTCCAGCGTTGCAAACAGCTTGTCTTCTTCCGGCACATCCGCCCCTGTCAGGCGGTTTAACAGCGTGGATTTCCCTGCATTGGTATAACCGACAATGGCAGCCACAGGAACATGATTCTTTTCCCGCTGCTGCCTCGTTATTTCCCTGTGCCGTTCTACGTCCTTCAATTCCCCTTTTAAATGACCGATCCGCTCATGAATCAGCCGCCTGTCCACCTCCAGCTTTGTCTCTCCCGGCCCTCTGGTTCCGATGCCGCCGCCGAGACGTGACAGAGAGCTTCGAAGCCCTACCAGCCTGGTGGCCCGGTATTTCAGCTGGGCCAGCTCCACCTGCAGCTTTCCCTCTCTGGTCCTGGCCCGGGAGGCAAAGATATCCAGAATAACCAGCGTCCGGTCCATTACTTTCAGTCCCAGCGCATCCTCCATATTCCGAAGCTGGGCCGGGGAAAGCTCATCGTCGCAGATCACGCCCACGGCTCCAACCTCCGCCGCCAGCTCTCTGATCTCTTCCAGCTTTCCCTTTCCCAGATAGGTGCCCGGATGGACCCGCTCCCGGTTCTGGATCACCCGACCCGCCACGACGGCTCCCGCCGTGGACGCCAGTTCTTCCAGCTCGTCTAAAGACTGGTCCGTGTCGTCATAATCCGACAAAGCCACGCCAGCCAGCAGAACCGGTTCTTCAATTTCCTTCACTTCTATCATCGATCACTTTCTCCCATCAATGTTTATTCTCATTCCCTGTATATCATTTCCAAAGCTGCGGAACAGACAAGCATACCTTTGATGTAAATACTATGACCGAAAACGGGCAAACTATCTGGTTTTCAAAAACGCCAGCTCATGATCGGTCTCACCGTCGGTCCCATAAGTATCCGCATACTCCTGCAGCACTGTCAGTGCCTGGGCAAAATCCCCGTTATACTCGCAGGCCAGCGCTTCGTTCAGCATCAGACGCTCCGCCGTAGAAGCGTCGCTGAATTCCAGCCCTTTTTTGAAAAAGTCCAGCGCTTCCCCGTAACTGCCTGTTCTCATTTTATACAGACCCACCTGATTGTATACGCCGGCGTTTTCATTTTCCAGGTTCAGCGCCTGGGTGTAGGCATTGTAAGCGCTCTCCTGCTGCCCCAGCTTCTCATAGGACATCCCCAGGCAGATCAGCGTTTCCGCATCCTTTTCCCCGGTGATGGCCGTGATCTCCGCCACAGCGTTTCCATATTCTCCCAGTAAATACTGGACCATGCCCCGGTATTTATTGGCCACGGCCCGCTCGTCTTTGATTAACAGCGCCGCATCCAGGTAAGTCTTTCCCCTGTCCTGGGCGCCTGCGGCCGCCAGACTCTGATAGGCACAGCAATAAGCCGCGTAATCATTGGGTTTCGCTTCTACCAGCTTGTCAAAATCCGCGGCCGCCAGATCGATCTCCCCCTTCAAGGCATACACATTGCCCCGGAGATAGTAGTTATCCTCCGGCTTTTTCTCCACATCCAGCAAAATCGAATAAGTTTCAATGGCCGCGTCGTAATCCCCTGCCGCCGTCTCCGCCTCGCCCCGATATTTCAGCACGTCAAACTCTGTCTGGGACACATGGCCGTCGGCGCATTTCAGAGCACTGTTTAACGCCTCGATGGCAGCGGTATAATCCCCTGCCTTCAGATAAGCGATGCCCTTTCCCCGGTAAGCCAGCCCGCTTTTTTCATCCACGCCCAAAGCATAGTCAAAGCTTTTCTGGGCCTCCTCATAATTTCTCAGTTCAATATGGGCCATCCCCTGACTGATGTAATACAAAGGCTCCGTATTGCTCTCCGCAATCGCCTCCTGAAAGGAAGCCACCGCCTGCTCATACTGCCCGGCCTCATATTCCTGCAGGCCCTTCTCATAGGCCCCGCTCTTTTTTCCGCAGCCCGCCAGCGCTAACACGCACAGACATAAAACCGCTATTCCGATGATTCCCTGTCTTTTTTTCATATCTGCCTCTTTCTACCCCCGGTCGGTGCTGCCAAACCCGCCGTTTCGCTCCGCTTCCGCCTGATCGTCCTCCGTAATCCCAAACGGAAGAAATATCCCCTGCATAAAAGCCGTCCCGGCCAGGAGCTTCATCGTAAGCCCCTCGTTGCTGTCATTGGTAATCTTTGCGAAAATATGGCCCTCATTGTCAGAGCCATAGTAGTCCGAATCCACGATTCCCACCGTATTGTTCATCTGCATCCGGTATTTAAAACCCAGACCGCTTCTGGGAAAAAGAGCCAGAAGCCATCCTTCCTCCATCCGTACCCGAATGCCAGTGGGAATTTTAATCGTCTCCCCCGGCGCCAGCATCACAGGACAGGGCAGCGCGAAATCATATCCCGCCGACCCTTTCGTAGCCCGCCTGGGCAGGGAAATTTTCTCATAGACGGCCCGGCAGGCTTCCCGTATCTTCTCGCCAAAGCAGTCCGTCCAGCCTTCCTCAAACTGCTGAAAACTTACCTTTTCAAACTGTCCGATTCTGTTCATGAGTGAAGCACCACCTTTCCCTCTGCCAGCGTCCTTTTCACGTCGATCACCCTCTGGTTGGAGCTGCCCTTCCACTTTAACTGCACATCCAGCAGCGTTCGGTCAAACTTGCCGTCCACCACCACGTCTATCTGTTCCATAAAGGGCAGAGCGTCGATTACCTCCCATACAAAACCGGTGTACAGCCAGATGGTTTTCTCCGGATACTTTGCCCGGATTTCCCCCACAAGCTCCGCCACATCCTGCCGGTTGGCCGGATGGAGCGGATCGCCGCCGCTTAGCGTAAGACCGGAAATATAATCCTTCTCAAGCTCGGCGAAAACCTCTTCCTTCGCCACCTGATCGAAAGGGATGCCGCCCCGGATATCCCAAGTCACCGGATTCTGGCAGTCCTGACAGCAGTGGGTGCATCCCGCCACCCAGAGCACCACCCGCAGGCCGTCTCCGTTTAACATATCATCCTTCGTGATATTATGATAACGCATCTACATACTTTTCCTCTCTTTGATCTCCGCCATCTTCGCGTCGTTCAGCCTGGTATCTCCTTTCACTCTGGAATAGGAAAGATAGCCGTTCATCCTGTCGATTTTCGTCAGATTGGTGCTGCCGCATTTCGGGCACACATCCATCTCCAGATGCTGATAGCCGCAGTCGTCACAGTAGGACAATGACAGGTTCACCCCTTCATAAAAGCCCATCTTCATGGCCCGCCGCACCAGCGTTTTGATGGCGTCGATGTTATAATCGATGGGATATCTGACATACTGAATCTTGCCGCCGTTTGACAGCTCCCAGAACCGGTATTCCAGATCCTGTTTCTCGATCGGCGTGATATCCTCGGTCACATGGCAATGGAAGCCGTTGCTGACATACTCCCGGTCTGACACATTCTCCACAATGCCGTATTTCTGACGGAACTGCTTCACCTGAAGGCCGCACAGATTCTCCGCCGGCGTCGCATAGATGGCATACAGGTTGCCGTCCTCTTTTTTAAACTCGTCTATCTTCTTATTAATATAAGTCAGCACGTCCAGGGCAAACTGTCCGTCCTCCACCAGCGACTTTCCATTGTACAGCTGCTGCAGCTCATTGAAGGCCGTGATGCCGAAAGAGGCCGTCGCCGATTTCAGCAGCGGTTTGATCTTATCGTGAATACCCAGATGGCCGCCGTAAAAACCGCCCTCGCAGTAGGCCAGCGGATTCGTGGACGCCCGCATTTCCCCCAGATAAGCATAAGTCCTGATATGGATTTTGCGGATCAGTTCCAGATAATAGTCCAGCACCTCGTAAAAATCCCTGCTCTCCTGACGCGCTTTCGCCAAAATCATGGGCATG
>CAJTTU010000113.1 GCA_910579325.1 uncultured Lachnospiraceae bacterium | reverse complement strand
TTTTTGTGGAATTACGAAGGTTTTAAGATACTCTTCTATGCTTAAGCTAGTGGCGATAAGAGATTCTTTCAACTCGTCATCCGATTCATAATGGCGTCGGATATGCAGGGCCCATTCATCAAAAAGATCATCATCAATAGAATAATCTAACTTGTAACATGAAATAGCAATACCATCCTCAAGACGAACAGATTGTTCACTTATCAACCATTTTATATAGCCAGGTGCATTCATAACAGCCATTCCTTTCACATAACGGTAATATTATGGCTAATGGGAATAAAATCTCTTTTACAAATTATACATTAATCATCATTTTTCTGCAAATTATAGTAATATTATGCTATAAAAGAAAAACTTTAAATTGCAGCAACAATTCTTTCTCACGCACAACGGGTTTATGTATTTGTCTACAGCTGTTGATACTTTCAGGTTCGCTGGAGTGAGCAGTAACTGGTGGTCATCGCAGGGTGTAATGCTCTTCATACGTATAGCCTTGCCTTGTTCGTCTGTCAGCTGATCTGGGTAACAGCTAATTAGATCCCCCTCCGCTGCCTGAGTACTGTATGGGGAGGGGAGATAGTAAATGGACTGACGTATTGGAAAAGCCCACAGAAATTCTGCAGGCTTTTAACTATTTCTTATAATGTACTTAATCGGTGTCTTTACTTTCCGCTATTCCCGTAGGGCAGCAATACTGATATATCCATGCTATCATGGAACCGAAAAATAAGTGTTTTATCCGGAGATACTGTTACCGTATCGGCAATGGCATTCCAAATATCCGGGCTGAACTTCTCCAGTCTGTCCTCACACTGTTTCAGAATATTGAGGGAACGGGATATTTGCTCTCTGTGCACGTGCTGTTCAAGGAGCTGCTTCTGCAGGCTGTTAACCTGCTCCTCAGCTTTTTGGCATGATGCATCCATCTCTGCAAACCGGCGGTTGTATTCCCCCTGGTCCTGTATACGCCGGGTATTCTCCACCATATAGCTGCGCAGGCCTTCAATCAGTCTGGCATGCTTAGCTTTGGTGGCATCCAACTGCTTTTCCAACGCACTGGTATCCGACAAGCGGGACAGAAGTTTTTCCATCAGAGCCATATGCTTTTCTTTTTCTTTATGGAATTGGTTAAAAGCAGTGACAAAGGCGTTTTCCAGCTCACATTCATCCAGATTAGGTGTAGTGCAGCAGCACTCGCCATCATACTTCCGGTTACAGCGCCAGATGGATTTCTCATATTTACTGCCGCTGTGCCAGACCTTTCGACCATAATATCCGCCACAGTCGCCACAGATTACTTTTGAGTTAAACGGGCTGCTTTTGTGTAACTGACGGCGTTTTGGCCGCCGCCGTTCAATCTCTTTCTGGACCAGGGCAAAGGTCTCCGGGTCGATAATGGCAGGGTGGGAATTTTCTATGTAATATTGTGGTAGTTCCCCTTTATTTTTTCGGATTGTTTTAGTAAGAAAATCTGCCGTGTAAGTCTTCTGAAGCAGGGCATCGCCTTTATACTTCTCATTCTGGAGTATACTCATAATGGTAGAGACACTCCAGTTGGTTTTTCCTTTGGGTGTCGGTATCCCTCGCCCGGTAAGGTGTTCGGCTATTTCCCGGACAGTCTTTCCACCCAGAAACAGATGGTAAATTTCCCGGACTATCGCTGCCTCTTCCTCAACAATTTTCGGAAGTCCATCGTTACCTTTCTCATAACCAAGGAAAGATTTATATGGCATGGAGATTTTGCCTTCCTCCATGCTGCGGCGTTTCCCCCAGGACACGTTTTCGCTGATGGAACGGCTTTCCTCCTGGGCCAGGCTGCTCATGATAGTAATCATCACCTCACCCTTGGCATCAAGAGTATAAATATTTTCTTTCTCAAAGTAGACCTCTATTCCTTTGGTCTTCAGCTGCCGGATTGTGGTCAGGGTGTCTACCGTATTGCGGGCGAAACGGCTGATAGATTTGGTCAGGATCAGGTCAATTTTCCCAGACAGGGCATCTGCAACCATACGATTAAAACCATCGCGTTTCTTAGTATTGGTACCGGAAATTCCCTCGTCCGTATAGACCGCGACAAACTCCCATTCAGGGTTGTTGTTAATGTATCTGGTATAAAAATCCACCTGTGCCTCATAGCTGGAAAGCTGCTCATCCTGGTCGGTGGAAACACGGGCGTAAGCTGCCACACGTTTTTTTCGCTGCTCCTGCATGAATGGGGTGGAAGTTAAGCTCAACCTGCTTTCAATTTTCTGTACTGTCCTTTTCTGTATAGTCATGGCCTTCTCCTTTCTTCAAGATATTTTAGCCGACGCTCTCTGGCCTGTTGTTTCATTTCTTCTGTCCAGCTTTCCCGGCGAGAGTGATTCTGCCAGGTAACCTCCTGGGTATGGCCATCATGGAATACGTAGACCAGATGGTTATGTTCGGGTACCTGTATTTCCGTGATACGATCCAGTAAGGTCCCCCGATCTAAATTTTCAATTTCCAGAACTTCCATGGTTTTCTGTATCAGGATATCCTCTGGAATTTTACGTGATGGGCATGCGTTTTTTCCATAATTCATAGCTGTTGTGCAAAACCAAACAGGTTTGGGCGCATATTTTTTTGAAGATGAAGCAAGTTTTCTATGAAGGTGACGCCCACATAGCCCGCATCGGATCATACTCGTAAAAAGATGCGCCTCTGATGTTACATGATGAGAGTGGCATTTTTCTGCTCGCAGCATTAATTCCTGCTGTACCTGCTCAAATGTATCTCGGTCAATAATGGCCTCATGGGCATTGCTTACAGAATACATTGGCAGTTCACCATGGTTTATCATTTGCTTTTTACTGATGTGGTCTAACCGGTATGTTTTCTGCAATAACAGATCCCCGGCATACTTTTCGTTACGGAGTATATGGCGGACTGTCATTTTATTCCATTCAGAACCTCTTTTAGTTGGGACTTCCATACGCCGGAGTTTTTTTGCTATGGCGTTAATCCCCATTCCAGAAAGAAAATCGGCATATATTTGCCGGACGATTTCCGCCTCGTCAGGTATGACTCGCAATACGCCATTCTCCAGATAATAGCCAAGCATATTTCCAGTGTTAGGATACCCCTGCTCAAACTTCTTGCGGATACGCCATTTCTGGTTCTCGCTGGCAGACCAGCTCTCCTCCTGAGCAAAGGTAGCCAGAAGCGTCAGCATCAGCTCGCCGTCAGAGCTCATGGTATGGATGTTCTCTTTCTCAAAATAAATATCAATGCCAAGGGATTTAAGCTCCCGTGCCGTATTCAGAACGGTAAGGGTATTGCGGGCAAGCCTTGTCACGGATTTGGTAATGACCATGTCAATCTTCCCGGCCCGGCAGTCCGTAAGCAGCTGCTGGAACTGTGGCCGGTCATCCCTGGTGCCGGTCATGGCCTCATCGGCATAAATCTTAACAAGCTGCCAGTCGCCCCGGTTGCCAATATACTCATTGTAATAACTGATCTGGACAGACAGGGAGTGGAGCTGGGCATCCTTGCCGGACGAAACGCGAGCATAGGCTGCCACACGTTTACGCTTAACAGGCATCAGAGCGGTCTTCTCCAGTTTGGTAATCTTTCTTGTATTATCCATAATTCCACCTCCATTTGTGTGTTTAAGGGGGAGCCGTAAAGGCATCCCCCCTCTTGTAAAGTGCTATATCTTCCGTATCCGGTCAACGCCGTAAACGATGCCGAGGCTGGAGCCGCAGTCCCAGCTGATAAACACCGTGCCGGTATCGTCAACCACATTTACCGTGCCGCGGTCTCCGGGTGAGAGCTTACTGTATGGGTCATCCATGGAGATGAGCTCCACCCGTGAGCCTTTAGGGTACATTCTCCGTACCCGTTCCACCGTATCCCGGCTGGGGAACTGGTTTCTATTTGCCATAATCCTCACCTCCCCCTGGCTGTGGTGCCGTTTCTATGGTTGCTTCTGACGGATTGCCCTCTGGCTGTGAAGCTGAACCGGCATTCTCCGTATTGGTATCAGGAGCAGGCCGCTCCGGCGCATGGCCGGATTTCCAGCTGCTGTTGCCGGTAAGGCTGCGGAGCAGTATCCTCCGGGCGGTTTTGTACTCATTCCCGACAAAGCCTAACTGTACCAGAAAAAGACGGAAGTCAAATTTATCATTCTCGCTGTCGCGTTCTTTGGCAGTTATGCGCCTGCGTTTCCTTGCCGTGTCGCAGATAGTGGCAACCAGGCGGCTGTAGGCATCCGCTTCGCCTTCCAGCCCATGCAGGGTAAACCAGGGGAATTTTAAGGTATCCCCGGTGTCGATAACGGCAAGGTTATCTGTTCCAAGGGCCTTTTTAAGCAGGGCGGCCTTACTGGCAATGATTTTCTGTAAATTATCCAGAGAAGTGTCGGTAAAACCAGCTTTAGGCATTTCTATAGTCAGGGTATTTTCCTCATCGGAATTACCCGTGGCCGTTAAAGGTGCTGTGTCAGTGTTATCGGCAGCAGCTTCTGTGGCTTCATCTACTACATTTTCTGTAGCGACTTCCGCCGTGTCGGCTATGGCTTCCTCTGTGAGAGAATCTTCTTCAGCAGGAGTTTCTGCAATAAAACCTTCCTCCTGTAGGCGCAAAACTAAGCGTTCCATTTCCTCCCGCCCGGCATCATTCATGCCGAACAAAGAGCCTTTCCTGCTTATCCGGCAATCACCTACAGCGTAAGCGAAAGTCGGCGCCCCGAGATAAACTGCCGGTTTTTCCAGTATCCGGCTGATTGCATCCACCAGTGCCTTACGTTCTGCCCCGGTTCGATTGTAGCTGTATTTATTGCTCATGGTATTTTTACTCCTTTCTTTCCATCGCACACACATCTATCACTCAGGCCATAATAAAAAGCAAGTCTTGAGATGTGCATAAAATATGGTGCTACTCGTCCTCCCCGGTAAAAATAAAATGTGCATACTCCTCCCGGTGGTCTTCAATATATATGACCAGCTCGTAAAACCCTTCACGGTTGGCGATATATTGCACCATACGGGTATCCAGCATGTTGGTTTCACCGGAATCCCGGACTGCCATGATCTGCTGTTTAATGGTTTCCGTCATCTGCCTGCGCCCCCTTTCCTGTGTTTTTCTTTCCCCATATCGGGGAAAATGTCACCCGCGGTAATGGATTCACCGGCCGCCCGGTACAGGATGCCGGGATCAAAACCGGCGGATTCGTAGCCGCTGAGGATGGTACGCATATAGCTTCTGGCTGGCGGGCTGTAGGGATGGGAATTCCCATTCATGATATACACCATGGCGGTGCGCCTTTTCCCGTCCAGGGTGACCTTCAGGTTTTCTTTGTAGTAAAGGTTCGGCCAGCCCTCATAGCGGTCAAGGGACTGTTCATCCTCCGGTTGCAGCTTCCAGACCAGCACCGGCACGGTATAACCGATGCGGCGCTCTATGGTGGCCACACCCCTGAACGCGAGCCTCCAGCCCCTAAGCACAGCTTTTCCAACAACCTCTGCGGTGGGGCAGCGCCCTGCCATCTGGGCAAGGTTAAGGTTGGAGCCATAGGCGATATAAAGTATTTCTTTCTGGCTTTTCTTATTGTTATCTGTCTTCACTGCTGTTACCTCCGTTATCTGTGTTTTCTGCATTGCTGCTTTCTCCGTTTACCTGATTGTGTGTGCCGATGTGGCTCCGGACATTCTCGCGGGAGCCATAACGCCAGGCGGCGTTGCCGTCCAGGTGCTTATAGAGATGCTCCCGGCAGCTTTTAAACTCATCGCCGATAAAACCAATGCGGTTTAAGTAAACCCTCATGGCAAACTTCTCATTTTCTTCCTGGACTTTGTGGTAACGGGCGCTTTTCTGGGTCAGCGCCTGATGGTTAAGGGCAAGGGCAAATACGACATATGCCCTGACCTTCCCGGCATGGAGCGTTCCGTTAAAACCACGCAGCTCCACTGTATGGTTTCCGTGGAAAAAGCTGTGCAGGTTAAGGAAGTGGTAGCGGCTGTTATGGTAATGGCCGCTCCTGTTACCGGCATATTTCTCATACCAGATATCCTCGATCTGCTTTAAAGTTTCCGGCTTTACCCGGTTCATCTGCTCCACCAGCCACAGATCCATCTTCTGGCAGTAGCGCACCCTCTCCGGTGCAATCTGCAGTGCCTTATAGAATAAATCATTATGGCTGGCGATGATGTTGATAAAGTTGCGGATGCTCCTTACGGTATGCTGTGCCCCGTCCAGGTGGATGTGGATGCCGCAGGAACTGTTGGCAAAGCCCCCGGCTTTCCTCAGCCGCCGGACCAGCCCCTGCAGGGTGTCGATATCCTCCCGGTAACGCAGGATGGGGGTGACCATCTCCACGCTGTACTGGGAATCTGTGCTGATGAGCCTGCGGTTTTCTTTACGCTGGCAGTGGATACTGCCGTCATACATGAACTTCCAGGCCCTTCCATCCGGCGCCCTGACCTCATAGGCCTCATAGTAGCCGCCCGCATAGGCGGCAGTGGTGTTAAGGTAGGCGGCGGCGGTCTCAGCCGCCTGTTTCCGGGTGATGCCGGTAAACTCCACCTCAACGCCAAATTTTCTGGTAAACATCTGGCATAGCCCTCCTTTCCCGGCAGAACTGCTGTACGCATTCCGTCATCTTTGGGGCATCCACGGATGTGCCCAAAGATAGGCTGCGCTCCGTGTCCGCCGGATGTTTCTGTTTTTGGATTATGTAGTTGCTTTGTTACTGTTTTATTCCCCCTGAGCCTCCTTTCTTTTTCTGAGTATTTTTATATAGGGGCAGGGCTGCTGTCCCGGCAGGCTGCCTGCAGTCGGTACTTCCGAAGCGGCACTGCTAAAGCCAATGTCTGCTCCGGGCAAGACGGCCTGCGCTGTGGGATGCGGCATTTACTTTGCCGCATGGCAGTTTCCTTAAAAAACATTCCTTTTATGGCAGCCCCTCCCCGTAACGGCTGCGGAGGTAACACTCGCGGCCGCAGAATTTCCGTTTTTTATTGCCGTAGCTGATAAACTCCTGCCCACAGCAGCTGCAGGTGAGGCGGTAAGGCATGAGCCCCCGCTTCTTATTCCACCAGGCATAGCGGCAGCGGTCGCTGCAGAACAGTTTCTGCCTGGCCCCGGCAGTATGGGATAAAGGCAGCCCGCAGTTACGGCATTTCCCGGGATCCGCCTCCCCGGATGTAAGTGGTTTTATGCCGCTGCGGCGGCAGATGGATTTGACGGTGTTGGGGGACAGAAGCAGGAGGTCTGCGATTTCTTTGTATTTCTGTCCCTGCCGGTACATAGTAAGCACGGCTTCTTTTTCTTTTACCGGTATCATGCGGCCTCCTTTCTGCCATATGCGCCCGCCATGGCCGCTTCGTGGGCGGCTTTGAGGCGCAGGGCGATGGCATGTACCACATTTACGGTAACGGCGTTCCCGGCCTGTTTGTAAGCCTGGGTATCGGAATCCACCGAAAGCAGACGGTCAATCTGAGCCTCGGAGAACCCCTGCAGACGGAAACATTCCCGTGGCATCAGGCGGCGGATACGCAGCTGTGGCGTGACCACCCCCTGGGCGCAGCCGGTATCCAGGGTGTGGGCGATATTCTTCCCGACACGGCCCCGGCGGGTGTTCTGCCCGGCAAAGCCCAGGTCAACGGAGTCGCCGGAGTGGGCTTCCTTATATCCGCTTTTGGTAGCCTCCTTAATCTCCAGCACGGCATTCTGGGTGTGGCGGCGGTTCAGGCCGCGGTATCCGCTGGCGGTAAGGGTGTAGGCAGAGTTAATCTCTCCGGTAACGCCTTTCTTCCAGTCGCAGCCAACGGCATAGAGTCCGGTTTTCCCGCCGGGGCCTCCGGCTCTGGCAAGGAGGGTTTTGGAGAGACCTCCCGCATCATAGACCCGGGAATCCTGCCGTCCGCTGATGAGGAGCTTAAGAGTTTCCGGGTTTGTTCCGGGGAAAGGTAATACTTTTCCGGCGCATCCGGGATCAAGATATCCGATAATATACAGCCGTTTCCGGGACTGGGGGACGCCAAAATCCTTGCTGTTAAGCACCTGGAACTCGACATGATACCCCAGCTGCGATAATGTACTGAGGATGGCCGTAAATGTCCGGCCCTGGTCATGCGATAGCAGTCCGGGGACATTTTCAAGGAGAAGATATGCAGGCCGTCTTTTTCCAGCCACCCGGGCAATCTCAAAGAAGAGAGTGCCTCTCTGGTCGTCAAATCCTTTTCTTCTGCCAGCGATAGAAAATGACTGGCAGGGGAACCCTGCGCAGAGCAGGTCGAACTGCGGCATTTCTTCCGGGTTGATTGTGGTTGCATCTTCATAAAATACTTCATTTTCCTTTACGTTATGTACTTCCCGGTAGGCCCGGTCAGCGTACTTGTCAATCTCGCAGTGGCCGATGCAGGCATAGCCCCCGGCCCGCTCCAGCCCGGCGCGGAAACCGCCGATGCCGGAGAACATGTCGAAAAATTTAATGGTAGATTCTTGTGTCATAGGTTGGTCTCCTTTCTGTGGCTTGGTTAAATGTTATTGATATATTGTCGGGTTTTGGAACTCCGCTGCAGCTGTGTCCGGCCAGTGGCTCAGCCATACATACAGCCCGGAGAACAGCCGGCGTTATCCTGCCGGATAATTATTCCCTGTCATTTATTTCTTCCTGTATTTTTCTTAACCGGACAAATATTTCTTCGGCCTTTCTGGCTGTTTCCGGCTCATTAAGGTCAGCCGCTTTGCAGATGATCCCCAGCATGGCTTCGGCCAGATGACAGCTGTCGAAAGTGATATCTGCCGTAGTATGGGATGTTACCGCCACACATTCCTTATGGGGCAGTATATCCCATACCGCATTGACACTCTCATATTCGCTGCCTGCGCACTGGCTGATCAGGTTGTTTATGTCCCCTTCAATCAAAGATATCCGGCCTAACAATATGATGGCCTCGCTGATTGAAAATTTTCTTTCCATATATAATTCTCCAAGGTTAAATGTTGATATGGATCATTATCCGCAAGAACCCACCGGTGTTTCCCCTGCCATAGCATGGCTGGGCTACAGGTCGGACAGTATTTCCTAACACAGCATCCCTCCATCTCCCCCGTATCTGACCAGGTGTGCCAGCTCGTCGCCGGTAATGACCGCGAACAGCCGGGGCTGTTTGTCAAAAGCAGCGCGGATGGCCTCTGCCAAGCGGTCTTTGCGCCCCTGGTCGGGCACAATCCAGACGGTAAGCGGGAACACCCCCGCAGCTTTCTGCTCCAGACCGGTGCGGTAATACTGGTGGTATCGCTGGCATTTTTCTATCACTTTGGCCGGGGATTCCGTATCCAGGTCAACTTCAAAGAACCAGCGGTCTTCATATTCCCCGGATACAGTGACCGCATAGAGGTCAGGCTTCAGGGAAAGGTGCGTCCCGTGCTCGCTGTAGGAGCGCCAGCATTCCGGCTCCGATTGCAGGGCAGAAAGCACCATATCCTGTTCCCGGCACAGCTCCGTCAGCCGGACAGAGATTTCTGATACTGCCAGCGTATGCGCCAGAAAGTATGGGCTGGGCTCAAAGAACCTCCGGGCCGGCAATGGTTTGTGGTCATGCAGGCGCAGCAGCCTCTCCCCGGCATGGGAAAGATACCAGACCAGGGAGCCGGAGCCTGCCCGCACCCCGCCGATGCGCCGGGTAAGGGTGCAGACCAGGCCGAGAGATTTCAGCTTTTTGAGGCATCGGCTGGCAGCCCGGAGGGCGGCGGTGGAGGTAGCAGCATTGGTAAAGATCAGCCGCTGCACCTGCCCGGTCATGAGATACCGGTGCCGCTGGATGGCGAGCAGGACCTCCTTATCCCGTTTCCCTAAGGCTGTGTCCAGCTCCAGCAGGCGTTTATGGGAAAGCCTCTGGCTATTGGTATCCGCGCCGCCGGTGACAGGGGTGTCAGTAATGGGATTACTATAAGAATCGCAGACCCTGTACCGGGAAAAGTCCGGTACTTCGGGCTTCTCCGCTTGTGGTTTCTTATCATGGCTGGTCGGGCGGTTAGTCATAAGCGTTTCCTCCTTCCGATACTGGCATCTGCCCATTCCTCTTCGGGGATACGGTCATCTGCAAACAGTTTTAAGTAATCGGCTTCTACCTGCTCCGCAGGTGTGCCGTAAGTTTTCTGGCTCCGGGCTTTCAGGTCGGCGGCATCCCTGAGGGCTGGCGGAGGCGGCAGGGTACGCCCCTGTACCCAGCCAGTGTTCCTGCCGCCGCACTGGAACGAGGCATAGACCTGATACCGCGGCAGGCGCATGAAATCCTCAGCAGTAAGTTCCGGTGCCATGCCAGCTGCTGTTTTGGCATCAGCAGAGTTAAGCCCGAAAAATATCTTGCTTCTGGTATTGGCGTTGATGCCAGAACGGATGTCTGGCGGGAGCTGGTCAAAATACTGGTGAGCCAGTGTCAGGCCAAGCCCTAATCCTCTCGCCTG
>CAJTTU010000112.1 GCA_910579325.1 uncultured Lachnospiraceae bacterium | reverse complement strand
CAGACTGGGAAACCCGGAAATCAGAGGATCTGTTAAAACGTGATTTCAGGTCAGAGGAACCGCTGGCCAAGTGCGTAACAGACATAACAGAGATTAAAGCCGGCGATGGAAAGCTGTATGTTTCCGCTGTTTTATTAACACATGATGCAAAAATAACGAATCCCCGGATTGTATTGCAGTACAACCGGGAATTCTTCTTTTGCGAAGAAGTGAACCGTTTGGGTTAGATTACCGTCATTCTTCACTGTCTAACCACTTGCAGATACAGCAGGCGACTATACCGGCCAACACAGAAAGAATAAAGGATTGGTAAAAATCACCCCTCACAAACTTCAGCCCGGGACGCATAACCTTTCTTAAAACCTGATGCCTGCCGCCCCGATCACAACGCCCCAAAACACCGCGATCCCATACAGCGCTCCGATAATCCCCAGTTTTTCCTTCAGGCTTTGCCCCTGACGCAGAATAATCAGGATACCCACGCCTGTATTCACCAGCAGTCCCGCCATCAGCTGGCTTGTCCTGATGACGCCGTCCAGATACAACTCCGTAATCACCACGGAGGAGGCGCAGTTGGGAATCAGGCCCACCAGGGCCGCCGTCATTTCTCCCACCAGCGGCAGGTCCACGAACAGCATCCCCAGCCGTTCCTCGCCAGCCAGCCCGATCACCCCGTTCAGCACAAGGGACACCAGAAAAATATACAGACAGATTTTCACCGTATGGCTGACAGCAGATTTCAGAATCCCGCCCTCACAGCCGCAGCGCTCCGTCTCGCAGATGGCATGAATATCCATTTCATGAGCGTGAAGCCGCAGCACTTTCCGGCACACAAATTCCACCAGATAGCCGGAAATCATGCCGATCAGCATCTTCAGTCCAAGAATCTTCAAAATCACGCCGAGGTCCACCTGCTCAGCCAGAAGCACCGGCAGCATTTCCTCCGAAGTGGAAAGATAAATGGACATCAGCGTGCCCAGTGTAATCACCCGTCCCATATACAGACCCGAGGCCGACGCCGAAAATCCGTGGGGAATCACACCCAGGGCCGCGCCCCACAAAGGCCCCAGCTTTCCTGCGCCCTGAATCCTCCGACGGGCCTTCTCCCCCGCTTTGTGCTCCAGCGCTTCCATCACCAGATAGGTCAGAAAAAGAAAAGGAATCAGCCTTAAGCTGTCCCATATCGTATCCATCAGAATATCCATTACACCATCCATCGCTGTTTTCCCTCTTTCCCTCATATATATTTCGGCGTCTCGCAGTGCCTGATTTTCAAAGATGATTTTTTGTCAGATGCGTACAAATTTATGAGGCGTACATGGAACGTACATTGAATAAATTTGTGTGCTGCAGGTGGAAAATCAGACGCAAAAACAGGCGCTGCCAGATTCCAGGAGTACATTCATACCTTCATATACTTCCAAAACCTCTCTGCCTGACTTATCAGCGCACCGGCGGCAATATGTGGTTTATTATAGACAAACCGCCGAATTTAGTCAATGCCATCCTGAACCGCGAAAAAAAGCCGGAAAAGAAAGTTGACCATGAACCTGAATTTCATTTATTATTTCTGCCGCCGTCACATATATTGAAAAGAAATCAGCTTCCGTAACGGACGATCAAACGGCTGCCTTTACAGCCGCAAAACGTTCATGGAGCGGCAGGCTCGCAAAACTGCCGCCTGGCGAGGGATATCATGAAAAACAAAACCGGAACAGAATTTTTAATGGGAATCTGCATGCTGCTGCTGGTAACGGCAGTGTCTCACTACATGACCCAGAGCCGGCCGACCGTCGGCACGCCCGAGAACAAGACAGGACCCGTGGTAGTGGTGGACGCGGGACACGGCGGCCATGACCCTGGGAAAATCGGCATTAATAAAGCGCTGGAAAAAGACATCAACCTGGCAATCGTCAAAAAACTGCAGTACTACCTGGAAAATGACGGCGTAACCGTCATCCTCACCCGGGAGGGCGACGACGGGCTCTACACCAGCAGCGACGGCAACAAAAAACAGGCCGACATGCGCAAACGCTGCGAGATTATCGACCAGTCCGGCGCCGATCTGGTGGTCAGCATTCATCAGAACAGCTACCACGAAGAAAGCGTGAAGGGCGCCCAGGTATTTTATTATAAAAGCTCCCTTAAGGGGCAGCGGCTGGCGGAGCTGGTGCAGAAGCGGTTCGACTTTGTTCTCGGAGAGGAAAACCGGCGCGTCATCAAGCCCAACGACAGCTATTATCTTTTATTACATACCAGCTGCCCCATCGTCATCGTGGAATGCGGCTTTCTCTCCAACTGGGAAGAATCGGAGCGGCTGACCGGCCAGGATTACCAGGATCAGGTGGCCTGGACAATTTATATGGGGATTATGCAGTATCTGAATGAGATGGATTAGTATGGCGGCCAATGGTTTTTATGATCTCCCGTACCGTTAAATACACTCTAAAAATCTCACAATACCCGATTCTGAGAAATTCTGAGCGTACATCTAAAAAGGGATGCAGCAAAAAATCATTCATTGTTTGTAATTTATCAAGTTAGTTTTCGCTACCGCTCTCTTTTCCTGTTGATTAACAGCCAGACCTGAGTATAATGGAAGCAGAAGAACTCACAGATGATACCAATAAGGAATAAGAAAAAATATGATCGAGATGAAACAGCTCCAATATTTCCGCGCCTGCGTGGAAACCGGAAATTTCAGCAAGGCGGCCGAGCTTCTGTATACCACCCAGCCCAATGTAAGCAGAACCATCAAATCCCTGGAAAGCCAGCTGGGGGTGTCGCTGTTCGAACGTACCGCCAGAGGCATCCGGCCCACACCGGAGGGTGAGCGTGTCTATCGGTACGCCCGGCAGATTCTGGAAAACGCAGAATACCTTCAGGTGATGTCCCAGGGAAACGCCGCCAGGCATTTTTCCATTTTTTCTACGCCCAGCCGCATACTGGCCGCCTTATTTGCCAAATATTACAACAATATGGCCGACCATACCGTCCGATATAAATTCCAGGAGGGCAGCGCGGAAGAAACCGTAACCAGGGTGGAAACCCATTACTCCGATATCGGCTTTCTTCTGATGCCCGGCCAGTACCTGGTTTCCTTTTCCTATCATCTGGAGAGACGGAACCTGACCTTCACTCAGCTTCAGGAAACGAAGCTTTTGTTATACGCAGGCCGCCGGTCGCCCCTGTTCCATGCGCAGACCATCCCTTTAGAAACGATGACTCAGCTTCATTTTGTGAAAAACGACGAGTCTGTCTATTCCCTGGACAACTGTATGCAGAGCCTTCTGCCCGGCCTCGCTTACCGGCAGAACCAGAAAAACGCTCTGGTCACAAACAGCGACCATCTCACCATGCAGCTGCTGAACAAAACGGATGTCTGCCATATCAGCACCGATCTGTACGTGCCGATGATGCCCGCCCTTACCCAGTCCCCCACCGACTCCATGCGGGGGATTCCCATCGAAGGAGCCGATACGGTTTCTTTCGGCTACATCCGCCGTCAGTGCGAAGCCCTCTCACAGCCTGCGGAACATTTCCTCAGATGGATTCATGAAATGTTTCAGTGTCCTTTCCCCGGGCAGGAGAAAGATCATCCGTTTTAAAAGAACCTTCCCGGCTGCGGGAGGTTTTTTCTATACTGGAGCAGGCTGTTCCCTTCCTTTTCCCAACCAGGCGCAAGACATTCCGTAATTGCATAACATACCCATACAAATCCCGGCATATCTCCTTCCTGTTCCCTCTGATATAATCATGGTAATAGGACGAAAAGCACATGAACTTTTGGCAAACAGACAGATTTCATCCGCCGAAACAGTCGTCACAAGACGAAAAAACGGATACCGCAAAGTTCAGAAGGACATGAGATTCACAAGGAGGTGCATATTCATGAAAAAAATGGCTCAGTTTATCGCAACAGCTTTATTGGCCTGCATGATATTCTCTGTCGCCGGTTGCTCTGCCCCCAAAAATGAAACAGATGATTACAGTCAGCAGGAAACCGTCGTCGGCGTGGCGGTATACAATACGGAAGACCCGGAGGTTCTGGCCTTCCGGAACTATTTTAAAAACTATCTTGCCAACTGTTTTCATGTCTCCTTCCTTTATTCCGACAGCATCCGGTCAGCTGAGGATGAGCAGGCTTTCGTAAAACAGGCCGCACAAGCCGGAGTGCAGGGAATTATTTCCTTTATCTCTTATGATCTGGAAAATACGGTGGCTTTGTGTGAAGAAGAACAGATTTATTATATGATGGGCTCCGGCACCATCGCTGACGAGGCTTTTGAAGCGGTGAAAAACAGTCCCCATTTCCTGGGTGTCATCGGGCCCAGCGAAACAATCGAGCGTCAGGCCGGCTCGGATATGGCAACTTTTTTCGCAAAACAGGATACCGAAAAAAATGCAAGCTACCTGATTTTCACCGGAGGGGGCAGCCTGGGAAATGTCATGCACCAGTACCGTACGGAAGCGATTCTCACCTGTCTGAAAGAACAATACGGCCTTGACTGCGGACAGTCCGTGACCCGGCTGGCGCTGTCTGACAAGCCTGTAGTACTGTCCGGCCAGAATATGACTGTCACATTATTCCCCGGCTATGTCAGCCGCCCGGAGGTAATGACGGCCGCGAAGGAACAGATCACGGACGCGGATTATTCCTTTATTCTGAGCGTTATGGGTCTGTCCGAGCTCTATGACGATATCAAGGCCGCCCGGAAGCAGCAGCATGCCGGCCTGACCATGGGCGTGATCGACTGTTTCTCCGAAGTGAACTTTAACGCCGTGCAGGACGGCTACCTGCGCTATGTCACCGGCAAATATTCCTCCCTGGTCGGCCCTTCCTTCGCCGCCATGTACGACGCCATCCACGGAAACGCTGTCAATTATAAAAAAGATGGCGAGGCTTTCCAGCTTACCCAGGGCTTCTGGACGGCTGACAACGCCAAAAGCTATGAACAGATGTATGCTTACGCAGTCAGTGATTATCTCAACGCATACTCCGGCAATGACCTGATGAGCGTGATGAAGCTGTATACGGCGTCGGCCACCTTTGCCGATTTCCGGACGCTGACCGAGGCTTACGATATTGAAAGTATTCAGGCCCGGAGAAACTGACAGATCGACCTGATCTGCCGCCTGGACGAAAAAGCCCCGAACAGGGTATCATGATCCCTGTTCAGGGCTTTTCTTTTTAATATCCTAGGAAATTCCTCCGAACCTCCCTTCCCTATGATATAAAAACGCTCTGCGGGGATACACAGGGTCTGCCCCAGCGAAGCAGGATTCTTTTTAAATTAATGCTCCCCAGCCCGTTCCTTCTGCCGGCCTTTTTCTCTACGTTCCATATAGGAATAAATAAAACTTACAACCATACACAGCACGCCGCCCCCGGCCAGCGCCGCAGCCCGATAAACCCATCCTGTACCGGCCAGGTCGGCCGTTACCATTTTCACCACGCAGACAAACATGAGAAACAGCGCATATGCTCTGATCTGCCTGCCGGATAACAGGAACCCCAGCAACAGGATTCCCACAGCCGCCGCCAGCAGAATCAAGCTGACAAAAATCCCGTATGGAATACGGAATACCAGAACCAGCCTGTACAGGCTCAGGGAAAACATTCCCAGGGAAACCGGACAAAATACCAGACCATACCAGTTCAGCCGCCGCAGCATAAATTCGGCGGAGACCCCCGGCGGACAGTGCAGAAGCAGCTGTGCCGGATTATCCGGCCTGTGGCGTCCCTTATAGCGGATGCCGCACCAGGCCGCCAGCGAGCCGGCAAGCAGGTATAAAACGCCTGCTGCCAGCTCCAGGCCAATCCCGTCCCCCTTGCACCATTCCAGCGTTCTCCAGGACATTACCCATAAAAGGCCCATCCCCACACACAAAACCGGAAAAAACCTGTAGTCCCGGCTTTCCATCCATAAAGTCAGTCCGGCAAACACTGCCAGCATCGCCGCCTCCACCATCAGAACAAAGGGCGGTTCAAAGTCAGCGCAATAGGTTACACATACCACAAAAGCGGCAAGCATGGCCACACCATAGCAACTCACCTGACGGAATGTAAGGATGGCCGTGTCTGCGCCAAACCCAGGCTGTTCGTTTACAGGCTGTCCACTCACAGGTTGTCCGCTCACAAGCTGTCCGTTCATAGGCTGTCCGCCTGGGGATAACCCGCCCATCATCTTCACCAGATATTTAACCGGCAGACCCAGTGCAAACATCACCATCAGCGCAAACGTAATATCCACCTCGGGATGGCTGGTTTCCCCAATCAGCAAAAGATACATCCCTATGTAAGCGGGAACAAAGGCAAATGTTTTACAGAAAGCGGGATACAGCAGCATATAGAAATAATAAGCCGCCAGAATCAGATACGGTACGGGATAGATATTCCCGGTCAAAAGGTCGGAGAGCGCGATTCCCACCCAGAGCATGGGATACAAAATCCAGACGGACGTCACATTCCGGTTCCTCGCCCTGAGCAAAGGAGCCGGCAACAGCAGCAGAACGATACCCCCTGTAACCGCCCCTTCCCATTTCCCCAGCAGCTCCATCAGCCCTGTACAAAACACTGCCATCTGGCACTCCATCAGGAAAGCTCCCGCGGCTTCCTCTTTAACGCCTCCCTGATACAGATCACGCCAGAAAATCAGCACAATTCCGCCCAGCACCAGCGCGAAAAGCCGCAGCGCCACACTGTCCTCCCCGGCAAACAAGATGGTGTAAGCCGCCAGAACATTGACTGCCGTAAAGTTCTTCAGCCACCGCAGTTTTCGATTCGCAGGCTGATCGGAGGTCTGCAAAGCCTGCGCTTTTTCTGTTCTGCCGTATCCCACCGTTTGACTGGCTCTCACTGTTCCGCTGGTGCCTGCTGTTTCTCCGGCTTCCGCTTTTCCTCCGGTTCTCCATAAAGCACCGGCCGCTTGTGTTCTGCCAACCGCATCCTCACAGACACCCATCATCATACCGGTATCAAGCAGCCCATCGCCGCCTGTCTTTCCGTCGTTTCCATCGGTTTTCACAACCCCTATACGGAAGATCTGAAACAGCGTAAAGCCGTAGACCGCCACAGTAAACAACAGCCCCGCCCACCTCTCCGGTATCCCTTCGCCCTGAGATGAGACCAGTATCGCCGTAGCCAGATTGCCCAGGTTTACCACATAATAAAACAGCACCGTTCCGCCAGAAGCGGCCATGTAAAATGAAAGAACTGCCCAGGCCAGTATACAGGGCAATACCCATTCTACGGACACCAGATCCCACAGGAAATGAAGGGCGACGCAATCCATATACAGAATCCCCAGGCCGCAGGCCGCCAATGTGGTGGGAACCGCCGAGCTTCTGCCGCTCTGATGCAGCACCCAGCCGCATCCTCCCATGCCGATCCCAAGGCCAAACATCAAAATCGCCTGCACCAGCTCATCCGCCAGCGCCCAGGCCGATACCATTAAAAGCCCGCACCCTGCCAGAATACAGACGGCCGCCAGAAACGCTGTCCCATATTTCCCCACATCCATCTCGCCCACCTGATAAAATCCCCTGTTGGCGCGATTTTCCCTGCGCTGCCTGCGCATTTCGGGAATAACGGAAGCACGCCTGCGGGAGGACTGCGGCTGTCCCGGAGACTGCGCATGGGAACGCTGCTCATAATGGGACTGTCTATACAAAGACTGATCGTGGGAATACTGTCCGGAGGGAGACTGTCCATGAGCCGGCCGTTCAGAGGGTTCACTGTCGGGTTTTCCGTCCTGAGCAGATTCTCCTGGCAGCTCTCCATGAATAACCCCTTCCATATGGGCCATCTTATCGTTTAGCCATTTTACCTCACTGCGCAGCTTTTGCAGTTCTTCCAGCAATTCTTCCCGGCTTTCTTCGTTCTGCCTGCTATTATTTTCTTCCATAGATTCCCCTTCGTTTTATTTCTTTGTTCCGTCAGAAAAGCCTCTGCTCCTTTATGATATACTCCAGCAGACGCTGGCATCCCTCACGAATATCTTCATAGGTCAGATCAAAATTCCCCGTATACCACGGGTCCGCAATATCTCTCGGACGATCCGAAAAATCCAGCAGACGGCGTATTTTCCCTTCCGGATCTCCTCCGGTGATTCTGCGCATCCCGGACAGGTTCCGTTCCTCCATGCCGATCAGATAGTCATATTTTTCGTAATCGCTGCGCCTCATCTGCGTCGCCCGATGATTTCCAAGGGGAATCCCCTCCCGTTGCAGCTTTTCCCTGGTACCCCTGTGCACCGGATTCCCACGCTCCTCATCGCTGGTTCCGGCAGAAGCGATGTAAAACCGGTCGGCCAGCCCCCTCTTTTCCACCATATCCTGAAACACAAACTCCGCCATGGGGGAGCGGCAGATATTGCCTAAGCAGACGAATAATATTTTGATCATAGTTTTTATGTCCTTTCATAAGCCTTTGACTCTTTCTCAATGGAAAAGCCTTGATACGGCACATTCATTGTATCATATCAAGACCAATTTTTACATCACAAAATTTCAGATAGAATACGCCTGCTCAATATACTGATCGAACAGGCGGCGTTTAATTAACCGTTTATTGCCTACCTATAGGACAAAACGGCAGTTTTCATGACTGGTAAGATCACGCAGATTATTGATACCAATTCCCGAATAAGCGGCGGCTTCTTCCAAACTCAAATTGCTTTTTTCCCAGATAGGAATCTCTTTCATAGACAATTACCCTCCATAAATATCGTTATTACAATGATTACAAAATGGATATACAAGCATATGCATTTCTCCTGTTGCCCACACATACGAAAACATTCAAACGTTTTACGGCTATCAAATATGTTCAATGGGCATTCCTTCCTGATAATGCAGGCAACATGAGCGACACCTTTTCATCCCCTTTTGATCGTCCAGGCAACGTGAGCGACACCTTTTCGTTCCCTCTCGATAACCCAGACAACGTGAGCGACGCTTTTTCGTTCCCTCCGGATTGTCTGTAAATCCATCTTGTCCAAAATCAGAGCCCTGGAAATGGTGAGGGAGGAAATCATCGCCAAATACCAGCCGAAAGACGATGATACCACGCTGAAAACCTTGCGGGTCACACAGGTCAAGGAAGAGGATTACTTCTGCCATGTCACCCACCAGACCTGGGACGCCATCCTCCATGACATCAGGGCTGCCCACAAAGACGATGCGGAAAGCGTCCCGGACGGCTCCAATGCAGAGAAATTACATAATGATATCAAACAGGCGATGCGTGTGTCGGGTACACAGCTTGATATGTTCTGCCATATCATGTGCTCACAGCTGCAGATCAAATATGAGAAGCTTTCGGAGCAGGAGCGTTCTTCTCTGAAAAGAATCTTACAGAAATCCGGCGTTTACAAAAATCCCCCGTTAGGCCGTAGAAAGAAGCGGTAAAAGAAAACCGCTGCGTGGTGTCCGTACCAGGCAGCGGCCTATTTTTATTACGAAGTATCCAACAAAATGTGCCAGTGGCACATTTTGTTGGATTCGCCGATATATTCGATTTTAATTTCGTAATCCCCTTTTTTCTCAACGCATTCCAGGGAATAATCCCCTATCTGTATCACAATCCTATCATCCACCGGGTAAAACGCCTTTTCTTCAGCATCGAAAATAACAAACTCGCTGACTGGCCTTTCCTCCACCGCATTAAAGATATCTCCGATACAGTTATCGCAAAACAGCGTTTTCATTTTATGCACGCTGACAATGCCATATTCCCGATCCAGTTCCACGGTGTTTTTCCCTTTGTCCGGAGTTCTGATCATGGACAGCCTTGACAGGCTCACCTCGTCAAAACCATTGGACATATGCATGTCCCCATAGTGATCCTCCGATTTCCGCCCATCCACAAACACATCCAAATCATAAAGTTCTCCTGTGTTAGTGCAGGCGAGGTAGGCTTGTGACTGGTAATCATCCCCACAGGTAGGGCAGTCTCTGGCAGTGTTAGGTATGTACCGGACATACTTTTCCATGTCACGCCCAAACTCCCTGTATACCAGCTGGTACCGGAGTTCCCAGGCCATTTTGTCATACTCGTTATCTGTTGCGGATGTGACATATGCGGCAAATGTGTTGAAAATGCGGCGTTCACTCAGCCTGACAGCGATCAGGAGAACAGACGTTATAACGACGGTAATCAAGGCCAGCCAGTACAGAATCCACCATTTGTCTGACCGGCGCAGGCACAGCTGGAAAGAAACAGTGTTATCGTCAATAAAGAAATCGTGCAATACCTTTTTTATTTGTGTCCATATTCTTTTCATATTTTTTCTCCAATACTTTCTAAACACCACTCCGCATCAATCAGAATATAAGATTCTAATACTAGTATTATAATACTTATTTAGGATTACATAGATACTATAACAAGTATAAAATAGAAAAGCAAGAACAATAATTTCTCATTTTTCGACAGGAGAATTTGACAAAATGGA
>CAJTTU010000111.1 GCA_910579325.1 uncultured Lachnospiraceae bacterium | reverse complement strand
GCTTTGCTCATTTTCAAAATCAGCATGACTGAGCATCTGGAAATCCAGACTGATTACCTCATATTTTTCCTGCAGGCATTTACCGAGTATCTGAAGCGTCGTCGTTTTCCCATATTGCCTTGCTCGATTGATTGTAAAATATTCTCCGTCCTCAATCATTTGAACGATTTTATGGATTTTATCGGATATATCTGCCATATAATGCAATTCAGGTTTGCAGTCTCCATTTACATTGAATTTCCGCGTCATCGATAAAAATAACCTCCTACCCGTATGCCAGAACCATCAGCAGATGCGCTGCATCTATCTTACCATGGGCAAGAAGGGGAATCAAGTATGAAACCAGACAGCCCTGCATAAATATAGGAAGAAGAAAAAGGCTGTCAGAGGTTTGGTTTGGGGAAATATCTGAAACGGGCAGTTCTGCACCATATTGTTCCAACCTGCATATTAGGGCTGATGATTCTGCTCTTGCATGATTTTTTTCTGGTAAATACATCATATTATCAATTAGCCTATGATACGGCGTCGGGTGAGGACTTTCGGAATATGAATTTTCCTGACGGCGGCCTGGCCTGCCTGTATACGCTGGCGGGCCAGTGGGAGGAAAATCCTTATGACGTGATCACGACGGCCATGATCGACGCAGGCTATCGTTTCGCCGGGACAGCCAAAACGCTGTCCCATTTGCGGTTTGAGCAGCTGTATGAGGGGATGCAGAATCAGAAGCCGGTAGAGTACCGGAAGCTGCGCAACGGGTATGAGGCGGCCCTTGCCGACCTGCGCTGTTTTCCGGTGCTGAAAAGTCCGGCTGACGATCCGGAGCGGCTGTATTACGAAAACGGCTGGGGCGATCCCCGGACCTATGGCGGTGAACGCCCCCATGAGGGAATCGACCTGATGGACAGGGAAAACACAAGGGGCATCCTGCCCATCGTCAGCATGACAGACGGAACAGTGACAAGGCTTGGATGGCTGGAGCTTGGCGGCTGGCGGGTGGGCGTTACATCCCCGTCCGGCGGCTATTTTTACTATGCCCATCTGGCTTCTTACGCCGATGGCCTGGTGGAAGGAACGGAAGTGAAGGCCGGGCAGCTTTTGGGCTTTATGGGGGATACCGGATACAGTACGGTGGAGGGAACAACAGGGAATTTCGACGTTCATCTTCATGTCGGCATGTACCTGAATGCCGGCACCAGTGAGGAAATCAGCGTAAATCCTTACTGGATTCTGAAATATCTGGAGGAGAAGACCGTGGGGTATCAGTATCGGGAGGTCAGGTGAGGAGGGGCGGCTGCAAAATTTCCCATCCCTTTAATAGGAAATATTGACTTCCATTTCCAATAGTGCTAAAATCTATGCCGTAAAAACAATTGATAAAAATAAATAAAAGGAGAGACAGTGATTATGAGTGCATTAACAGATTTGATTTATGGAGGTTCCAACGCGGTTTTCGGGCTGACTGAAAAGGCGGTAAACGACGCGATCGCGAAACATGGAGAGGATCAGAAGGTGGCGATGCCGGATACGGCCTATTTCCTGCCCGCGATCTATGCGGCGACCGGCGTAAAGGTGGCAAGGCTTGGAGATCTGCCCGCCTGCGTAGGCGTGATGAAAAGCCTGATTACCAATAAGGAAGAACTGGGCGACGCATTGAACGCAGGCCTTGCTACGGCGGTAGGAGCGGAGATTATCGAAGCCTTGAAATATATGGAAAGTGAGAACCCTTACGAGGCGGACAGCGGCATCGGCTTCGTGCCGGATCCGGTGATTCGTTCTCTCGGCGTACCGCTGGTAACCGGCGATATCCCGGGTGTGGCCGTCGTGCTTGGAAAGGCTGACAATGGGGAAGATGTGGTAAATATAGTAAAGGATTACCAGAGCAAGGGTATTATGACCTTCCTGATCGGCGACGTGATCGAGCAGTGCATTGACGGCGGCGTAAAGGTGGGACTTGACTTCCGTGTGGTTCCGCTGGGACATGATGTGACCTCCGTCATTCATGTGGTGACTGTCGCTATCCGTGCTGCGCTGATCTTCGGCAATGTGACCCCTGGGGATCTGCCGGGACTTCTGGCCTACACCAAGGAGAGAGTCCCTGCGTTTGTCAATACCTTCGGCGCCCTGGACGAGGTGGCCGTATCTGCGGGCGCAGGCGCCATCGCCCTGGGCTTTCCGGTAGTGGCCGATATCGACCTGGGAGAGAATCAGGTGCCGGGCGCCCTGGAATCTGTGACCGATCATGCCATGACCGTAAAGAAATCCTTAGAGCTGCGTAACATCAAGATCAAGGTGAAGGAACTGAATATTCCGGTTGCCTTCGCTTCTGCTTTTGAGGGCGAGATTATCCGTAAGAGCGATATGGAGGTGGAATTCAGCTCCCATAAACAGCCCACCTGCGAGCTGGTGCAGACGAAGGCGGAGGATGAGATCGAGGATCATAAGATCACCATCATCGGCAAAGATCTGGACGGGCTGGAGGCCGGACAGACCTATGCGCTGGCCACGATGGTAGAGGTGTTCGGCGAGAAGATGCAGCCTGATTTTGAATCCGTAATCGAGCGTAAAATCCATGCCTGGTTCAACTATATGGAAGGCGTGATGCACACCGGGCAGAGAAACCAGCTCCGTGTCCGTATCAGCAAGGAGGCTTTTGAAAGCGGCCTTCGCCTGACCCATTTCGCGGAGGTGCTTTACACGATGATTATGGACGAGTTCGATATTGTGGTAGACAAGTGCCAGGTGACCATCGTAACCGATACGGCGAAGGTGCAGGATGTACTTGATCATGTAGCCATGCCGGCTTACGGGGCAAGAGATGAGCGTCTGAAATCATTGACGGATGAGAGCGTGGACGTATTCTACACCTGCACGCTGTGCCAGTCCTTTGCGCCTTCTCACTGTTGCGTGGTAACGCCTGAGCGGTTGGGCCTGTGCGGAGCCGTGTCATGGCTGGACGCGAAAGCTACCAAGGAACTGACCCCCACCGGCCCCTGCCAGCCTATTTCCAAGGAAGGCTGTGAGGATGAGGTTAAGGGCGTTTATCCGGACGCCAACCGGATGGTGGAGGAGGCTACCCACGGCGCGTTGAGCAGGGTGACACTGTACTCTATCATGGAAGATCCCATGACCTCCTGCGGATGCTTCGAGTGCATCTGCGGCATCGAGCCATTCTCCAACGGCGTAATTATTGCTAACCGCGAGTATGCAGGCATCACGCCGCTTGGCATGACCTTCGGCGAGCTGGCCTCCATGACAGGCGGCGGCGTGCAGACTCCCGGCTTTATGGGACACGGAAGGCATTTCATTGCTTCCAAGAAGTTTATGAGCGCTGAGGGTGGCTTCGAGCGGATCGTGTGGATGCCCAAGGAACTGAAAGATGACGTGGCTGAGCGTCTGAACCAGTCGGCCAAGGAAAAATACGGCATCGACAATTTCAGCGATATGATCGCGGACGAGACGATCGCTACGGACGAGGAGACGCTGATGGCTTTCCTGAACGAGAAGAACCATCCGGTACTGAAGCTGGAGCCGATTATGTAGGCAAAGAAAGATATGATTTTCTTTCAAGAGGGGTTTTGTCAAGGATATTTTGAATCTTTCCGAAGTTAGTTGATTTTGCGTTTTAATTCAAGCCGCAACAGTTTCCCTTTCAGCAACTCAAAACTGTTGCGGCCATACATGATCCTTTTGACAACTTTCAGCTTGTTCACGCTTCCTTCTGCCAGTCCATTATTGTAATCAAGACGAATGGCGTTTTTTACTGCGGTAATATCTCTTTTGATTCCGTTTATAAAACTCTCCAGTTCATCTATCTCAAGAGCTTCGGTTTCTTCTGCCCATTTATCAAGCTCGGCCTCTTTTTTGCCAAACAGTGCCCCTTTGAATCCTGTCACAGCATTATAAACACGCCCTATGATGGGATATTCTTCTATGATCCTCTCCAGTTGATCCTGGCTGAGGGAACGAACCTCATCAACAGGGTGGTACAAAAGGCTGATCAGCCACTTCCGTTCGATCTTTTCTCCGCTTCCTCCCTGTTCGGCCGCTTCCTTCATGAGCCTCCGTTCCCTTGTGGCAAACATACGAATGGTTCCATCCGCGCCATCATATCCCCTTTCCCGAATCACTGCGCTGATCTGCTTGAAAGTTTTCCCCTCACTGAGCATATTTTTTATTTCCTGAGAATAGGGCTTTATTTTACTGAGGATCGTCGTATTGTAATAAGCGCCGGAAGGGTTAAAATCATCTTTCAGGTATTTTGCAACCGTCACCCTGTTTATTCCGACAATCCTTGCAATCTCACTTTTGTTCAATCCCTGTTTCCCGAATTCCCGTACTTGTTCCACCGTCTTCATTTTCTTTTTCACATTTGCGTTGTGCTCAGCGGCAGGTGCGTCTTCTTTGACAGGTTTATCCCAGTAATCCCCCGTAGGTTTTCCATCATAATGGGATGCTTCCGTTGGGAGAATAAAATTTGCTGCCAGAAGACGTGACAAAAATTTCTTTGCCGCATCCGTAAGCCCCTTCACCAGGTGAAAACGGTCACTGACCTGCTGCAGATGGCTTCCAGCCTGTTCAATGGCGCTTTTATAGGAAACAGAACCATCCCTCTGGATACAACTTCAAGATTCGGATAGCTTTTCAGCCATTCCGCCACATCCGCACTTTCCCGAGATGCCAGCAGGTCAATGATCCGGTGCGTGTCAATGTCTGCCATGATAGTCCCATAGGTTTTTCTTTTCCGAAATGCGAAATCGTCAATGCAGACTTTTGTAACGGCTTCTTTCTCAGGAACTGGCATATCTTTTTTTTAAGAGACTGCAGACGGTGCTTTTGCCAACATCCGCAATCCCGTCTTTCAGCGTCCTGGAAGCAGTGGTGGAGCTTGTATTCAGGGAAACATCCACGATTTTTTCAATCAGGCGTTTTGTCTTTTTCCCTTTCTGTGCCAGAAAGTCGAAACGCTCTGCAAAAGTAGTGAATCCACAGTCCGGATTGTCGCAGAAGAATTTTCTGTTTTCAATAACGACTTTTGTTTTTTTGCCCATGATTGGAAGATCCTGAAAACTTTTTTCGTAACGGCTATGTATTCGCGCCGATTCAGAGCCGCAATAAGGGCATCTGCATATTTTTCTGTTTGAGGCTGCATAAATAATGACTTCATTCCCTGTTATTTTATGCTCCAGATAATCCAGATTTGGATCAAGCTCCTTGATAAATTCATCCATGGTATCAACTCCCGCAAACGCTTTTAAATTTGTGCTTATTATACCATGTTTTACCATTTGATAAAAGCTTTATTTCAACTAACTTCGGAAAGATTCAAAAACCTCTATCAAAAAAGAACTGACCTTTTGACAGATGCTATTGCGCTGCGTGAACCGGAACGTGTGCCGGTTATGGCTATGCTCCAGGGATACCCTGTCACTGATAATGGGTATACCATGAAAGACGCAATCTATGATTTCTCAGTTGCAAGAGAATCGGTATTGCGGTTTGCCGAACATTATAATCCGGACATTATCTTTGGGTATGATTCCTGTAATTTCGGAAAAGGAAAAATGCTTGAGCTGGCCGGGGCGAAACGTTTGGTCTGGGCAGGGAAACCAGGAGGAAATAATGGGGAAAATCCGATTCATCAGATTCTGGATTTCAGTGTTCTGGCAGATGAGGAGTTTGAACTGTTTGACAAAGATTATACCGGATGGGTTTTGTGTCATGGGTATCCGAAGGTAAATGCTCTGCTGGAACCGTTTGCCGCGTTACATAGCCTGGCCGAAGGGCCGTCTTACGATATTTCGGTACTGGCCGGCGAATGCGGTACGCCGGAGTTCCGGGAGATGATGAAGCGGCTCTGGGAGATTGACGATATTAACCGGCAGATATATGACAAGATGGAGGAACTGGAAAAGAAATTAAACCAGGGTGGATTTGTTACGCCGATCAAAGGTTACGCCGCAGTTCCTCTTGACAATTATGGGGCATATATGCGGAGCGCCGCGGATTCTCTTACGGATATGTATGAGAACGAGGATTCCTTGATGCGATATATGGAGCAGGACATGGAACTGCAGCGGGCTTCGATTGAGGCACAGGGTGAGTACCTGAAAGGAAAAATGGCTGTTTTTTATCTGACAAAAGCATGTGATTCCTTTATGAGCCAGACCTGCTTTGAAAAATATTACTGGAAATATCTTCAGGAAGAAATCGAGCTGGTGCTGAAATGTGGCATGACCCCTTATGTATATACGGAAGGGCCGGTAAACAGCAGACTGGAATTTCTGAAAGATGTACCGCCGGGCGTCGTATATAATTTTGAGAGCAGCGTGGATATGAAGATGGCAAAGAAGATCGTGGGAGAGTCCGCGTGTATCGCAGGGGGATTTCCAATCAAGCTTTTGCTGTTCGGAGATAAACAGCAGGTGATTGACCACACGAAGGAATTGATCGAAACTTGCGCGCCGGGAGGCGGATATATCTTTGGCACGGAAGCAGGTTATGATGAGGCCATACGGGAGAACGTGGAAGCGATGTTTGAAACAGCGTTAGAATACGGGAGGAAATAGGGGGAATAGAAGATGAGCGAAACGGCAAAAGCTAAATTAACAGGAAAAGAAATATTGATTTTTGTGGCAATCGCGTTGTCTTCACTGGTTGTTATGACCGATATGGCGGTGACAGCCCTTGTTTCAGGCGCGGTACTGAAACGGTTTTCCAAAAAAAGTATTCTGGTTTGCTGCGGAAGTATTTTTACGATCAGCCTGTTAGCCTGCGCGTTTGTGGATAATCCGTACCTGATTGCGGCGCTGCGGGCGATAGCCGGTATTATGACGGCTTTGGTCAACGTAGCGGCAATGGGCGCTCTGACGGAATTATTTCCGGATGATAATCAGCAGGGGTGGCTGATCGGATTTTATAATTCTATAACCAGCGGAATGGGCATGATCTTAAGCTTTGGCTCAGGAATTCTAGCAGTGTCAGACTGGCATCATTCTTTTTGGATCTTTGCGGTGTCTGTTCCCATGGTGCTTGGTTTTATATTTGTGCTGCCCAGAAAATGAGCAGGCGCAGAGAAATGACGCTTCGACGGAAAAATTCAGTTCGGGATTTTATATTGTCCTTTCAGATTTGATTCTGTTTTTCACCTGTTATGGGGCGATGACATATTTCGTGTCCGTCTATGTTGTGGAAAACCAGTTGGGTAATGAGGCCTTTACGGGGACGGTTACCAGTGTCAGCCTTGCAATAGGAATTGCGGCGAGTCTGTTGTTTGGATATTTCTATTCAAAGATGAAACGGAAAACGGTTTTTCTGGGATTTGTCCTGCTGACAGTTTCGATCGTACTGAGATATGCCTTTCCCAGCCAGGCCATGGCGCTGGTTGGCGAGAGCATAGGCGTAGTGGCCTATACGACAGTGTACGCATATGCATATGCGGAAATACCGTCGTTGGTGCCGCCATCTAAAATAGACACGGCGATCGGATTGATTACATTTGTGTACGCGGTCGGCAATTTTATCTGCACTTATATGGTGACAGCGCTTCAGTCGCTGATGCAGGGAGCCAGCTACATGTCTGTCCTGCCGGTTGTGGCGGCTTTCAGTGTCCTGCCGATTGTGTTTGAATATTTCGTAGTTCGCAGTGAAAACAAAAATAAATAAAATTGAATGTTATCGTGTTGTAATAGCAGATTCATGAAATGTCTAACCATGAGTCTGCTATTTTTTGGTATTCAAAGCAAATGACCGAAAGCATTTGACATGACAAATGAAACAATTATTAAAAATAATTTTTCTGCGCATAATACATTCGTAAGGAAACCTGTGATATATGGTAGAATCTGTAGTTCGACGTCATATATGGGGCGGCGGATATACTCACAATTATGTACGCAGAGGGTCTTGCGAATTACGGGAGCAAAAGATTTTGTGCGTACATCATAAAGCGGAAGGAGCGTGCGCGGATGAATCAGGTGAAAGACGCTGCCGCCTGGAACGGCTTTGCCCCGGGCAACTGGCAGTATGAGGTGGATGTGCGGGATTTTATTCAGAAGAACTATGATCCCTATGAGGGAGACGAATCGTTTCTTAATGGCCCCACGGAAGATACGGAGGCTTTGTGGCGGCAGGTGATGGAGTTATATAAGAAAGAGCGGGAAGCCGGAGGCGTTCTGGATATGGATACGGCGGTGGTGTCCACGATCACTTCCCATGCACCCGGATATCTTGACAAAGAGAAAGAGCGGATCGTAGGCTTTCAGACAGAGAAACCTTTTAAACGGAGCTTACAGCCCTACGGCGGGATTCGTACGGCCGCAAAGGCCTGCGAGGACAACGGATACCATGTGGATCCGGAGCTTCAGAAGTTTTTCACGATCCACAGAAAGACCCACAATGCCGGCGTTTTCGACTCCTACACCGATGAAATGCGGGCATGCCGGAGAAGCCATATTATCACCGGCCTGCCGGACGCATACGGGCGGGGGCGGATTATCGGGGATTACAGGAGGGTGGCCCTTTACGGCGTGGACTTTCTGATTGCCGAAAAGCAGGAGGAAAAGCAGGATACGAGAAAGATTATGACGGAGGAGGTAATCCGGGAGCGGGAAGAACTGTCGGAGCAGATCCGGGCATTGCAGGAGCTGAAAAAGCTGGGAGAGATTTACGGCTTTGATATTTCAGGGCCGGCGAAGGATACGAGGGAAGCGATCCAGTGGCTTTACTTCGGCTATCTGGCGGCGATCAAGGAGCAGAACGGCGCGGCCATGTCCCTGGGGCGCACCTCCACATTTCTCGATATTTACGCGCAGCGGGATCTGGAACAAAACGTGTATACGGAGAAGGAGATTCAGGAGTTTGTGGATCACTTTGTCATGAAGCTGCGCCTGGTAAAATTCGCCAGGACGCCGGAGTATAACGCCCTGTTTTCGGGAGACCCTACCTGGGTAACGGAGTCCATCGGCGGCGTGGGCATCGACGGCCGGCCGCTGGTGACAAAGATGTCCTTCCGGTTTTTGCATACGCTGTCCAATCTGGGGCCTGCGCCGGAGCCAAATCTGACGGTGCTCTGGTCGGTACACCTGCCCAGAGCCTTCAAACGGTTCTGTGCCAGGACTTCCATCGAGTCTTCTTCTATCCAGTATGAGAACGATGACTTGATGCGGGTGAGCCACGGGGACGATTATGCCATCGCCTGCTGCGTCTCCTCCATGCGGGTTGGAAAGGAAATGCAGTTTTTCGGCGCTAGGGCCAACCTGGCCAAATGCCTGCTCTATGCCATTAACGGCGGCGTAGATGAAATCAGCAAGGTGCAGGTGGGACCGAAGTATCAGCCCATCACGTCGGAATATCTGGAATATAACCAGGTGATGGAGCGGTATCATGACATGATGCGCTGGCTGGCCGGCGTGTATGTGAATACGCTGAATATCATTCACTATATGCATGACAAATACAGCTATGAGCGGATTCAGATGGCCCTTCACGACAAAGAAGTGACCAGATGGTTTGCCACCGGAATCGCCGGGCTGTCGGTGGTGGCGGATTCGCTGTCGGCCATTAAATACGCGAAGGTGAAAGCGGTGCGGGATCAGGATGGCATCGCCGTGGATTTTGAGACAGAGGGCGACTATCCCCGGTTTGGCAATGACGACGACCGGGTAGACGGCATCGCCAGGGAGCTGGTCCATTCCTTTATGGAATATATCAGAGAAAATCACACCTACCGCCAAAGCATTCCCACCACCTCTATTCTTACCATCACCTCAAATGTGGTGTACGGGCAGAATACCGGCTCTACCCCCGACGGCAGAAAAGCAGGCGAAGCCTTTGCCCCCGGCGCAAATCCCATGCACGGCCGGGATAAAAAGGGCGCGGTAGCTTCCTTAAGTTCCGTGTCCAAGCTGTCCTTCTCCGACGCCCAGGACGGCATCTCCAACACCTTCTCCATCATTCCCAACGCGCTGGGAAAAGAGGATCTGATTGTGCTGGGGGATAATATAGAGCTGTCGATCGAACGGGACTGCGCGGCGTGCGGGAATATTAATTTATCGTAGGAAGTTGCGGAACTAAATTTAGGAGGTTTAAAGATTATGAGCAATAAAGAAACCCAGGTAGACAATTTAACAGAGATGCTGGACGGCTATATGGAGAAAGGCGGCCATCATCTGAATGTAAACGTATTTTCCAGGGAAACGCTGCTAGACGCCCAGGCTCATCCGGAAAAATATCCCCAGCTGACCGTGAGGGTATCCGGCTACGCGGTGAATTTCCACAAGCTGACCAAGGCTCAGCAGGACGAAGTGATACAGAGGACATTCCATGATTCCATGTGAGAAAGATAAAAAAACAGGCTACATTCATTCAACGGAAAGCTTCGGCACGGTGGACGGCCCGGGCATTCGCTTTGTGGTGTTTTTCCAGGGCTGTCCCATGCGCTGCCTTTACTGCCATAACCCGGACACCTGGAAAATGAAAGCCGCAAGCCAGATGACCGTGGAAGAAATCCTGACAGAGTATGAAAAGAACCGG
>CAJTTU010000110.1:259-10950 GCA_910579325.1 uncultured Lachnospiraceae bacterium | reverse complement strand
GGATTATGTCCAGTATTAAAGATGTCGCGAAGCTCGCCAATGTTTCCTTAAGCACGGTATCCTTTGTCATAAACGGCAAGGGCGACGAATTCCGCATTTCAAAAGCCACACAGCAGAGAGTATTTGACGCGGCTAACGCCCTTGGATATAAGGTCAGCAAAAAAAATGTTCCGGAACAAAACCAGTCCTTCCTTATGCGCATCGTGATGCTTGTGGCCATCCGGAGCTCTCTTTCCCATTATGGCTCTTTTTTTGCCAGTTTACAAAATGCCCAGTACGATCTGGACCGTCCGGTAGAAATCAGTATGCAGGCCTATTCTCCGGGAAAGCTGTCCGAATGCAATACGCTGAAAGGGGAATTCTGCGACGGTCTGATTATTTCGGGAATGAATAAAGCCGATATCTCTTTTTTAGAGCAGCTGGACACGGAGATTCCCATCGTCCTGTTTAACTGCGAATCCGACGAATTTCCTCAGGTAATCTGCGACGACGCTCAGTCTTCCGCCAATATCGTCAGGCTTTTCGCGGCCCGGGGACACAACAATATCTCCATGGTCACTCCCCTCGTCGACGCCGGCGGCTTCAATCACCACCTGCTCGGCTTTGCCGGCGGCTGCGCCTGCGCCAATGTGGAAACGGCAAGCGTATTTTTCTGTGAATATTCACGTGAAGGCGGACAGCGCAGCGTAGATCAGCTGATTCACTGCGGCACAACCGCTGTATATACCACCTCTTATCAGATTGCTCTCGGAATCCATCAGGAGCTGCAGGCCAGAAATATAGAAGTCCCCCGGGAAATGGAAATCATTTCCATCAATCCCATTGACAGCCTGCCGGGAGACGGCGATCTGATTACTACTCTGGATATCCCGGTGAATGAAATGATTTCGACTGCGCTGTTGATGCTGATCGATCTGAAAAACAAAAGGCAGATTGAACGCCGAAAGCTTTTTCCCATGAACTTAATATACCGGTCCACCTGTCCGAAACAGGAATAGCCTGAAGTATCATCTGAGCCCGAAGGAAGCCGGGAAATATCTGTAAGAAGTTCATATGCCACTTTTACAAACGCAAAAAAGCCTCCCAATCACCCTGTTTTTCCAAAACAATGATTGAGAGGCTTCCGCTTTTTATCCTTTATTCATTTGCCTTCCACTTCAATATCACCTTAAACAGATCCCCGTCCAGCACCACGTCAAAGGTTCCTCCCTGGATCGTCGTAAAGCTTTTCGCGATGGCAAGGCCAAGCCCTGACCCTTCCGTATTCCGGGACTGGTCGCCCCGGACGAACCGTTCGGTGATCTCCTCGGACTGGAAGGTCAGCTCCTGCTCCGAGGTGTTTTTCAGCGTAATCCAGATCTCATTCTGAATCTTCTCCCCGGTGATAAAGGCCCGGGAATGGGGCATTCCGTATTTCAGGATATTCACCACCAGGTTTTCAAAGATCCGGTAGGTCTTGTCACAGTCCAGATAGGCCAGCAGCTTATCCGGGTGGAAGGAACAGCGGAATTCAATCTCCGACGCCTTCACCCGGTCGTCCAGCTCGAACATGACCTGCTTGATCAGCGCCGCCAGATCCAGGTTCACCGGGTTCAACACAATGCTGTTGCTGCTGGCCTTGCTGATCACAAACAAATCCTCGATCAGCCGTCTCAGCCGCTGAGATTTCTGGTCCAGCGTTTCAATATATTCTTGCCGCTGCTCCTCGGTGATCCCTTCCTCTTTCAGCAGGTTGGTATAAGTGATAATAGAGGTCAGCGGCGTCTTTAAATCATGGGACACATTGGTAATCAGCTCCGACCGCATCCGCTGGCTCTTGATCTCCTCCTGTACCGCCTTTTTAAAGCCGGTCTGGATCTCCAGAAGCTCCTCCTTCACCGAATTGAACACGCCCAGATCCTCGGGAAGCCGTATCTCCAGATTCCCGTCCGCCATCTCCTGGACGCCTAAAAGCAGGTCGCAATAATCCTCCCGCACCCGTTCATAACGCTTTCTGATCATCAGAAAAAGGACGATGGTATAGACAAACAGCCCGGCCACGCCGGCCACCCATGCGCAGCACAGAACGGTAAGCACAACAAAATTAATACCTAAAAGGATCAGCAGCTGCCGGTCGGCGGTATCCTTCAAATCCACCGTTTTCAACTGCCCCAGAAGCTGGATGCAGACATGCTTCACCTGCCTGCCCCATTTGACCAGAAAATGCCCGCAGTAAGAATATTCATTCAGGTAACGGACAGGCCCCAGGGTAAACAGCGGATGCACTGCCAGCGCCAGAAAGAGGGCCGAACCATAATAAAGAATCCACACGCTGTAATTAAACAGATAGTCCGCGAAGGTATGGGCGGCGGAAGGCCCTTTGCCCAAAAAGGTGGCAAAAAGGGAATTCGTCGCCGTATAATAACCCATGGAGGACAGCGGCCCATACAGGCAAAACAGCGCCACGACTCCCGCTCCCACAAGCTCCATCGGCACCCGCCGCCTGATCACAAACCGGGCGCCGCCGTTTTCCTTCACCATAAAGGGCAGACCGATTCCCACCAGCGCGATCAGCGCCAGCGCCAGGGTCAGAAAACCGGTAAAGCCCGCATTGCCGAAGCGGTATTCGGTGGAATATTTAAAATAATCCTCCGACTCCTTAGTCATATAAAATTTATCCCTGGCCGAGGCGAAAATAATCACCGTGTCCTCCGGCCCCCGGCTGATCATATCGGCCGGACCCATATATCCATCCATTTCCGCCAGATTCAGCAGCCGGTTTCTGTCCTGGAACTCACTGATATAACGGTTCAGATACCGTTCCTGTATCCCTTTAAAGGAAGTGACCGAAATATTTCCCACCTTGTCAAAACGGAAAGCGGCATAAAAGGCATATTTTTCCTTCACCTCATTGTCCCCGGACTCCTCCAGCCGCTTTAAATCGCTGACCGCATTGCCCCGTCCCGCCTCACCGGCGGAATAGATTTCATATTCCAGCTCATATTGCGGCACCCAGTTGCGCAGGAAGGTCTGGAAAATTTCTTTGACCTTTTCGTCGAACTGGGTGGAATAAAGGGAGTCCCACATATCCGTTTCCTCGGATTCCATATATTCCTCTTCCCCGTAATAGACGGTTTCCGTAAACTCGCCTGCGGCCATGCTGTCTTCTGAATCATAAGGAGCGGCTTTTAACCCTGCGTCTGACCCGCCGCCCGCAGTGAGATCCGCCGCCTGGCCCCCATCGACAGCAGTATCGGCCTGACCCGCGCCCGTCTCCTTCCGGCCGCTGTCCTTCGCTCTCGGAAAATACAGCTGGGACGGGGACAGCGGCTCCTCCTGATAGGAATTCACATAGTCCCAGTACAGGCCGATGCTGCCTGCGTACATCATGGTCAGGAAATCGTCCATCTGCTTTTCCGATGCTTCCATCTGCAGGGCATCCTGCTTTTCCAGCCTTGCGTATACCACAGGATACAGAGACATGGTGATCACGGCCATGGCCGTCAGAAGCAGCCAGACCAGAACCACGCTTTTCAGATTGCTATTGCTTTTCAATTTTGTATCCAACACCCCACACCACCTTCAGATATTTCGGCTCCTTCGGGTTCACTTCAATTTTCTCCCTGATTTTTCTCACATGAACCATAATGGTGTCCGTATTGACCGCCCGCTCATTCCACACACGCTCATAGATCTCGTCGGCGGAATATACCCGGCCGGGATTTTTGATCAACAGGGCCAGGATGCGGAACTCTAACGGCGTCATCTTGACCTGGACGCCGTCCACAAATACCTGGACCGTATCCTCATTCAGCTCCAGGCCGCCCACCGTGTAGACATGGTCGGATTTTTCATTGCCCAGCACCGCCAGGTATTTGGCGTATCGCCTTAACTGGGAATTTACCCGGGCCACCAGCTCCATAGGGGCGAAAGGCTTCGTCACATAATCGTCGGCGCCGATGTTCAGGCCCGTTACCTTGTCGATTTCCTCCGACTTGGCCGTCAGCATAATCACGGGAAAATCATATTGTTCCCTTAACTTCATCGTCATCGTAATCCCGTCCATCACCGGCATCATCACGTCCACGATGGCCAGATGAATCTCCTCCGTCTCCAGGATTTTTAAGCCTTCCTGGCCGTTGTAGGCCTGGAATACCTGATATCCCTGGTTCTTCATGTAAATGGCGATGCCCGCCGCGATTTCCCTGTCATCCTCCACGATCAAAATCCTGTACTGCTCCATTTGGCTCTCCTTATGCTCCGAAGTATAGTATAAAAAAGATAGATAAAATATTAGTCTATATTTTAACAGATAAAATGAAAAAGGTTTTCTATGATTTTCTTAACATTTTCTAAACAGGATCTTCTTTTTTGCCCGGTTTTCGCGGAAAGCCATAAATAAGTTGAAAAAATATTGTAATCGTCGTATATTTTAAGCATTGGAGGACTTTTATTTTATGAAAATACAAATCTTAAATCACCTGAACGAAAAACAACTGAAAAAGGTACGGACCCTGCTGGATGCCTGCCGGGACTATGAGCCGGTTACATTGACGCCGCCGCTGACGGCAGAGGGCTGCTTCGATTCCGCCCTCCCCTGCTTTTACCTGCTCTATGAGGACAACGAGCTGGTCAGCTTCCTGTCCCTGTTTCTCCCCGACCGGTATTACGGCGAGGCGATGGGCTTTACCCATCCTATGGCCAGGCAGAGGGGATATTTCAAGCGGCTGTGGAATGAAGCGCTGATCAAGCTGGAGGATTATATCGAAGATATGGAGCTTTTGTTTGTCACCGACGGAAACAGCGGCGACGCGCTGGCTGCGCTGGAGACGATGGAAGGGGAATATCAGTATTCGGAGTATATTCTTGAGAAGGAGATGGCTCCGGAACCAGGAACCGGCACAGACGGCGATAACCGGACCACTTTGAGCCTGCGGCAAATCCGGCCCTCCGACCAGACGCTGAAACAGTGCGCGGAAATTCACGAAACCATTTTCTGCGACGGCCGCTCCGCTTCGGAAGGCTTTGTGAGAGAAATGTTCGACACGCCCCTGACCGGAACTTACCTGGCCTATGCGCAGGACCGGCCTGTCGGCATTTTTCATCTGACGGAATGGGAATCGGGCACATACCTGTCCGGCTTCGGTATTCTGCCCAGGCTGCAGGGCCAGGGGCTGGGAACGGCGCTGCTTTACGCCATCCCTTCCTGTTTAAAACCAGGGCATACGCTGCTGTCCTTACAAGTGGGAAGCCTGAACGAGGCCGCTTTCGGGCTGTATAAAAAGGAGGGGTTCCGGGAGGTTTCTCACAGGGATTACTATTATTAACAATCCCCGGTTCAATCAGCCTCCCCGTTCCCCTGTTAGTGAACGTTGCTCCGAGAAAACCAGTTACTCGAAACATATCGATACCCCCGAAGCCAGTATGTCCGTGTCTGATTGCGCCTGGTCTCGATTATTTACATTGCAACTTTCCCTCATTTTTGCTAAAATAGATGCAGATTGTTTTTTCATACATACACAGTCCGCGCGGCGTGGCAAGAACGGTCGCGAAATGGAATACAAAACAATTGCGGAACTAAATCAGGAGGTATTTATGGGACAGTTTAAAGTACATTTCGTCCCCCAGGACGTAACCGTCATGGTGGACGAGGGAACCAGCCTGCTGGACGCCCAGATCAAAGCGCAGCTTCACCCCGACGCGCCCTGCGGCGGCAAGGGCACCTGCGGCAAGTGCCTGGTGAACATTCTTTCAGGAAACCCCGCAGGCATTCAGAAAGCCTGCGTGACCGAGGTTCATGAGGATATGGAAGTCGAACTGAAAGCGGAATCTTTAAAGCACAGCATTCTGCTGGAGGGCGCAAAACGGAACATCGTCATCGACCCGGCCATCAAAGGATACCATGTGACCGTGGAAAAATGTCTGATCGGCGACAGCCGTTCCGACTGGGCGCGGTTAAAGGAAGCCGTGTCGAAAGCATCCGGCGTCCCCGTTGAGGATATCCCGGTTTCCCTGCCGATCATCTCCGGCCTCTACGACTATCTGCTGGCGCATAATTTCGAGGCCGACGTGATCATGTGCGAAAATGAGATCATCGACCTGGCCGACGGCGAGAAGCCTCTGTATGTTATGGCTTACGATATCGGCACCACTACGATCGTAGGTTATCTGCTGAACGCCCGCACCGGCAGAGAGCTGGCGATCAGCAGCATGTTAAATCCCCAGTCACAGTTCGGGGCGGACGTGATCCAGCGGAGCAACCATGCGCTGGCCGAGGGCGTGGAGGAGCTGAGTTCCTGCGTCAGAGGCGCGCTGAACGACCTGGCCGTACAGGCAGCCCTTCACGCCGGCATCACCACCGAGGAAATTTACATGATTACCGTGGTGGGAAATACCTGTATGCACCATCTGTTTGCCGGCATCATGCCCGGCGCTCTGGTCCATTCTCCCTACAATCCCAGCGTCAGCGAGTCCATGATGCTGCCGGCCGCTCAGTACGGCATCAAGATCCATCCACATGGAAAAATTATGCTGCTGCCCAATATCGCGGGCTTCGTAGGGGCGGATACCATCGGCGTGCTGCTGGCCACTCAGTTTGATACGTTAGAGGAGCTGACGCTGGTCATCGATATCGGTACCAACGGCGAGATGGTTTTAGGCAATAAAGACCATATGATCGCCTGCTCCACTGCCGCCGGCCCTGCATTTGAAGGGGCGAAAATCCAGTGCGGCATGCGTGGGGCCGAGGGCGCCATCGACCATGTCCACTTTGAAAACAATCAGCTGGTTTACTCCACCATCGGAGACGCCAGGCCCGTAGGCATCTGCGGCTCCGGCCTGATGGATATTATCGCCGAGCTGTTAAAGGCGGGAATCATCGCTTCCAGCGGCCGTCTGGAAAAACCGGAAAGCCTGACCACAGAAATCGGAAAGGCCAATGCCCACCGTCTGGAAAAGATCGACAACTTCCTTTCCTTTGTCCTGGCAGACGAAACGGAAAGCGGCACCGGGAAAAAGATTTTCTTAAGCCAGAAGGATATCCGGGAGGTACAGCTGGCAAAAAGCGCCATGGCGGCCGGTATCATCCTGATGTCCGATACGCTGAAAATCAAGCAGGAGGACATCAAAAAAATCATGATCGCCGGCGCTTTCGGCAATTATATGTCGCCTGACAGCGCCTGCGCCATCGGTTTGCTTCCCCAGGAGCTGAGAGACCGGATCGAGCCGATCGGGAACGCCGCCGGCGAAGGGTCGAAAATAGCGGCATTAAATAAGGAAGAATTCCACCACTGCGACCAGGTGGCAAGACAGACGGAATTTTTGGAACTGGCTACCCATCCGGACTTCCAGGACTGCTATGTGGATGAGCTGGAATTCCCGGAATATTGATTTAGGAGGAAAGAATTATGGCAGACTATAACGCTTTAAAGGAGCTGGCGCTGTCCTGCGGATTTTCCCATGTGGGCGATCTGAATGCGGACACCATTGAGGTGCGCCCCGAAGTACGAGAATCCTGCGCAGCCAATAAATGCCAGGCCTACGACAAAAACTGGGCCTGTCCGCCCGCATGCGGAACGCTGGAGGAATGCAGCGAACGGATTCACAAATTTAAGAAAGGTCTGATTGTCCAGACCACCGGAGCGCTGGAGGATTCTCTTGACTTCGAGACGATGATGGAGATCGCCGAAGAACACGGAAAGCACATGGACGCTTACTGCGACGAAATCCGCAAGCAGTATCCCGACGCCCTGATTATCGGCGACGGCCAGTGCAAGCGGTGCAAAACCTGTACATATCCTGACGAGCCCTGCAGGTTCCCCCACAAAATGTCTTCTGCCATGGAGGCGCTTGGCATGGTAGTCAGCGACGTGTGCGCCAGAAATGACATTCCTTATTATTATGGCCCCGGTACGCTGACCTATGTGGGCTGCGTGCTGATCGAGTAAACGCTTCGACACATGGCTGACTTTTACGGACAGCAGTCCGTACGCCAAACACAGCTGACTTTTTATGACAGCTGTTCTGACATCCTGGAACAACATGACAGAAACCTTTACGGCGTCCGCCAATCGGCTCCCGGTCTATCCGCCTGATTCGCCGCCTGCAAGGAACCACAAAAATAGGAGAACAAAATGGTTCAGAAAATCAGCCAGGTAATCAGCCCTGGATTTTACCCGTATTACAACCTGGCACTGGAGAAATATCTGTTTGACCATGTGGAGGAGGACGAAGTGATCCTCTATCTGTGGCAGAATGAGCGAACCGTAGTCTGCGGCAGAAATCAGAACCTGTGGAAGGAATGCAATGTCACCCATCTTCTGGAGGACGGCGGCCATCCGGTACGACGGCTTTCCGGCGGCGGCGCGGTGTTCCATGACAAGGGAAACCTGAATTTCACCTTTCTGGTAAAGAAGAACAATTATGATGTGGACCGCCAGCTGCAGGTGATTATCCAGGCCTGCCGGGATCTGGGCATTCATGCGGAAAAGACAGGACGAAACGATATCACGGTGGACGGACGGAAATTTTCCGGAAACGCCTTCTACGCCTCCGGCGACAGGAAGTACCACCACGGAACCCTGTTAATCAATGTGGATACGGGCAGCATGTCCGCCTATCTGAACGTGGACAAACAAAAGCTGGCCTCCAAAGGCGTCAGCTCCGTCCGCTCCCGGGTGGCCAACCTGACAGAATTCCGGCCTGACCTGACCATCGATCTGATGAAGGAAAAGATGGTTTCGGCTTTTGAAACCGTCTACGGCTTAAAGGCCGCGCCTTTCGACCTGGCTTCCGCCACGGCTTCGGAGGAGCTGAAAGAAACCCAGGCCTTCTTCGAGTCCGACCAGTGGCTGTACGGCCGGAAAATCGATTTCAGCTACCAGATTAACCAGCGCTTTGCCTGGGGAGATTTTGACCTGCGGCTGAATGTGGAACAGGGTAAGATCACAACTGCCGCACTCTATTCCGATGCCAATGACGAAGCTTTTATCCGCTCCATCGGCGAAAAGCTGGAAGGAAGCAGCTTCTCTTATGCCGCATTGGCCGGGTTAGTGGACGGATGCTGCCAGACAGAGGAGCATAAAGGGATGGCGGAGGATGTGAAGGAGCTTTTGCGGTCGGCGATATAGGATTTAACATTTTTTTACAAATATTATCCGAACTATTGACATATCTTTCCGTTTTGCGTATAATAATATTAATGAGTAGCGATACTCAAAAAGCGGTGTACCCTACCATAAGTGGGAGCTAAAAAAGCGGTGTACCCTACCATAAGTGGGAGCTAAAAAAGCGGTGTACCCTACCATAAGTGGGAGCTAAAAAAGCGAAGGGCTGAACCGCGAAGTTCAGCCTTTCATCTTTTGGGAGAAATATCATGATTTTTTCTTTTTACACAGTTGATGCAGCGTACTGTGATTTTTTGAGAAAGACAGATCCCCGTGTCCCATACACGATGGATAAAAAGTCTGTTCGCCCGTTTGTAGGTATCGTCTTTTCTGTGAATAACTTTCATTACTATGCCCCACTTACATCCCCAAAACCCAAACACCTGCACATGAAAAACCAGATTGATTTTCTGAAAGTCAAAAGTGGCGAATTAGGGGCAATTAACTTCAACAATATGATTCCTGTGCCGCAGGAATGTCTGGTTAAGATAGAAATCAGAATTCTGGAAACCGATACCAAACCTGATACTGATTATAAGAATCTGCTTTCCAATCAGCTTTCATGGTGTAACTCACATAAGGACACCATATTGAAACAGGCTGGAAAGTTGTATAACATGATTACTCATGGAAAGGCTTGGGGAAACCTTGCCGAACGCTGCTGTAATTTTATTCTTGATGAACAACAATGTCTGCTTTATGGGAAATAAAGGAAGCCGTTTCACACGGCTGCCTCCATAAGTTTTGATCACAAACTGCCCCCCATGATAATCCACCTGTGGGAAGATGAAGAATTGCCGGAAGAAGAAAGATGTGACCTTATATTCCTGCCCCCGACAGTCAATCCCTGGGCGCTGGTAAATGATATCAACCGAATCTTTTCTGATTTTAACCATTGGGAACACCAGATTTTTTCTTGCCCTTATACGGCTGACGGCATAAAAGAAATCATTATGCTTTCGGGACAGGTTCTGAAAGGCCGTATATCGCTGGCAGACATTTTCTTAAATTATGTTTTATATAACAGGAAAATTAAAAAAGCCTTGGCCAGGACGCCCCGCTCTCCAAAGACGGGGATTATGACATCATTAATGACCTGATCAATGATCCGTCATTTTATAAGTATGAATCCGTCGAAGGCGTTTTCCTTTACCGCAGCAGATATTCCTCCACACTCGGTTATAACCTTTATCAAAATAAACGCTTTCACTATCGACTGATTTATAATAATTTTACGGATGCCTACACGGCGAAGGAATACTATATCTTTGAATATGTGGCAAAGAAAATCAGCGCTATGATCGAGCATATTCCTTCCATGTCAGCCTCTATTCCGCCCAACAGCCCGTTACGTAATTCCAGTGACGTTTTGTAAAGGACTTTTTAATCAAATTCACAGAAAATTTACATTTGAATGGTTAAGAAACAAACTGGTCAATAGTCTAACCGAAAAATCCCACGAATTTTGTAGAAATATGGGCATACTTGAGATAAAATAATTTTGTTATACAGTCCAACAGATGGAAATAGGTGCTAGGTTGCAGCTAC
>CAJTTU010000110.1:0-249 GCA_910579325.1 uncultured Lachnospiraceae bacterium | reverse complement strand
ATATTAGTGCTGATTATTCGTTTGATAGTGGTGATAGAAATGTCGTTGCTGTTCTTAATCAATGGGGTACTGATAATTTGCATAAAGTAGATTTCATAGATATGGCTAAAGTGGTTTCTGGTAGTATTTCAAACGATCCTGATTGTCGTCCTTGTGACTTAAAACAGGAGTTTAATCAACAAATAAATGCGTCTTCTGCTGTTATTTTTGTGGTGGGTGATATGACCGCCTATCGTAAAGCAGGCAGTA
>CAJTTU010000109.1:1871-11031 GCA_910579325.1 uncultured Lachnospiraceae bacterium | reverse complement strand
CATTTTATCGAATACTCCGTAATCAAAATCCAGCCCCGCATATGCAGGGAAAAGGTTATTGATCTTACGAGTTTTTCTCCTAACTCTTGGATCACCCCCGCCATATGCGGGGAAAACGGAAAACATCCCCCAAAAATCAATATACCTCCCAATACGCCGCACTATACCCCGGCATCAGACTTCCGCCCCCGAAATCATGATCTCGTCCGGTAATCAGATCCTTCGCCCGCCCGGCCTGGGCGTCAAAATGAGCCATATAATCCTCTCCGTCCGCATTAATCGCTACTAAGATCCGCTGGCTTTCGTAACGCCGCTCGATAATCAGCTGGCGGTTGGTCATCATGGCAATGCGAAACTCCCCGTAACAAAGCGCCGGGCTTTTCTTATGAATTTCCACGCATTTGCTGATCAGATCCGTCAGCTCATTCCACTGGGGCTCGTCAAATGCCGGGCGCAGGGCGCTGTCCCCCTGGCTTTTCTCACCCTTCGCTCCCCACTCGCTTCCATAATAAATGCAGGGAATCCCCGGCATGGCAAGCAGCAGGGCATACAGCAGCGGAATATGCTTCGGCTCGTTCAGGATACTCGCCACCCTGGTCACATCATGGTTGTCCGCAAAGCTAAGCAGATGCTTCCCCCTATACAGGCACCATAGCTCGGAGCCGAACTGCCGCTGCAGTGAATGGCCAATCTCAAACAAATTCATACTGTTAAAGCTGGAATACAGCCCCTTATAACACTCATAATTGGTCGCGCTGTGCAGAAGCTCGTCGCTGACCAGCTGATTATAATCGCCGTGGATCATCTCCCCCAGCAGGAAAAATTCCGGGTTCCTGCCCAGGCAGTGGCTGCGCAGCTCCCTTAAAAACTGCTTATCCACCATATAAGCCACGTCAAGCCTGAGGCCGTCGATTTTGTACGTATCCATCCACTGGTCTACACAGGAAAACAGATAATCCTTTACCTGAGGGTTCTGTAAATTCAGCTTCACCAGCTCATAATGGCCCTCCCAGCCCTCATACCAGAGACCGTCGTCATAGCCGTTATTGCCGCCGAAGTTAATGTGGAACCAGTCTTTATAGGCCGACTGCTCCCGTTTTTTTAACACATCCTCAAAAGCCCAGAAGCCCCGGCCTACATGATTGAACACACCGTCAAAGACAATGCGGATACCCGCCTTGTGAAAGGCTTCGCACATCTGCCCCAGATCTTCATTGTCTCCCAGCCGGCAGTCCAGCTTCAGATAATCCCGGGTGTCATATCCATGGGCATCCGACTCAAAAAAAGGGCAGAAATACACCGCATTGATCCCCAGCCGGGACATATGGGGAATCCAGTCCGTTACTTTCTGAATCCGATGTGCCAGCACCCCGTCGTTTCGCTCCGGCACCTGGCAGAAACCAAATAAATTAATCTGATAAAATACACTTTCTTCATACCACATAAATCAAATCCTCTTCATCCTTTTTATTCTCTTACTTCATATTCGTCTCATGCGGCTCTATTCTCTTCCCGCATCGGTGTTCCGTCTTCCCAAACCGCAATGCCCTTTTACACACGTATAATCCCATACCGTTCCCGTCTGACGAACATCATATCCATGCCCTTCGGCTTCAGTTCTCTTTATCCTTATTCCCCTTCCGGCCCATCAGCCTGTCTACAACCCAGCTGCACAGACAGAGCAGCAGCACATAAACCGGAATCACCGCGAAACGAATCCAGCCCTGTACCTGAATGCCTGTCGCTGTCAGAAAAACCGCAAGCAAAATCAGCGCAAGAATCGCTCCCGCTCCTAATGACAGGAATTCTTTGTGTTCATCGTTTTCCTGATTCCCATTGTTTTCCCTATTTTCATGTTCCAAACCTGCATTTCCCATACCAATCTCCTATAGCGCCGGAAAATACGACTGCAATTTGAAATTTTTTCGCTGCATATCTCTATGATATTTCGTTTAACAGCACATTCCAAATATTTCGCACCGGTTATGCACCACGGCCGACTTTCCGACAATCTGTCTAAATACCGTTTCCTCATCGAATATCCGCCACCCTTATATGGCAGGCTTATACCAGATGATAGAAATCAGCATTTATTTTTGCCCCAGCACTTCCTCCCACACAGTCTCAGAAACAGGCTCCACCGCGCTGATCGGAATCAGCTTCACATCCGGAACATGGGCCGCCACGGACTGCGTCACTTTTTCCAATATCTCCCGATCTACCAAATCCTTCTTATTGATCAGCACCACATCCGCATTCTCAAACTGACCGCTCAAAAGCTGCTCCATCGGCTTTTCAATCCGAAGCCACCGTTTCGCGTCCACGATAATGCAGATTCTGGAATCCACATCCAGCACTTCCTTGATCGTCCTCTGAATGCTGGCCGGATAGCCCACGCCGGTGGACTCGAAAATCAGCCATTCCGGATTCAATTCCTTCTGGATTTTGCTCACATATACGGGCACGGAACCGGACAAGGTACAGCAGGCACAGCCTGCAAACAGATTCTCCACGGAATAATTCCCGGATTTCAGAATCTTATCGTCAATCCCCTGCTCGCCGATCTCATTCTCAATAATCGCCACCTTCGTCTCGCCCGGCTTTACATTGTCGCCGGTAATATATTTGGCCAGCCGCAACAAAACCGTCGTTTTTCCCGAACCAAGAAAACCGCCTAAAATTAATAAATTCATCTTTTTCCCTTCCTAAAACAAAAATGTAAAGCCTTAATCATCTGGCAAGACTTTACACTTCATTCCCTGGCAGCCGATATTGCTCAGCCGCTGCTTGTAGTATCTTTTCGTTTCGCTTCCGCGATCACTTCATTAATAAGCTCCAAAGCCTTATCCTTATTATCACTCTCCAATAAAGCTTTAATCGACAGCAATACGGTTAATAACTCTAAACGTGTCATTTATTCACCTCTTTCCTTTTTTAATATCTTCGATCTTTGTAATTTGCAATAAGTATAACAAAAAGAATATCAGGTGTAAAGCCTTATCCCAGCCCAAAAACATACCTCATTTCCCGCAGCCGTTTTCCCCCGATCTCCTGCTCCATAGATATCCCGTCAGAAATAAACCCCATCTTTTCATAAAAACGCCTTGCCCGTTCATTTTCCTCCAGCACCCACAGACAGCAGTTCTGGTATCCTGTCTTTTTCAGCTCCGCCAGCACAGCCTGCGTCAGAAGCGTCCCAAACCCTTTTCCTGTATATTGAGGAAGGAAATAAATGGATATGATTTCTCCCGCTTTTTTTAAAACAGAAAAATCCGTTTCATCCGGCAAACCATCAAACAGCCGGCGTTTGCAATAAGACGCTGTTCCTACAATTTCATTTCCATCTGTCATAACCAGCGAATACATATCCGGGCGGAATGCCGCCTCACACCAGGCGCCCGCCGGGATACTGTCCAGATAATCCTGAGGAATGATATTCCGGTACGCCTGTTTCCAACTTTCCTCATATACCCGGCTTATGGACATTTTATTATCCTGACTGCTGACCGGCCGGATTCTCATGACCCTGGGCCTCATATACCCGTCGGAATCTTCCGCCGAATTTTTCCCGGCATTTTGATTCAGACGCTCCGGCAGTCCATTCTCATTTGTAATCAGACTCATTTTCCTCGCTCTGTTTAGCCGCTTCACCTGCGCCTCTCTGCTCATAGCCTCCTGCTTTGTCTCAAAGCGCTCCCAGTAACAAAGCCTCACCGGCCTGCGGCTTTTCGTATATTTGGCTCCCTGGCCTGTGTTGTGAGCTTTGAGCCGTTTCGCCAGGTCGTTGGTCCAGCCGGTATACAGGCTGCCGTCGCCGCATTCTATGATATACATGTAATTATACATTCTCATCCTCTGATTTTTCCAAAAATATCTCTCTGATCCCGACTTCATAAATATCAGTCGTTTTTCCCCTTCAATCCCATTCTATCCAAAATATGCCGTAATCGGCAGGCTAAAGAAAGTTTAAATTTCTGTTCCGCAGACACTTCTCTCAATTTTAGAAGGTCTAGAATCTTCTGATATTTATTTCGCACGGTATTATAATGGAAAAACATATTGTCCGCGGCCGCCCTGAGATTCCAGTCACTGTTAATAATCATTTCCAGTTCTGACGTCAGGTCCCATTGATTTTATCATACTCTATAAGTGTGCCAAGATATCTTTGAACAAATTTAACAGCAGGCTCCCAATCACTGACTTTCATCAGGATGTTAAAAATTTCTATATTAACCACATCTGCCAGTTCCATTCTATCCTCGCCTTCCGCAGCGAACTTTCCACTCGCGAACAATATGCAGACAATGCCTTTTTTAAATCATATCCAAGACAGCGTCTTGCGGACCATTGGATTTCTTCTGCCAGGCTATCCCCCGAAAGCAGATAACGGATCAAATTCCTTCTGGTATCATAACGCTGCTTTTCATTCCGTATTTTTTCAGAAATACTCATGATTACCGTTTTCCATGGCGTTGCGCGCGTTATACTGATCAATGGCAGTTGCAGTTCGTCGGCAAGCCGCGTCAGATTCTCCGAAAATGAGAAATATTGTTCTTTCATACATAGCGCCGCCGCGCCATGCGCATGCAATAAAAGCATGAAATTTTGCACTTCTTCCAAACAATCCTTAAAAATGTATCCGGAAGAAAAAACGAGGTCACCGGGTTCCACATAAAGCACCCCTCCTACGCCGTCAATAATCGCCACGCCGATAAACCATATTTTCAACACTCTGTTTTCCCGCTTTCAGTTCGAATTCTTTATGCTCTTTTAAAAATTCACTTATTGTAAACGACATTTGTCATCCTCCCTGACGCCACTGTTATCAGACTGACAGGAAAACCCATTTTTCCTGTCACTGTCATTATATTTCTCATACTATGTTTTTATTGTATCATAAATATAGCTCGGGCAACAACTATAAACGCATATGAAGAAGAGGAGGACCAATAATTCATGTTACCAATTACAATCACAGTCGTGATGTTCGCGCTGCTGATGGCAGGACTGCTTAAAGGGTGGAATCCCACCGCATGAATGTTGCTGCTTGCCCTTATATTCGGAACATTCTGGATGGCGGTTACCGGAACCAGTGTGATCGATCCGTCAACCGGCAATATTCTCGTAGACGTCTTTGAACTGATTCAAAATTCAGCCATCACGCAGTTTACCAGCGCGATTTTTGTAATCGGCATTTGCATGGGCTATGTCTCATGGCTGGAGCAGATCAAAGCGCCCGCGAAATTTACGGAACTCGTTGCCATACCATTGATCCGAATGAATAAGCCTTACCTGATGCTTGCGATTGCATTCGTCATCTCCTCGCTTGTCAAGTTCGCCATCCCGGCTCCGTCAAGCATCCTGACACCATCTCGGCAATATCCGCATAGCTGAAATCATGCAGGGCGTAGAGCAAAAACCGCTCCCGCTGGGTGGGAGTGCAGAGGGCCAGCACTGCCAGAATTTCATCCAGTGTTTCCCGCTGGCAGATCAGTTCCTCCGGAGTAGCGCAATAGGGTAAGCGGCCCTCGGTGCTGATTATGTACTCGTCATACTCACGCCCGTCCCAATGCCGCCGCTGTTCATGGGCAAGGTTCTCCGCCTTGTGGTCGGCCTAGGTGAGATACTCGTAGACCTCCACCGAAACGGACACAGGTTGTCCATAGTAATTGATGGTGATTTCCATCGTCCCTTCCTCCGTTCAGATTTTTGGGGTCTGAACGGAGGTGGCGGAGAGCGGCAGCGTGGCCGGTATTGCTGGCCTGGAAATGCAAAAGCCCCCGGACGGCACAAGGCCATTCGGGGGCAAGTAACAACATTATGAGCCGTCAGAAAACGACTATTTTCGCAAGCCTGGGTAGGGGACGCCGCTACGGGGATTAGGCTTTTTTTGATAAATGCCTATCTATTCGCAATCGCATGGCGGCAGCCTCCTATATGCCGCCAGTAAGTATAAAATGACGGCTTTCGATTTCTCAAAAGCCATCATCTTAGGGCATGACAAATTATGCTGTACGACGGCTTTTTTTCTTTTGCCGTCGTGCGGCAATCATACCAGGGTATTCAATACAGGGTCAATTTACAGTATGCTTACAATATGAGCGAATCGTCAGGAATGAAAACAGGGGTATTTCTATAACACAAGACCCAATCATGACATACGGTGTCCAAACAGCCAATCTGCCAAAATTCAAAAACTGGAAATCAGTGATTGCGTAGAGGATACTCGTTTGGATACTTGTACCGCTGGCGGGGAGGATACTGCACAGCCATGTGGACAATGCGCCTGGAACGGTCATACAGATCACTACCGGCGCGATGCAGAATACCAGCGATGCAGCAAGGGACGATACCGTGCTTTTGCATTTTGATGAAAGAAACAAGGTAAAGCTGACCGAGGCCAGAACAGAGAGCAGACCAGCAACAGCAAAAAGGATTTGCAGTTGGCCTATGTCCATTTCTGCCAAAGTCACGATGGAATACATCATCTGAATAGAGGTTTTGATACATTCCCAACCAAACAGGCTGTTCGTCACCACAGTAAATGTAACAGCGCAGATAATAAACGCCAGCCCACTAATCAAGAGAGCCGCAAGTAATTTTGCGATGCCCAGGTTTATTCTTCCGTATTTGGTACAGCGCAGAATGTCATCTGCACCAGACTGATAATCGGCAGAGAACACCGGCGCAGCAATTACCACGCAGAACAGCAGCACCAGAAAGCCCATGATATTCTGATAGTCCATAATGGTGGAACTCATACCGGGATAGACTTCAAAAGGCTTTTCGATTTGACGGTACATCTCCACCGCTTTGTGCTGGGCCGCTTGGCTGTCTGGCTGCTCCATCGCCATAAGAGAAGTGATCCGGGCCTCACAAACGGAATAGTAATCGTTGATTTTCTCCGGGCCGATTTCCATGATTGAGGGAGCCATGCCAGTGTTCGGGTCGGCAAATGCCTCTTTGACACCGTGGAGCAGCGGAGCGATGGGAAGTATCTCCCGCTCATAGACGCCCTCCGGCAAGTCGTAAGACTCTGCTACCCCATAGAATGTGAGGCAGGCTTGATAGATTTCGACGGCTTCCCGCACCCGCTCCGGGGTAACGATACCAGAGGCATCCGCCTGTCGTTCTTTTTCGTAGGCGATAGACGCAAGCCCGGTCAAGCTGATCTCATTTCCAGCCTCGTCCGTATAATTGCTGTAACAATAGGTAGTCGGCAGATAGGCCAGCAGAGCGGAAAACAGCAGGGACAGCACCAGCAAAATCCAAGTGAGCCTTGATTTCAGCATCCGCTTTAATTCCAATCGTAAAATTCTCATTTAACGATACCCCCTATCACTTTCCCCGCTGCTCTGCGGAAACAGATATAAATACAAGTCCTCCAAACGAGGAGTAGCCGCAACAGAATTGGCATTACAAGGGCGCTCCGCCAGATAGCGGATGGAAACGCTGCCATCGTTCTCGTTCCGCAGGCTGATAATCTGGAGCCTGCTTTCATATTCCGGCACAGCGTCCGCCGAAATTGTGCATCCCCATACCTTGCCCTCTACCAGCTTGACTAATTCCTCCGTTGTTCCAGTTGCCAGCAGTTTACCGTCTTTTATCATCGCATGGCAGGTGGCGATATACTCCACATCAGGAACAATGTGGGTAGAGATCAGTACAATGCGGTCATGTGCAAACTCGGAAAGCAGATTGCGGAAGCGCACCCGTTCGCCAGGGTCGAGGCCCCCGGTAGGCTCGTCTAAAATCAAAACCTCCGGGTCATTCAGCAACGCTTGAGCAATTCCAACCCGACGCCTCATGCCGCCAGAGAGTTTGGAAATTTTCTTGTTGCAGACATCCAGCAGCGAAACCCGTTCCAGCAATTCGTGTATTTTCCGCCAGCTCTGCCGCTTTGGAAGCCCTTTCAGTGCGGCGACATATGCCAAATAGTCCTTGATCGTGAACTCCTGATGAAAGCCAAAGTCTTGGGGCAGATAGCCGAAAATGTCCCGATACTGCTCCCCCAGCGTTTGAATAGGGACGCCATCATAAATTACTTGACCGGAAGTGGGCTGCATAATTCCTGCGATCATCCGCATTAAGGTCGTCTTTCCCGCGCCGTTGGCCCCCAGCAGGCCCCACACGCCCGGCGTCAATTCTAAGCTGATGTTGCTGACGGCTTTTTTGTCCTTGAACCGTTTGGAAACATGATCGATCAGCAATTCCATGTAAAAACTCCTTTCCTGTTTATAAAATGAAAGGCACTCTTGCCTTGGCACGGTCATTGTACCAAAAACAAAAGCGCCTTTTCCTTGCTTGCTCACACGGTATTCAACTGTTTTCCTACGGACTTTCTTACGATTTTCCTACGGGACGGCTTCGTCCGTTTTTCCGAAACAACTTTGAAACTACGAAGAAAAACAGACATCCCAATAAGCCGCCTAACGTGTTCAGCATCAGATCGTCAATGTCGGCTGATCTGCCAGTGAAGTATTGTGTAAATTCAATCGCAAACGAGAGTAATGCCAAAGTAAGTGTGACTTTCCAAAGGTTCCGCATCTTGGGAAAGGCGACCGGTAGCAAAAATCCCAGCGGAACGAACATCACAACATTAGCGGCGGTTTGGGCGATCTTCTTCGGTTCTGGCATACCCCAGGTTTCTTGAAAAACACGGAATGGAACAAGGTTCAGTGAACGGTCTGCCGCAGATGTTTTAGATGCACCGACGATAACCGTTGCCGCAAGAACAATAAGGACACAAGCCCCAAACAGGAAATAGGCAAACTGTTTTGCTGGCGGTACTTGCTTTCGGAGCAAAAAGCAGATTGGCAAATAGAGAACGGCCATGCAGGCAAGCCCAATGGCGCTAATGATACAATAGCCCAAGATTTCCCTGATCATAAACATTGTCATTCCTCCTAAAAAAGAGCATCGGCGGCTTTGGTTGTATCATACCAAAATCGCGGATGCTCTTTTTGCGTTTTCCCTACGAACTTTCTAACGATTTTCCTACAAAACAGGAAGCGTTACAATAAAGGTCGTTAAACCGTCCTCGCTTGCCGCTGTAATAGACCCTTGGTGGAGCGTGACAATCTGCTTTGCAATCGCAAGGCCCAGGCCCGACCCGGTTGTCCCGCGTCCTGCGTCAAGCCGGTAAAACTGCTCAAATATC
>CAJTTU010000109.1:0-1861 GCA_910579325.1 uncultured Lachnospiraceae bacterium | reverse complement strand
GAAAATTTCAAAATCAGACCGTCTTGCCCGTCCTCGGCTTGAACGATAATTTCTGTTCCGTCATAGCTGTAAACAACTGCGTTCCGCAAAAGATTGTCAAATACTCTTTGCATTTTGTCAGCGTCACATTTCAGCAGTATATCGTCCGCAGCCACAAGGCGGCAGGTCAGGCCCTTTTTCTCGAAAATGGGCTGAAATTCATATACAAGCTGTTCCAGCAAGCGTGTCAGATTGATTTCACTGTATTGCAGCGTAATTGTGGACAGATTATATTTTGCGATTTCCAAAAATTCGTTTATCAAGTCCTCCAATCGTTCCGCCTTGGCAAGAGAAATCGAAAGATACTTTTCCCGCAGTTCTTCAGAAATCTGTTTTTCATCCCGCAGTAGGTTCAGATAGCTGATGGATGAGGCCAGAGGCGTTTTCAAGTCATGGGCGAGATACATGACAAGATCATTCTTTTTCTGCTCGGCAATCAGCATATCACTTTTCTGACGGTCAAGCGTATGCTTCGCTATGTTCATTTTCCGTTCAATGGAGAGCAGTTCCGGGGACAGGGAAATTTCCCCTGCGGTATCCTGGAGTATGGCATCCATTCCCTTACTGATTTCCTCAAAGTATTTTGTAAACCAATGCAGGAAGATATAGAGCAGGCCAATGAATACAAACAGAATAGACAGCAGAATGATCGTATCCATGTGACTGCGGAATACCCGGCTATACAGGTCAAGCGCCGCATCATAGTCCATCCCCCCAATGTTTTGCAGGAGGAAGATCATCAGATTTGCAAAATTGCCGCGCAGCAAAAACGAATATGTGATGCAGATGATGGCGGCGGCAATCCCCAGCATAGCGATAATGCGGAGAAGAATTTTCACGCGGAATTGGTGAAAATCGTTATTTCGTTTATTTTTCAATGGTATAACCTACTCCCCATACCGTTTTGATAAATTTTGGATTTCTGGCTGGCTCGTCCATCTTCTCCCGCAGACGTCCGATGTGGGCCATGACCGTATTGTTATTCTGTAAAAATTTCTCGCCCCATACCGCCTCGAAAAGTTCTTCGGATGAAACGACAATCCCTTGGTGTTCACAGAGATACCAGAGAATAGAAAACTCAATGGGGGTCAACTGCAATTCCTTCCCGAATAAAAAGCACTTGTGGTTATCTTTATTGATGATAAGCCCACGAATATCATATTCATGCGCCGGTTCTTCTTGTTTTGGAAGCGAATTGTTGTAGTGCAAATATCTCCGAAGCTGTGTCTTTACTCTGGCGACAACCTCCAAAGGGTTAAACGGCTTTGTGATGTAATCGTCAGCTCCGATTGTCAAGCCCATGATCTTGTCCCCATCAGCCACCTTTGCTGTAAGCATGATGATGGGATAATAGGACTTCTCCCTGATTTTTTTGCAGATTTGAAAGCCATCCGCGTCAGGGAGCATAACATCCAATATTGCCAAGTCTAAATCCGTATGTGCGATACAGTCCAGGGCCTCTGCTCCGGTGTAGAATTTATGGACAGTATAGCCGTCGTTGGTAAGGTAAAGCTCTATGACATCAGCCAATTCTTTTTCATCATCTACCACTAAAATGTTGATACCCATTTTGTTCTCCTTGTTCCCTATACCACAATTTGAAATGCTGTTGCGTAAAAAGGCCAAATAACTCCACAACTATTATATCAGGACTATGGGTGACTGTCCTCTGTTTTCCCTACAAACTTTCTTAAGATTTCCCTACGAAGGGCAGGATATTACGATTCAGCAGGAGGGCATTTGTTTTGTCCTCCTGCTAAAATAAACACTTTTATCTACCGATAAATCAATTCCGCAAAAATGATTTCCTCCACCTGGGCCT
>CAJTTU010000108.1:10208-11327 GCA_910579325.1 uncultured Lachnospiraceae bacterium | reverse complement strand
GTTTTACCCCCTTGCCATCGCGTTTTTCATATTATATGATTAATTATAGTTGACGGACATGGCTGAACTCTTAGGAACGAAAACGAAAAGGAGACGCAGGCAAATATGAAGGAACGTTTTGAATTCGAAGGCACTTCTACCGGTGAATACCGCGAGGGACTCTATGTAATGTACTGCGGCAGGGAATATCCTGCTGTGTATTTGGGAGTTGGACGTTTCGTGCTCTACTCAGATGCTGCAGATGAAAATTTTACGTTTCCAACTCAGGACGGAAGGTATTTGCTACAGACAGATCTGCGTGACGAAAATCTGACACGCGCATACAATGCACGCACCATCGGCGTCGTACAGGACTGTTACGAAAGCGTGACAATACGCAATATTCTCAAGGAAGGAATCATTGTCTCTACCTGCAATTCCCGTCTGGGCTTTGCGCTCGGGCTAAGACCGGTAAAAGATCTTGGATTTACGGGACTTGTGGACCGAAAAGTGCTGATTGGCATTTACGAGGAACGGGATTATCTGTGGAATCCCACCCTTGGCATCTGCAGTACACTCTGTCAGGTGACCGGCACAAAGGATAAGGATTCCTGGTTCATCGAAAATGACCGCATTACCCAGCTCTATATGCTGGAATCTTAACAAAACAAAAATCGAGTAGGGAAGAGCCATCTTCCCCTACTCGCCGCGCGCCCCATGCGCCGCCTTAGCGGCATAATTCCTCTGCATGGGGCTGCGCATAAAAAAGCAGGCAAAAGCCTGCTTTTTTTATTTTGTCAGGAGCATCATAATCTTGTTGCTTCTGCTGATAAATTTTGTCATAGCCTCCGGCTGCAGCGGCGCCTGCTGGAGCAGTGCCAGATCATATAGCTGCTCACAGATCAGTTCCACGTTCTCGCCCTCCTTGTTGTCAAGCACATATGACACGAGCTGATTGTTTGCATTGAGGACAAGCGTCTCACCCTCCCTGCCCATCGCACCCATATCCATGCCGGGCATCGCGTACATCTTCATCATATCCTGCATTCTGCGGGATTCCTCAGAAACAGTGATCATCGAGGCAATGTCCTCATTCTTGAGCTTCTCTACCTTTACAGTAATCTTATCATTATTGACAGC
>CAJTTU010000108.1:9613-10162 GCA_910579325.1 uncultured Lachnospiraceae bacterium | reverse complement strand
TTTGGTGAGCTCCTCCTCTTCCTCCTTGGAGTTCTCCGCCTTGAAGGTATCTGTCAGGTCGGCGTCGATGCGTGCAAACTTGATTCCCTCATTTTTGGACTCCAACTGAGATACAAACGGCTGGTCGATCTTGTCCGGCAGCACGACAGCCTCCATGCCTGCCTCCTTGAACATATTCACATACTGGCTCTGCTGTACGAGGTCTGTCACATAGTAGATAATTTTCTCCTTTGCCTCTTCCTTCTCAGCGTCCTTATCCGCATCGCCGTCCCCGTCAACGACTTCTGCCTCCACCTTCTCACCGGTCTCTGCATCCGTGGCGGTTGCTGTGCTTTCTGTGGCTTCATCCTTGTTCTCCGCTTCGTCCGGATCGATCTTCTTGACCTCGAGACACTCCGGAAGTGTCAGGTACTTGCCGTCAAGGTTCTTGAACAGGATATAGTCTGTCATCTTCTCGCAGAACTTGTCGTCCTTTAAGCAGCCAAACTTGATAAACGGGCTGATATCGTCCCAGTATTTCTCATAATTCTCCTTGTCTGTCTTGCACAT